>NZ_CP009286.1:3836500-4148500 GCF_000758685.1 Paenibacillus stellifer
ATCGATATGGACAATTACAGAAAATGCGGAAATCATCCCGATACTGATCTGGACCGGGTAATTTAATACAGGTGGATCTTAGTTTTGTAGGAGGAGTAAAATGACTATTCAATTGAACGATGACATTAGGGGACTTCTGCTGAATCCCTCGATACTCAAAGTGTTAGCAACAACTGACGCTGAGGGAGAACTCCATGTTCTGTCGGATTCATCCATTACGCTTAACAGTTACGGACAGATCATCTATTTGGAACGTATTGAGACTTCGCAGAGCAACTCAAATCTCGTATCCTCCCTCTGGTTCAAGCGCCTGGTTGCCTTGTATGTTACAAATGGCGATGACGCTTATTTGATAAAAGGATACCCCATCCGGTCGATCATCAGCGGCCCCCAATTCAAACAGTATTACAAAGAGACCCTAGCGCGTAATCCCGATGACGATCTGTCCACGGTATGGATAATCGAGCCGGACGAAATCGTTAACGAGTCCTACGAATTCCGAAAAAAGAAGGAGCGCACAGAACACCCGCTTATCATGCACTTGGACCGGTTGGCCAAATAATCAATTAAAAGCTGAACACCAAACAGACGCCGTTTCCGGCGCCTGTTTTCTCTTCACGGACATAAGTATTCCGCTGCTATTCTACCCACTTTGCCTATTCTACCCACTTTGCCTATTCTACCCACGTCTGCTATTCTACCCACGTCTGCTATTCTACCCACGTTTCGGCCCAGCTCTGAATCTGCTTCATGACCGGCTCCAGCGCGCGGCCTTTCTCTGTCAGCTCATACTCGATGCGCACCGGGGTCTCCGGGTATACGTGCCGGACCAGTATGCCTTCACTCTCCAGATCCTTCATGCGCTCCGACAGCATTTTATCGCTCATCAGAGGAATCAGGCCGGAGATATCCTTGAAACGCTTCGGTCCGCTCATCAGCGTCTGGATAATGAGGCCGTTCCACCGTTTGCCCAAAAATGAGAAAGCCGACTCAAATCGCGGACACATCGTTAATTGATGCTGCTCCATTGTTCTTCACCTCTCGCTTAAGAAAAACTTACGTTTAGTTAGTATATATAATTTTAGCATATTTCGTCCCCGCTGAACAATGTCTGCCAAAAAAAGTTTATTTTCGGGCGGATATCGCTTCGGATACGATAAATGCCAGGTCTTCATTGCCGAACATTGAGAGTACGCCAAGCACAGTATCATCGGGGATCTCCCCGGCTTCCTCCTTCGATACGGTCAGTTCCAGAGCCCTGGCCAGACGCTCATTGCCAGCCTGATCGGGATAGGCTTGAAGGTAAAGAGCCTCCGGGTCGAGATCATGGTTGACGCACCACTGGGCGAAGACGAGAATCATCATATCCTCTTCCTGCCTGTAGCTCTCGATAATCTGATCTTCCATCGCTTTCCGGTATTCGTCCATTTCTGCTGCCTCCTCCTGTTGGTTGCGGCCTCACGCCAGCTCTGCCGCAAGTCTGTGGGACGCGAGAACCTTGGATGCGGAAATTCGGCACAGCTCCGGCGTGTTCAAATGATCGAGAAAATGACGGACTGCTCCGTCAAAGCCGCGCCTCTGGAGAATCGTGTCCCAGCTTCCGAACCCGCGTACAGACTGGGCTCCGCCCCGCTCGGAGAGCACCGCCCGTTCCATGTCGGCCACTTCAGCCGACCGGCCTCCGCCGTGAAGCTCGAGCCTCTCCGAATCGGCGCCGGCGTCTCTCGTCATGCCGTACATGCCGGCAGCCCCGCCGTCCCAGCCGATCAGACCCGAGGCCTGAATGAGCCGTCCTTCGGAGTCACTGCGGAGATTTCCGCGCAGCAGCTCATAATCCTCTCCACCCAGCCATAGCAGCAGATCCAGCATATGAATCAGATCGTCATGAATCGTCTCCCTGCTGCTGATGCTCTGCTGGCCGGTCCGCTGCTTAAACGCCGAGCACTGGGTAATGCCGCCGGCTTCGCCGACCCACATCTTGGCTTCGGCATACAGCGGAGCAAACCGGCGGTTAAAACCGACCCCGAGCAGGAGTCCCTTGCTCTCCGCAAGGGCAGCCATGCTCTCCGATTCGCTCAAGCTGTATGATAAAGGCTTATCGACATACACCGAAATTCCCCGCTTCAGACACTGTGTCACCAACTCGTAATGGGCAGGTGTCGGAGCATGGATGAATACGGCGTCCAATTGCCAGCTCAGCAGTTCCTCCAGGCTGGTCGTTCCCCTCGGGAGCCGATAAGTATGTACCGTCTGTTCCACGGTGGATGAGGAAGAACTGAGGATGCCTTCTATACGTACTTCGTGCATCTGCGACAGCAGCGGGAGATACACTTTGCGGGCAATGCCGCCGATTCCCGCCAAAGCGATTTTGATCTGTGGTGAAGCGTTAATAATCTCTCCCCCTTCCTGCGGATCTAACCGCCCATGTTAACAGTTCTCATGAAGCTATTATACAGTGTAAAGTCCATTCGACAATGAGCTTTCTTCTATTCTTGGACGTTTTTCAGTATGATGGTTGAAGAATTACGCGAAGGGACATATTACAATGAGAAAATGGATGCTTGCGATCGCTTACGGCTTCGGCCTGACAGCGGTGTTTATTTACCGGAATCCCCTATTGGACTGGCTCGGTGAAAGCGGCCATACCGGATACTCGTTGCTGGCAGCGACTGCGCTGGCGCTGTTTCCGGCTGTGCCCTACAAAGCGGTGATCGGCCTGTTCGGTTATGTATACGGCAGTTTATTGGGAGGCGCCATGTGCTGGCTCGCCACAATGGCCGCCTCGGCGATTATGTACGGTGGCGTTCTGGCGATATTTCCGCAGCAGGGAAGAAAGGTTCTGGAGTCGGTTCCGGCGCTGGATTCCTTCACGGCCGCCGTCCAGCGCCGCCCGTTCGCTTCGGTGGCCGCGGCGCGTCTGCTGCCCGTCATTCCTCAGGCGGCGGTCAACGCATATGCAGCAGCGGCAGGCTTGCCCTTCTGGAGCTTTATGCTCGCCTCCGGGCTGGGCAAAATCCCCGGCATCGCCGTTTTTGCCTTTCTCGGAGGCAACGCCAAAGAGCATCCCTATGTGTCCGCAGGATTAACTGTTATATACCTGGGAGCGCTGCTCGTTCTCGTTATGATTCTAAAAAGCGGCGGTTTCAGATGGAAAGCGAAGGGGTAACGAAAAGGAGCAATGCCGCACGGTCGCCTTTCCAGTCATAATTGGCGCATCGCACAACAATGAATTATACTTTAATTGTGATCTATTTAATTGCTTTTTAGGAGGGATTCATATATGAGCGAGCTACAGGCAAATCCTTCAGGCTCCCGTCCTGACGGTTCCCGCGCGGAAAAAGCGACATTCGCAGGCGGCTGCTTCTGGTGCATGGTCTCCCCGTTTGAAGAGCTGCCGGGTATTCTGTCCGTTGTCTCCGGCTATACCGGCGGCCATACCGAGAATCCGACATATGAGGAAGTCTGCTCCGAGACGACGGGCCATGCCGAAGCGGTCCAGATTACATTCGATCCCGACATTTTCCCTTACAGCCGGCTGCTTGAGCTGTTCTGGCAGCAGATCGATCCGACCGATGCCGGAGGCCAGTTCCATGACCGAGGCTCTTCCTACCGGACGGCTATTTTCTACCACACCGAAGCTCAGCGCAAGGAGGCCGAAGCCTCCAAGATTGCTGTTCAGAACAGCGGCCGCTTCCCGGGACCGGTCGTAACGGAAATTGTGCCTGCAGCAGCCTTTTACCCGGCGGAGGAATATCATCAGGGCTATCACCGCAAAAATCCCGGCCATTACAAGCGCTACCGCAAAGCCTCCGGCCGTGAAGCCTTTATCGAGAGCCATTGGAAGCATAATGAGGACAAGACCAGCTTGAAAAAGCGGCTGACGCCGCTGCAGTATGAGGTCACGCAGAACAGCGCGACGGAATCTCCCTTCCACAACGAGTTCTGGGATCACCACGGCGACGGCATCTATGTGGATATCGTCTCCGGCGAGCCGCTGTTCAGCTCCAGAGACAAATACGATTCCGGCTGCGGCTGGCCGAGCTTCACCCGTCCTCTCCGCGAATATTCCGTCAAGGAGAAGACGGACCTCAGCCACATGATGATCCGTACCGAGGTCCGGAGCCGGGAAGCCGACTCGCATCTCGGCCACGTCTTTCCGGACGGTCCGGGACCGAACGGGCTGCGCTACTGCATCAACTCCGCCGCCCTGCGGTTCGTTCCGAAGGAAGAGCTGGAGAAGGAAGGCTACGGCGAGTACCGGGTTTTGTTTGAGTAAAAGATTATAGCGCTAAAAAACCTCCCGTCAGATTAACTGGCAGGGAGGTTTTTCGTAAGTGCCTTATTTTAAGTAAATATATTCCGGACTTGTTATGCTGGTGATATCCTCTTTATCAACAAGAAGGACATCCTGCTCTTTAAGTTCTCCGGCCTGCAGTCCATCCATTATAAATGCTGCCGCCTCCTTATTGTACTCGGAAGCCAATACGATCGGCGCTTTCAACTGGCTTATCACATGAACCGCCGTTTCCTTTTGGATATGCCAAGTCGGAGCGTCGTTAAAATACTGGATCAAAACATCGATCCGCCCCAGTTGTTTCAACTGCTCCGCCGTTAGCTCATCCTGACCCAACGCTCCTGTATAGGCGATGCGCAATCCGTCAACCTCGTACAGATAGATTACCTCGGATGGACTTTCCGTCTTCACAAGCTCATTGGCATAGGATGCGGGAATGCCGGTTACTTTTACATCCTTGACGGTGAAGCTTTCCGCAGTCCATTCGGACACTCTGGCTTCAGGATTGGCTTTGATAATTCCTCCGTCCCGATGATCGTGATTATTGATGCTTGATGTGATGACATCTGCGTGAAGCAAGCCGCCTGAATAATTAAGCCGGTTCGGTTCGGCAATGATGACTGTGCCTTTTGAGGAAACGATTGCAAAGGACATATGGTTTTGATTCGGTGTTGTGACACATTTAATCATTGTCTTGCCGCTTGTATTGTTGAAAATTTCCGTATTCCATTTCACTTCGACTTTTTTCGGCTGGACATTCGCGGATTGGACGGCAGGTTGATCTGCCGATGCAGCCGGCTTTTCCGCCTTCGGCGAGTTATCCGCAGCGCAGGCCTGCAGAGAAGCGGCAGCCATAAGCGCAACGCAGATTCGAAGCATTTTTCCCGATCTGGTCATATTAATGATTCCCCCTTGTCATGTCGCTCTATGGATATTGTAGTTATTGCCTCTCCGCAGGAACATAGTGATAAGGAAGCATAATACTGCAAATCGGAAGTGCTGTGCAACGGCCGCTTACTTCAGCATCCAACAAAACCTGGTACGGTATTCGGAAGGCGAATAACCGCTGTATTTGCGGAAATTGCGGATAAAATGAGCGCTGTCCTGAATGCCTACCATAACCATGATTTCACTCGTAGCCAATGTCGTATTCCGCAGCATCGATCCGGCCATTTGCATGCGGATGGAGTTTAAATAGGACATCACGGTCAGGCCCGTACATTGCTTGAAGCGTTGATTTAATGTCGTCTTGTTGGTATGAAATGCACGCGTAATGTCCTCAACTTTGATTTTTTCCCGGTAATGGGAATGAAGAAACCGAAGAATCGGCTCGACTCCTTCATCGGAGAAACAACACGCCGTATGGGGGACAGCCTCGGACCGGTCATACAATCTTCGCACAAGAGACAACAGCTCGAGCATATAGGAGCGGCTTCTGCAAGGCCAGCCTTCATCCGGCTGTTCAGCCAATTGCTCCCGAATATCATTCATAATCCCCGAAATATGCCGGGCATACATGGGGTCGACCGGAATGCTGCAGGACCTGTCTTTAAAAGGAATCATACACCATAGATCCTGCCTATCCGTCTCCGTCAGTTCATCATGCTCCCCTTCGCCAAAATCCATGGGAAAATCATATTTTCGGTTGACTGTCTGCGGGTTAAAGGCCAACGACCGGGCTATTATCCGGTTTTTTTGCAGAGGCAAAAAAGCATCCGCCTCGTTCAGACAAATGATGGAGGGAGAGGCTACCGAATGCAGTTGTCTCCCGAGCTGTAATGCCCCTTCACCCTCTTCTGCAAGGATCAGCTGATATCTGTTCCCCAGCGGCGGATGTTCTGCCAGTTCTACTGAACCGCTCACCTGCATGAGATGGAGGTATCCGGGATAATGATTTCTACCGATGGTCGTCCACTGCATGAATGGTCACTCCTACACTAAAATCGCTTATCAGCGTACTTATCAACTTGTGAATATGATTCGTCATAAGGTGTTGAACACCTCTATAATAACGACTGCCGCCCAAGCTGTTCAGCCGCATTATTCGCTTCCAGAACGTCATTCATCTGCTGGAGAAGCAGCAATATGAACAAGCCTTGCCGCAAATTTTCGAGTTGGGCTACTTTGACCAGAATCATTTTATTAAGGAATTCAAAGAATTCAGCATGCTTACGCCTAAAAAGTTCATCCAGCAGCTGGCTGCCGGCTCCTTGTCCGTGAATACCAGTCAAAGAGTAGATTGATCGTGCAAGTCTTTAGATTGCTAGGCAGCGATATCGCTGCGATAAAATGGAAAAGGCATTACCATGAGCATGTCCTGTAAAGGACGCCCGTGATAATGCCCTGATTGCATATTTTCATTTCACGCTGCTGTTACTTGTTCATTCGAGTTACTTGTTCTCCGGCGACTCTCCAGCCGTCTCATCATCCCCGCTCTTAATAGAGGAGGATGGCTCGTGATCCGCCTTAATCGCTGTTCCATTCCCCCCGCTGGCCGCATTCCGGTAAAATCCGGACTCATGGCGGCTCCTGCCTCCCTTGCGAAGATACGACCGCCGCCGCCACAGGAAGAGAATCAGAAGGACAGCCGCCGCCGCAAGCAGCGGCAGCGCGCCAGCCAGCACGACGAACACCCACTGAAGCATTACGCCAAGCGCGTTCAATGTGCCGCGAAGCGCGTCGCCGGCTCTAACAAGCAGCGGTTCATCCTCGTGTTTTTGCAAATTCTGAGCGTCTTCTCCCGGTTCATAGAGCCTCAGCTCCACTGTGGAATACAGCACGTTCTGATCGATATAGCGCATCCGGCCCTTGACCTGCTCGATCTCTTCCTGAACCTGGCTCAGTTCGCTGGCGAAAGAGACGAGATCAGAGGCTTTGGTCGCTTTTTTCATAAACTCGACATACTGGGATTCCAGCACTTGCTTCGCTTTCAGGCGAGCCTCCAGATCCACATATTCCTCCGATACATCCTGCCCCTCGATGCTGCGCTGAATCGCCTTATGCTCGATCTTGTCCAGACTGTCCAGGAAGGAGGAGAAGCCGCTCGCCGGGACTTTCAGCACAAAAGTGCCGCCCTGTTCGGCATTGGTTACCGTCTCGGTGAACCCGATGATATAGCCCCCGGCCAGGTTGACGCGGTTCCGGACATCGCTCTGCGCTTTCTCGTAGCTCTCCACTTCCATGTTCAGGTTCGCATGGTAGATGAGCTTCTTGTTCAGCCCGGCTGCCGTGTCATTTGCGGTGAAACCGCCTGCGGCCGTATTGCCCTCAGTCGATCCTTCGACAGCTCCACCGCTGCTGCCGCCTGCTAGTGCGGCTCCCTTCTCAGCCGGAGCCGCCGCTTCATTGGCGGTTGAGCTCCCATCCTCGCTGGAGACGCCTGCCATGGGAGCCTCTGTGTCGCTTTTCACGACACCTCTGTCCATAGATGTCGAGGTCACCGACTTTTGCTTGGTTTCCACAGCCGAATCGGACCGATCTGCATCTCCTGCGGAATTCCCCGCGCTGCAGCCGGCAATCACCGCCGCCAGCACGAGCAGACAAGCCAGCATGCTCAACAGCCTGTACATTGTCTTCATTCTTCATCTCCCCCTGTATCTGTACATCCGGATTTGACCTCCAGACGTTTCCAGACATGGGGAGGTTGCACCATCCGCCGCTTTTTTGAGGAAATCTTATTTATTCAGGGATTACGTGCGTTTAAGCCCCCGTCTTGCGTCTCGCAGATACCGCAGCCTCGGTCATGTTGCGCAGCGCGGCCTCGGTCTCCTTCCAGCCGCGGGTCTTGAGCCCGCAGTCAGGATTGATCCAGAATTGCTCCGGCTCGAGCACCCGCAGCGCCCTGTCGATGGCGGTCTCCATCTCCAGAACCGAAGGAACGCGCGGACTGTGGATATCGTAGACGCCAAGACCAATTCCTTTGTCGTAATGCATGCTCTCGAAGCTTTCAATCAGCTCGCCGTGACTGCGGGAAGTCTCGATGGAGATGACGTCGGCATCCATGTCGGAGATGGAGCCGATCATTTCACCGAACTCGCAGTAGCACATATGCGTATGGATTTGGGTTGTCGGGCGGACAAGGCCAGTGGAAATCCGGAACGCCCGAACCGCCCAGTCCAGATAAGCCTCCTGGTCGGAAGCTTTCAGCGGAAGCCCCTCGCGGACCGCCGGCTCGTCGACCTGAATCATCTCGATCCCGGCGCTCTCCAGGGCAAGAATCTCCTGCCGGAGAGCAAGGGCGATCTGGAGGGCCACCTGCTCGCGGCTGAGATCGTCGCGGACGAAGGACCAGTTCAGAATCGTGACGGGACCGGTCAGCATGCCTTTGACGGGACGCTGGGTCAGGGACTGCGCATAGACCGTCTCCTTGACCGTCATCGGTTCGGTAAAGGCCACATCCGCATAGATTACCGGCGGCTTGACGCAGCGTGAGCCGTAAGACTGCACCCATCCGCCTTCCGTGAAGAGGAAGCCGTCCAGCTTCTCGCCGAAGAACTCGACCATGTCGGTCCGCTCGAACTCGCCGTGCACGAGCACATCCAGTCCCGCCGATTCCTGGAAGGCGATCGCCGACTCAATCTCCTTGCGGATGAAGCTGTCATACTGCTCCTGGTTCCACTCGCCCCGCCGCCACTTCAGCCGGGCCTGCCGGACCTCTGGCGTCTGCGGGAAGCTGCCAATGGTCGTCGTCGGCAGAAGCGGCAGGTCCCACTTGACCCGCTGAAGACGCGCACGCTCGGCATATGCCGTGCTCCGGCGGTCCGGCAGCTCCGCAAGCCCGCGCGTAAGCTCCGCCACGTCCGCGCGGCTGCGCTCCGGCAGCGCACGGAACGCAGCCAGCGCGGCGTTCGCTTCCGAGAGTGCTTCGCCGGCCGCCTCCCGGCCTTCCCGCAGCGCCAGCTTCAGCAGCGCCAGCTCCTCAAGCTTCTCGTCGGCGAAGGCCAGCGCGCCCCGCACCTCCGGCTTCAGCTTACGCTCGCCGCGTACGCTAACGGGGACGTGCAGAAGGCTGCAGGACGGCTGAAGAATCAGGCTGTCTCCCGGAACCAGCGCCGCCAGCTCTTCAGCCAGCGAGAGCTTGGCCTCCGGATCGCAGCGCCAGATGCCGCGCCCGTCGATGATGCCGGCCCACAGCGACTTGCCGGCCGGCCATTCCAGCTGGCGCAGCGCCTCCAGATTGGCGCCGCCGTCATGCACGAAATCCAGACCGAAGCCGCTGACCGGCAGCTTCAGAATATCCCCAAGCGGCTCGGCCGCTTCGAAGTATGTTTGCAGCAGGATGGAGAGCCCAGGTGCGGCCGTGCTCAGCTCGCCGTATATTTCCTCCAGCAGCTTGAGATGCTCCTGCGGAAATCCGGTGGCAAGCGCCGGCTCATCAAGCTGGACCCAGGTTGCCCCTTCTTCCGCCAGCTCTTTCAGCACTTGAACGTATACCGGCAGGAAGCGGCGCACGACGCTTTCGAATTCCTGCGCGGCATACCCTTTGGACAGTCTCACGAGGGTATAGGGGCCGACGAGAACAGGCTTGCCGGCAATCCCCAATCGGGACTTGGCGAACCGGTACGCTTCAAGCGGCTTGTTCCACACAAGCCGGGGAGCCGTCTCCCCGATCTCCGGCACAATATAGTGATAGTTGGTATTGAACCATTTCGTCATTTCGCAGGCCGTCGCATTCTCTCCGCCCCGGGCCATGGCGAAGTACAGATCCAGCCCTTCCTTGCCGTTCTCCTTCCGGAAACGCGGAGGCACTACATCGAACATGAAGGCCGTATCGAGCACATGATCGTAATAACTGAAATCCCCGACCGGGACGAAGTCCAAACCGGCGTCACGCTGCGTACGCAGATGACTCTCCTGAATGGCGCTCAGCTCTTCCTCCAGCTTCTCGCGGCTGATGCGTCCCGCCCAATAGGCTTCCAGCGCCTTCTTCCATTCCCGGCTGCCGCCGATTCTCGGATATCCGAGACTGCTTGTCCGAACATTAATCGTCATCCTTCGTATCCCCCTGTCTTGTTGTAACCCCATGTGCCATGCCTCAATTCCGGTAACGAGTCCTGCAACCCCATATAACCATTATCGTTGTTATATGAATTATTCAGAATCATCAGTATCCGCTGCACAGCCTTCGTACCCGAAGAAGCAAATAAAAAGCGTCTCCCCCGTGACGGGAAAGACGCAGCTAACGTTGCCGGCATCTTCCATTCGCCTACCCGGAATTCGGTATGCCTTAATGTTAAGGCAAGACCTGAATGTCCCGCAATAGGTTGAAGAGCCTCCAGTTATATCGAAACCTGATAACCGGCTAAAAGAAAATAATATAGACAAGTCCAGCCAGCAAAATCCGGTAAATCGCAAATGGCAGCAGCTTGATACGGTTAATCAGCTTCAGGAAGAAGCGCATGGACAAGAGAGCGAACACGAATGCGCTGATAAAACCGGCGATGAAGAAAGGCAGCGCGTCCATTGTGAAGTACTGCCAATTCTTCATGAGGGAGATCAAGCTGGCTCCGGCCATAATCGGCACCGCCATGATGAAGGTGAAATCAGCAGCAGCCCGATGGCTCATGCCAAGCATAATGCCGCCGGAGATTGTCGAACCGGACCGGGAGAATCCAGGCCACAGCGAGAAGCACTGGATCAGGCCCATCCCAAGCGCTTGACCGTATGTAATCTGGTCAACATTCTCCGTCCTGGGCTTCCTTCTGGCAGAGAACCGGTCCGCGATAATCATGAATATGGCGCCTACCACAAGGCCGATCAGCACCGTTGCCGTGGAGAAAAGGTAATTATCGATATAGTCCTCGAACAGAAATCCGAGAATGCCGGCAGGAATCAGTCCGACGATAACCTGGCCGAGGGTCAGATGCCCGCCGCCTTCCGTCCGCTTCTGAACCGCCGCTCCTCCAGCTATGATGCGGTCCGGCTCCATTGCCTTACGGCTGAACCGTCTGAGCCCCAGCAGATCAATAAACCGGTTCCTGAAAATGACGACGACCGCCAATATGGAGCCCAGCTGAATGACAACTTTGAAGGTATTGGCCGTGTATTTTCCCAGGAACTCCTGAGACTTCAGCCACATGTCATCAACGATGATCATATGGCCTGTGGACGAAACCGGAGCGAATTCGGTCAGCCCCTCAACAATTCCCAGTACAATCGCCTTGATAATAGCGAACCAATCCAAATTCCCGCCTCCTTCAATTCCTTGAATTATTGGGTACAATGTTATGAATGAAAGCAGATTTTACTGCTTAGATTCCTTCAGCTTCAGTCTTCGTCTGCGGAAAAACATCCAGCCGATCACGGCAGCTCCGCCAGCCAGCAGGGCATAAATAATGTTGGAGTACATGTCCATGTAAGCGCCGATCTCATGCCAGGATTCTCCCAGTGCGGCGCCGATCAGAACAAGCAGAACATTCCAGGCCAGACTGCCGATGGCGGTCAATATCAGAAAGGGACTCAGCTTCATTCCCGACATCCCGGCAGGAACGGAAATGAGACTGCGGATCAGCGGTATCATCCGGCAGAACAGGACAGTCCAGTAGCCGTACCGGTCAAACCAGGCATCAGCCCGGCGTACATCCTCTTTCTTCACCCGCAGAAGGCGGCCGTATTTCTCGACAAGACGCTCCATCCGTTCAACACTCATCATGCGGCCGATCGCATATAGAATAATGGCGCCGAGCACTGAGCCCAGGGTGGCAGATAGAACAACTCCGGATATCGTCAGATGGGAGGTGGTGGTCATGAACCCGCCGAAAGGAAGGATCACTTCGGATGGAATGGGCGGAAACACATTTTCCAGCGCCAGCAGCAAAAAGATGCCGATATACCCGAACTGCTCCATGAAATCGGTAATCCACGTTTTCATCAAATTCCTCCAAATTCAAGATTTTTTCCATTATACCGTAGCTTAAACGCCATCCGCAATTTCTGAAACTTGCAGCTTCCATTTTCAGGTGAACATACCTAACGCAGATATGCCGTTGTTCCTATTCCGTTAGCTGTCAATACTTGCTTCTGCCCGGGGTCCATATGTCATAATGAACATAAAGATTCGAAGAGATGTTAGAGTTGAGGGAGGAACTTGCATTGTTTGAACGGTTGCGGGCGTTTGTCGCCGCCTGGAGAGACTATCCGCTGGAGCCGGGAGCGCTCATCGGTGGACGATATGAAGTGATCTCGCGCCTCGGACTCGGCAGCTACGGCCTCACTTACCGCTGTCTGGACCGGGAATCCAAGCGAGAGGTGGCCGTGAAGCAGGCTAAGCCCAGCAAAAAGGATATCGGATATACGATGCTGCTTCGCGAGCGGGACGTTCTTCTGCGACTGGATCATCCCCGCATCCCCTCCTGCAGGGACTTTATTGAGGATAAAGGCTCGGTCTGGCTCGTTACCGACTATATCTACGGCTCCACGTTCGAGCAGCTGATCTTCGATGAAGGCTCCGTCTTCGGAGAGAAAGAGACGCTGGGCTTCATCCTGAGGCTGATGGATGTCGTCGGCTATATCCACGAAAAGGGAATCGCCCATCTAGACCTGCGCATTCCCAATATCATCGCGAAGGGCGAAGAGCTGTACGTGATTGATTTCGGGCTTGCCCGTCCGTTTGTTGAAGCATCGGATCAAGCGGACCAGAATTTCCTGCGGGACCCGGACCCTGACGGACTTCCGGCGCGCATGCCGGCCTCCATCTCCTCGGATTTGCATGACATCGGCCATTTGATGCTCTTCATGCTGTATTCCGGCTTCTCGCCGCAGCGGGGCCAGCAGGAACGAAGCTGGACGGAAGAACTGCCGTTATCTCCAGCCATGCGGGGACTTCTGCTTCGGCTGTTGGATCATCCTGAAAGCTACCAGGATACCGGAGAATTGATCGATGAGCTGCGGACAGTGCTAACTCAAGTGTCATAGAGCAGTCATTCAGGGCATTGGACTCCCGGCATGATTCCGAGCGTGAACCCCGAACATGAAACTCGAACATGAAACTCGAACGTGAGTTCCGAATATGAATCCCGAGCGGCAAAAAAATAACCCCGCAGCGCGGGGCTTGGCATTTCAGCAATAGTCCAATCCTAAAGGAGTCAACGGATCGTAACCGTACTTCAATCATACAAAAGGGCCAGCCGTTTCACGGCTGACCCTATACCTGTTACAGCTTGCCCGCGGCGGCAGCTTCGTTCCGGCCGGCGAGACCCGAGCGGGTCTGCGGCTTCTTGAGCTTCTTCGGCTTGCCGAAGGAGGTCATGAACGTTATGACCTGGCCGGCCACAATGACCGCCATTGCGGTATACATCGTCTCTCTCAGCGGCATATACAGCAGCGAGAGCAGCAGAACGAGGATATCCATCAGGATAAATACCGTTCCCACCTTGATTCCCTTCCATTCGCTGATCAGCAGGGAGAGGATATCGTCTCCGCCGCTTGCCGCGCCGCAGCGCAGCACGAGCCCTGCGCCAAGTCCCGTCAGGAGACCGGACAGCAGCGCGGCAAGCGCCAGATTCCCGTGAAAATCCAACGTGAATGTCGAGTAACGTTCCATCCAGGCGTAGAATATTGTGAACGCACTGGAAGAGATAAACGTATTGCAGACAAACCCTTTGCCTTTAAGCAGCAGCGCCACCAGGAGAACCGGCAGATCCAGCAGCAAAACGGTGATGGAGGGCGACAGGCCGAGCACATACTTGCCGAGAAGCGACAAGCCCACGAACCCGCCTTCGGTGAGATGATTCTGATAATTGATGTGATAATAAGCAAAGCTGAGTACAAACGTTCCGAACAAATTAATGATTAACTGAAGCGGCCAATTTCCAGTTCCGCTGTCTTGATTCCTCATACCTATTCCCCTTATCGTAAATGGCGGCTAAACGTCCCACCAACCCTCTACGACGGGGTGAACCGGGCAAATCTTAGTCCTTCGCATTCCCATTCCCTTCCTTCGTAGAGGCGGTTTGGCGTCTATGGTCAGTACGCACCTTCTACGAGGAAGCTAAGTATAAGATAGATCACAACGTTTCCAAATCGTCCTTTGGGGATTCGTCCTTCGGGGACACATGGTATCCTGATCCTTTCTCTTATGTTTTGATTACCACCTAATTATACCACGAATACGCCGAAGCCTAAACAGGCAGACAAGTTTTTCCAGAAAAAAATATTCAGCTCCGCAGCAGCCGGTTGACCGTTTCACGCCGCACGCCGATCAGCTGGCCGATCTCTTCCTGGGTAAGCAGCTCGGTCAGCGGCGTCTTCTGCGAGTATGTCTCCATCCATTCGGTCAACAGGCGCAGCCGTTCGGCCGGCGAACCGGCCGTCAGATGGTCGATCCGGGTCTGCATGAACCGGAGCTTCTCCTGGAGGAGCAGCGCCACCTCCATCGCCTTGCGCGGCTCCTCCTCCAGCTTGCGGTACCACTCCTTGGCCGGAATCCGCTCCACCTCGCTGGTCATAAGCGCGGTAGCCGTGCCATGCGTCTCCTTGGGAGAGATCAGCGAATGATGGGGCACGATTTCCCCCGGGTATAAAATATTAAACAGGACGATATTCCCATTCTCATGCAGCCTTGTCACTTTGAACAATCCGCTCTTGATCTCATATAAATACCGCCCGTCATCACCCTGATGGAACAAAGCTTCTCCCTTGTGTATGATCATGCTCCCCATTCTCCTTCTTACCGATATGCAGTCAGCCTCAGTATACGGGATCGGTGCCGCTTGGCTCAAGGCATGAAATCCCTCATCCGCCTGTTCCCCATCAGCGGAGGGAGACATATGCTATAGCATACGAATGAGCAAAGCGGGTGAGAGAAGGTGGCGAATAAAAAAAACGGCCCCCGGCAAGACGAACTGTCAGCCGAAGACTATGCCATTCTAGGAGCGGCCTTTTCCGCTCTGGGCGACTTCTTTGCCCTGCTGTCCCTGATCAAGCAGCGGGAAGCCACGCAATCCGGGGACAGCGGCAATAGCGGAACCGTAATTGTGCCCGGCATCGGCTCCGGTCTCATTGCGGGAGGCGCCCCTTCCCGGACGAATGGCCGACGGAGATAGGAGATCAGAGCCTGCTTCGGCGCCCGCAGGTTCACTCAGCCAACCGGGCGGAGGTGATTCCCGGAAGAATGTTAGCCTAAGCGCCGGTATGCCCCGGCATAATTCCTTGGACGGCTTCAAGCGGGACAGGCTGATGACGTTCGAAGAGTCCGGTCACTTGATCTGCCTCCTCCCGGTCAACCTCTGCGATGAGGATGATCCGGTCCTTCTCCACATGCATCGCGCAGGCTTCGGCATCCTCCTCCGGAATACCGATGCCTACGAGTCCGGTGACGAGGCCGTCCTCAGCCGGATCATCCCCGAATTCCGCCCCGCTCAGCTTGGCAGCCGCCGGTCCAGCCGTTACCACCGTCTCCGGGAGCATGTTCAGGCCGATCGCAATATCCTTCGCCGTTCCGAACAGCCCTCTGCCTCCCAGGGCCTCCCTCGGTTTGGACAAGCCGCCGTTCCGGCTGATTTCAGCGACTGCGCTTCTGTCCTTGGCGATGACCGAGATTCGTCCGGCTTTGATTCCATGCCGCTTCAGCTCCTGGACAGTCCGTGAAGCATCGCTTTTATGGCCAAATATGCCGACTACGAGATGCGTCATGTTTTTTCCTCCTGAACGCTGTAGGATCGATTCCAATTATATGCACCATTTAACGCCGAAACTGCGTATTGAATCGTGCTGGAAGGTTCAGGGGTCAAGCTGGCTGAATCAGCGCCCTCCAATTCGGTTATTAACATAAGACGAACGCCATTCAATACATACCCGTTTGCTTATGATATTCTTAAATTTGGGAGGTGCCCTTATTGCTGCAAAACAAATTTTTCCGCACGACGCTCGGCATTATTTTTATCCTGCTTATTTTGTATCTGGGGGAAAAGGTCTCGGTGCTCTTCTCTCCGGTCGGCCGGATTGTTAACCTGCTGCTCGTGCCCTTCATGTTCGCCGGCTTCTTCTATTATCTGCTTCGGCCGCTCGTCAATTACCTGGAGAGGCGGAAGCTGAAGCGTCCGCTCGCGATTCTGCTTATTTACCTTGTTTTTCTCGCGCTGTTCGCCATATTCTGGGTGGCCGTATGGCCAACGCTTCAGGAACAGATCCAGAACTTCATCAACAATGCGCCTTTTATCGTTCAGGATATTCAGTTCCAGTTCAATAAGCTGAGCGATAATCCGGTAATCGGCCGGTATCTGGGCGGCGAGTCGGATCTGACTGCAAGACTGTACCAATATTTGCAAAATGCCGTCACCTGGGTGACAAATTCGATGAGCAACCTGATTACCGTGATCTCAAACATTGTCGTCGTCATTGCCACACTGCCGATTCTGCTGTATTACATGCTGAAGGACAGCCATAAGCTGCCCCGTATCCTCCTTGGTCTCGTTCCGCGCAAATACCGCAAAGAGGGCCAGGAGATGCTGGCGGATATCGATTCAGCGCTCAGCAGCTTCATTACAACACGAGTGCTTCTGAATGTGATCCTTGGTGCCTTGCTGTATATCGGCTTTCTCATCATCGGACTGCCGTATGCGCTGCTGCTGGCGCTCGTCTCGATCCCGCTGAACTTTATTCCGTACATCGGCGCCATTCTGTCCGCCATTCCCATACTGGCAGTAGGGTTTATCGAATCGCCAATGACCGCACTATGGTCTCTCATTATCATCGTGGTCGCCCAGCAGATTCAGGATAATCTCCTTACACCGATCATCACCGGCAAAACGCTGGATATTCATCCGATGACCACCGTGATTCTGGTTCTTGTCGGCGGCGAATTCTACGGCATTATCGGCGTGCTCATCGCACTGCCCGTCTATATGACGATCAAGATCATTTTTCTTAAGGTATACGAGATTGCGATTGTCGGGAAGATGGACGAGTATTAATTTGCCCAGATTGCCGTCTTATTTCTCCCGAGCCTGCTCCATAATAACGAAAAGCCCGCAGACAAACCTGCGGGCTTTCGACTCAATTGCGGTATTTTTCGCCTGAGCTCCGGCAGATGCAGGTGCTAGCCTAGCCCCGTAAGGACCGGACGACGAACAGATGCGTGGACTTCACCAAGGTTCGGCCATCTTCAAGCGTGACCGAGCCCTTCGTATGCGACACCAGCGTCGTGTTCAACGCAATCAGCCGGTCGCCCTTCCACACCGTGACGGCAGATTTGAAATAGACGGCGTTATCGAATTGCAGCCTGTCTTTCATAATATACCCCACGGAATGCAGAACGGGCGGAAGAGCGCGCTCCTTCGGAGCCAGCGCCTTGATAACGGCAATGTTGCGGATCGGAATGCCGGTCTCCTGGTGACCGACCACAATCCGCCCGGCGGCGGCGTCCCACTTGCGCAGAACACCTCTCAATGTTACGTAAGGAGGCTCTCCCAGGTATACGATTACGGGTTTGCCCAGCCAATGTCTCATTTCATCAGCCTCCTGTTCTTGTCCGCCCTGCTAATTCGGGATATTCCAGTTGATCGGGGCAAGTCCGTGCCCTTGGAGAAATTCATTGGTTCTTGAGAATGGACGGCTGCCGAAGAAGCCCCTGTGTGCCGAGAACGGGCTCGGATGCGGCGACTGGATCACCAGATGTCTTCTCTGGTCAATAAAAGCGCCCTTCTGCTGTGCGTGGCTGCCCCACAGAATGAACACAAGCGGCGTTTCCCTCTCATTCAGCTTCTCCATAACAGCGTCCGTAAATGTCTCCCAGCCGATTCCTTTATGCGAATTCGGATTACCTTCCCGCACGGTCAATACTGCATTTAGCAGCAGCACGCCCTGATCGGCCCAGTGTAGCAGCGAACCGTGATTCGGAGGATTAGCCCCGATATCGTCGGACAGCTCTGTATAAATATTCCGCAGCGAAGGCGGAATCCGCACACCCGGGCCCACCGAGAAGCTAAGCCCATGGGCTTGTCCGGGACCGTGATAAGGGTCCTGTCCGAGAATGACAACCCTTGTCCCCATATAAGAGCAGCGTTTCATTGCCGTGAAGAGCAGCTCTTTTGGCGGATAGACCGAATGCTCCTTATATTCACGCGCGAGTGTGTAACGCAGGTTCTGAAAATAGGTTTTTTGCGTCTCATCCTGCAATACGTTATCCCAATCATTATCGAAAATCATCCTGTTCCCCTCCGCTCTCCTCGCCTGCCGGCCTGTATGCTATAAATTCCGATAGAAGACGCAGCGGCCGATTATTTCCGTCCGTAATCCGCCTTGATCTCTCCCCATTCCCGCGTCTGCCACTTCAGCACCTTGTTGCTGTATGAATGGGTATGCAGCCAATTGACGGCACGGTCCACCATGCCCCAAATCTCCAGCGTCGATTGGTCCCTGGGCAAGGTCGTGGACACCTTCTTCTCTCTTACCCATTTGATGGCATTCACCGAGTCGCTGTAGACGGTTCGGGTGCTTCCCTCTTTCTGAAGCAGCGCAAGCGCGTGTACGATGGCGAGAAATTCCCCCAGATTATTCGTGCCCTTGTTAATCGGCCCGCAGGAGAAGATCGTTTCACCTGTTCGGGTATCTACACCTTTATATTCGACAGGACCGGGGTTACCCCTTGTTCCCACATCAACCGAAATGCTGTCGTAATCGATGGAGCTTGTCTCGCCGGAGGAAGCCGCCGCTTTCGTTCTGCCTCCGCCAGTGCTCCCCTTCGCTGCTGCCGAACTGCCCCAATTGCCCTTCCAGCCCGCCCGAAACGCTTCTTCCGCGGCGGCCTTCGATTCATAGGATTTATATTTTGCTCCCGTGAACTGATCCGTCTGTTTTTTGCAATCGGCCCAGGTTGAATAAATTCCGGGTTTCCGGCCTTCCCATACTACATAATACTTCTGACCCGCCAATGCTGACTGCTCCCTTCCACTTCCATATTTATTTAGTGTAAAGGACAAATCCGAAGGACACAACCTTGAATGCCGATCTTCCGATATGAAGGATAATTCGACAAATCACCCGCCAATCACCATGTTTTCGCAATTAATGTCGAAATATAGCTGCAATCTTTCAGTTTTCGATAATTAAATTTTTAGGTAAACTGGGGAAGGCAATCGATTGAATTCGCAGGAAACACGAAAGGATTAAGGACTATGGGGCTATTTTGCAGCTTCGCAGTTTTCCGACAAAATCAACTCCTTCACGCTTCGGGGGCGTTCCGGTATCATACTGTATATACCAGTTCCGATGCACAGCCTGAAGGCTCGCCTGAACGGGCAACCTGGATGTGCTATCCATTTCGTTAGGAGGAACAGCCCATGATTCTCTTAATTCACAGTGTAAATACAGAAAAGCTGGAGCGTCTGTCATCTGAAGTCCAGAAGGTGAATGAGGAAGCCCGCCAGTCCTTTTATGAAATGTCCTCCGTCCGAAAGCCCTGCGGCAGCGGTTATGAATGGGAGGTCACCGTCTATGGCAGAAAGGTCAGTGTGAAATCGGAGGACATCTTCAAGCTCCAGAAAGAACGGCTGCATCTGAGCGTTCCCGAGATTTTCAAGGAAATTGTCGCCTGGAAATTGAAAACGCTTACTATATTAGAGTCCTAATTTTCTGTCTGCTCGGCTATACAACAGTGGCCCTTCCCGGCTTCGGGAAGGGCCGCTTCGCGTTTGATTGCGGTGAGCGGCTGTATATTTACTGCCATCATCTGTATTCTTTTTCAATCCTGTGACCGATGCGCCCGCCTATTGTAACTTTCCAAACACCATTGTATAATTTAGCAAATTAACGCGTCTGTGCGAACTGAAATCCAGCACGCGAATTGGAATCCAGCATAGGAGGGACACCATGCCTTATACACTTATGAAGAATGTCGAATTTTTTACCGCTGCTCTTTCACGCAAATATGTATTCGCTCTTCAGCTTGGACCGGACGGCATGTACTCCCGGGTCGGCACAGGGATTGTTGAAATGTTCTCCGATGATCTCGTCCGATTGAAGAACTTCGACGGAACGGCGACGCTCTACTCCAGAAACGATACGAAGTTTCAGCACTAAAGACCGCGATTGCGGTCTTTTTTGTTGGTTATAGTGCCAGTCCTCCGTCTTCTCTTCCGATTACACCCGTTCTTTCTCCAGATAGACCAGTGTCAGGTGTTCCGCCAGAGAATCCTTGCGAAACGGTCTATAGCCGAGCGAAGTATATAGCCTGATGTTATCCGTACTTTTCTCGCCCGCGAAGAGCTCATACCTTGCACAGTTATCAAATATCCGTTCAATCTCCTTCATAAGTGCGGTCCCGGTTCCCTTCCCCTGGCGGGCAGGATGGACAAACAGCTTGCCAATTTTGCAGCTCCCGTCCTGGTCATATGCCCTTACAGATCCGATAATGCTTCCCTCGGACACAGCTTTCAGAACGACCTGTCTCTCCAGGTCCTCTCTCATCTCGTCCAGCGTCTGGACCAGGGGCGGAATCGTATAATCCCCGTAGCGTTCACCCTCGCTCTGATAAGACAGAATCTGAAGCTGAAGAAGCTCCTCCGCATCGCTAACTTCCGCTCTTGTAATCGTCATTTGCAGCCCTCCCCCTTATATAAGATCCCGGTTCACCCATCTCATGCCCGGCGCTCCGGCCGGACGTTCCTCGAATCCGAACTTTTTGTAGAAGCCTGCTTTATCCGCAGCGGCAAATAATTGAACAAGCGGAATATCCCGTTCTGCGCAGCGTGCCAGGAGCCGCTTCAATATGCCGGAGCCTACGCTGCTTCCCTGATAATCCGGCAGGATAATGAGATCGCAGATCAACGCCTGCAGCACTCCATCCGATATGATCCGCCCCATACCGATCACCCGGCCGTCATGAACAGCGGTTATCGTGTACCAGCTATTCGATAGAGCCTCTTCAAGCACTGCGGGGCCCTTCTCCGCTATTCCTTGCCAACCCGCACTTTCGACCAAACTGGTGAATTCCATGCCAGAAGGCCGATGCTCACGGAAGATTACCGGGTTCAACTGCTTGACCATTACGATGCTTCTTCCGAAGCGCTCCGATTCCGAAATATGCTGTTCGATATAACCCATATTGGCATAGAAGTTCTGTGCCGTAATGCTGCTGGGGACCCACAGGGAATCAATTCCTCTGCTAAGCGCCATCTGCTCAAGCTTCCCAACGAGCATTCGCCCTATTCCCTGCCCATGATAACGGGCGTCAACAAATACGGTATATACCGTGTTCTCTTCAAGACTGGCTGTTCCGATTACGTGATCCTGGTCAACTGCAACCAGCATTTCACGGTTTTGGGCCAATCCGCTGATGTACTCAGGTGTGAATAACGAATGCATTTGCTGAATGACGGTATCCGGATAATCCAGGCTATTCACTTTCAACAGATTCTCGCGGATAAGCGCCGACAAGACCTCGCCGTCTTCTTCGGTATAATGACGAATTTGAACCGGGTTCATCCTCTCTCTCCCCTCCCCAGTTTGCGCGCGATCCACAGAGTCCACCGGTCCTGTTCCACGACAGGGTCTCTCTCTGGTAATTTTTTGCCAATATAAGCGACAAGCTCAAGAAGTTCATCATCGTTCAGCTCATGCAAAAGGGATCTTCCCGTCCGTCCTAACAGATCACGGCTAAGTTCTTGAAACTCCCTATAGGTTCTGCGTATTTCCCACAATGTAAATTCCTTCACTAAAGCCAGTCCGCTATTATTAATTGCATCTCTCACCATAGCTCCGGATGGACGCCGGCGAATGTCGAGCTCCAGCAACCGGGGAAATTTCTCGAAAAAATATCCTCGGATATGCTCCTGGCTTCTAGGCTGCAGACAATCATCTGGAGTACGATCCTGTACAATCAAGTAACCGCCCGGTTTCAATACCCGCTCCACCTCTCGAAAGCTGTCAACCGGATTCTGAAGATGATGGATTACAGCTCTTTCAAGGACGATGTCATAGCTCTCCCGCGCCATTCCCGTGTTGACAGCATCGCCCCATACGAACTCCACATTCCTGAGCCCTTCACAATTTTGTGCTGCGCCCTTCAGCATCTCTGCCGAAGAGTCCAATCCGGTAACCCGCCGTGCCCCGGCAGCTGCCATAGCTTTGGTGTAAATCCCGCCGCCGCAGCCTATATCCAGAATGGTTTTATCCCAAAAAGTTATGTAAGGTGCAAGGGCTTGAATCCATCCGTTATCCGCATCTCTCGATGCATAGGAATGCTGATTATCACGATCATGAAAATTGATGGGCATCCTCGTCCTCCCCCATTTTCTTATCCTCTCCGGCTAAAAGTGCTTGCGGAATCCCCGTACTTGTTCATCCCCGTAACCCAGCTGCTCATATAGCCGATGCGCTTCAGTTCGCTGCCTTCCCGACACCACAATAATGTAGGAACAGTCCCGACTTCTAGCAGCCTGCTCGATTTCCGCCATCAATCCCCGGGCAATGCCCCGTCTGCGGAACGACTCCGATACGATCACATTCTCGATAACCATAAAAGGACGGCAGCTGCCGACAAGATCCTGGCAGACGATTCCCATTAGGGAACCTGCCAGGACATTTTGTTCAAAAGCGCCGAGCAGGATGTAGGTTCCGGTACGCTCAATGCTTTCAAAGCTGCGGAGCAGCTTCCCATAATCGGTGGGAGTCCCCATCAACTCTTCATAAAGACTGCCTAGCCCGGGAAGATCCTCCCTGCTTATGCTCCGGATTTCGATCATGGCTGAAGCTCCACCGTCTTGGTCGGGTCGAAAAAATCATGTAGCTCCCGCACCGTCTTGAGACAATAAGTGGGACGGATCGCTTCCATCTCGTCAACGCTGCCATAGCCGTACAGCACGCCGATCGAGGCGATTCCGTTGTTATGGGCTCCGATAATATCATGCTTGCGGTCGCCGATCATAACAGTCTCTGCCGGGACAGGCCGATGTTGGTCCAGTATGAACCGGATTATCTCGGATTTGTCCGACATCGTCCCGTCAAGACCGCTGCCGACAACCGCCGAGAAGAAGGAATCAATGCCGAAATGCTTCAGAATCCGCTCTGCGAACACCTGCGGCTTGGAAGTGGCGACAATCAATACCGCTCCATTCTCTGCAAGATGAGCCAGAAGCTCGGGAATGCCGTCATACAGCTCATTTTCAAAAATCCCAGTGTCGGCAAAATACTCCCGGTAATTCCGTACCGCCTCCCACGCTTCCTCCTCTGTGAACCCGTAAAATTCGCGGAACGATGTGGCGAGCGGCGGGCCGATGAACGGCTCTAGCTCGTCCAGATTTTCTACGATGATGTTCGATTTGGACAGCGCATACTGAACGGACTTGGTGATCCCGATCTTGGGATCGGTCAATGTCCCGTCCAGATCAAACAGCACATGATTATACTTCAAGCTCCCGTCCCCCTGCAGGCAAAATGGTATAAATATCCCTTACGGAATGAATGATAGCGTCAGCTTCGGACAAGTCCTGACTTCCCGAATTCGGATTCAGAAAGCCGACACAGTTCATGCCCGCCGCTTTGGCGGCAGTTACTCCGTTTCGGGAATCCTCCAGCACCCAGCAGGATGATGGGCTTGCGCCCAGCTTGCTTGCCGTCTCCAGGTAAATATCCGGCGCCGGCTTTCCGGCGGGCACTTCCTCTCCGCTGATGATGCACTGGAAGACATCTCTCCACCCGAATTTAGCCAGCACGCCTTCAATAAATGAGCGTGGCGAAGAGGAGGCAAGCCCGATCGGCACCGATCGATTGCGCAAATAAGCAAGCAGCTCAGGAATGCCGTCAATCGGCTCCATCGGAGTATCACTGAGAAGTTTAAGCTTGCGGGCCAGCTGGTAATCGATCATTTCTTCCACCGTGTGCACCAATCCATGCTCCGCCTTGATGATGCTCCACATTTCCGGATTCGTCATGCCAACAAATTTCTCCAGGTAAGTTACATCCGGTGCAACTCCCAGATACCCCAGCGTTACCAAATCGACTTCAAAGTGCAGTGGCTCGCTGTCGAGAATAACACCGTCCATATCGAAGATAAATGCATTCATCATACTCAGTCTCCCGCCTTTCCCGGCATGTCATTTGATATGTTAAAAATTATACAAAAAGAGAGATCATTCCGGAAATGCAATGTAACACACCCCGGTAATCGAATGAAGGACGAATGATGTAAATAAGCGCAGCCTTCGGTGAATCCCGAAATAACAATCCCGCAATAAGACAATCTATGATAACGAGAAGTATGAGGTGTTCCGGGATTCGGCCGGGAACCAAAAAATGGAATGTCCCTCATGTGCCGCCAGACAGCAGCAGCTGATTCCTAAAAGGCCGCAGCCAGCGATCCCAGATATTCCTTAAGCACGGTGCTCACCTTACCGATTGCGTCTGCACTTGGAGCAAGCTTGCCTGGGTACCAAGCCGCAGCAGCAGACGAACTGGATTCGTAGGCGGTGGGATAAGGCTGCACCTCCATGCCCGCATGCTTGAATTCCGTTACCGCCCTTGCCATCTGAAAACCGGCAGTTACCAGCACCGCACGGCTGAGATCATGCTCTTTCATTAATTCCACCGAGTACTCGGCATTCTGCGCGGTGTTCAGCGACCGGTTCTCGATCAGAATATCCTCAGGCGCCACCCCCAGCCCAATCAGCTGCCGGCGGGCAATATCGCCCTCGTTGCCGCTATCCGCATACACCTTCCCGCCGCTGAACAGAATCGGCAGGCCGCTCTCGCGGTGCAGCCGTACCGCTGTGAGCAGCCGATTCGCGGCCGATCCTCCCATATTCCCCACACCGTCGACATCCGGAGTCCCCGTCACGGCTCCTCCGCCCAATACAACCAGAACATCGCCGGAAAGCTCCGAAGGCTGCGGATAACGGTTCTCCAGCGTACGCATCAGCGGGTCGGCGACGAGGGGCGTGGAGACCAGGTACAACATCAGGGTAATCGTGATCAGGAACGCAGCTGTGCCGCGCAGCTTCTTCCACAGCATCCACAGTGACAACAGCGCAAGAAAGACGATAATGATGCCCGGGGGCAACACGAAGCTGTATACAAACTTGATAAAATAGAGCATGATTATGCCGCCTCCTCTACATCTGCATGATAAGACTAATGATCCGGCGTGAGCCGTTCCCGGACTATCTTGGCAAGCTGTTCCTTCTCCGCTTCCGGAATTCCTTCCGACAGCCGGGCGGCAGCGACGGGCAGAAGCCACTCGTCGATTGAAGTGTAAGACAGACCCGAGGCTTTCAAATATTGACTTAAATAGGCCGATTTAAGCCTCCGCCTGCCCAGATTGATCAAGGAAGATATCGTGCGGGAAGTATTCTCCGGCATAGAGCCGATGCTTAAGAGCAGCAGGGTCCGCGCTGCATCCCCGGCGGGATGGCCGCATATGCCATTCATCCAGTCGACGATCCAGCTGCCGTCATTCACGATAACATTGTCCGGGTGAAAATCTCCGTGACACAGCGAATAGCCCGCAGGCAGCCGGTCCAGATGGTGCAGAGTCCGCTGCTTCTCTTCCGGCGTCAGCAGCGGAGCTGCTGATATATGATCGGCAAGCATGGGCTTCTGCTCTCTGAGCCCGCCGCCCTCGCGGGAATGAATCTCCGCATGCACCCAAGCAAGCGACTTGGCGCTGGCTGAGACAGCCCAGGGTTTGCCCTTAATCACGTCAAGCAAAGTAACTCCTGAAATATGCTGATAGACAAGCCCGATTCTCCCTTCGATCCGGACAATTTCATACGGCTTCGGGGTTCGGATGCCAAGTGAAAAGGCCAGACTGCTCGCAGCCCACTCCCGGTCGGCATCTTCCTCCGGAATTTCCGGCTGGTACAGCTTGACAACCTTGCCTTTCCCGTAGTCATGCACCGAAGCGGTCCGGCCTTGCCCCAGCAGCTTCAAAGCAGCGATATCCAGATCACTATTTTCAAGACGCTCCATCAATGATCTCCCCATTTCCAAAGCCTATAATCCTGCTGCTTCCGTTATTGTCATCTCTTGGTTAGTTCGATCATAACTGGACCAGTCGCTGTTGACAAGTAGCCGTAACCCGCACGGCAATTCAACAAAAACGGCAGCCGGAGAGTTTCTCCGGCTGCCGCATAGCGTAAGCTTATAGTGTCTTCAAGAATTGATAGATCTTGTCGTTCATGCCCGGAAGATCCTCATGTCCGAAGTCCGGGTAAATTTCAAGCGTGAGCGGTGCAGGCATTTTGTTAATGGCTGCAAACTGGGTGGACGGCGGACAAATATTGTCCATCAGTCCGACGCCGATAAGCAGCTCCGCCTCAATGCGGGGAGCCAGATTCTGAATATCGATGTAGCCAAGCCGGGTGAAAATCTCATCCTCCCGTTTGTGCTGCGGATCGAAATTGCGGAAATACTCCCGAAGTTCGCTGTAGGCTCCCGCAGCCAGATCCATTTCCCATACCCGCTTATAATCGCTGAGGAAAGGATAGACAGGCGCCGCCTTCTTGATTCTCGGCTCAAGCGCGGTGCAGGCAATCGTCAGGGCTCCGCCCTGCGACCAGCCTGTAGCCCCGACCCGGTTCTCATCTACTTCGTCGAAGCTCATGACTATGGAAGCGAGCTGCGCGGTATCCAGGAAAATATCCCGCATCAGCAGGCGGTCAGCCCGGTCATCCAGACCGCGGATGAATTGCCCGCTGAAGGTCGTGCCCTTCACGCCGCCGGTATCCTCCGACAAGCCGGCCTGCCCCCGTACATCGAGTGCGGCGACGGAGAAGCCGAGCGCCGCATACGGCAGCTTGCCCTGCCAATCCCCCGAGTTCCCCGAGTATCCGTGGAATTGGAGAACCGCTGGGTGCGGCTTGGGAGCATTCGACGGGCGGATATACTTCGCATGAACCCTCGCTCCGCGTACACCGGTGAAATAAAGGTCATAGCATTCGGCCAATGGGGCCTGGAATTCCGAAGGAATCAGCTCAACCCTCGGATCAGTCTGCCGCATTTCCTGCAACGCTGCCTCCCAGTAGGCGTCAAAATCATCTGGACACGGATTGCGCCCCCCGTAGCTCTTTAGTTCTTCCAAAGGCAAATCCAGAATTGGCATCTATTGATCACTCCTGTTGAATATTCGGTTCCTCTGTTAATTGTAACCGATGCATCCCGGAGGTGTTAGTAAGCGATTCCCAAATCTCTGATTTCTCCTCGGATGAAACTTGAATCTCCTTATTCAATTCAGCGTTCTGCCATTCGGAACAGCGCCTGCGCCGCTTCGGCCCGCGTAAGCGCCGCCTGTGGATCGAACTCGGAAGCGGTTCGCCCTTGAATAAGTCCCTGGGCATAAGCCGACCGTACGGCGGCGTCCGCCCATGCTGCGATCATGTTCATATCCTTGAACGGGACCGCCGCGCCGGAGTCTGCCGGAGACGGAGCAGAACCGTTCAGATAAGATGCCGCCTTGGTGAGCATCACAGCCATTTCCTGGCGGGTAAGCGTACCGCCGGGATCGAACACGCCGCCGGATCGTCCATTAACGAGACCGGCTTCATACGCGGCAACCACGGCTCCTGCGTACCATGAGCCGGATTGCACATCCTTGAACGCAGTGGCGCCGGTATGCTCCGGCAGACGCAGCATGCGGACGAGCATGGCCGAGAACTCCGCGCGCGTCACCTTCCGGCCGGGCTCGAAGCGCTCTGCGCCGCTGCCGTCTGCAATTCCTCTTGCGGCGAGCGTCTGAATCGCTTCATGCGCCCAGTGAGCGGCTGACACATCCTTGAACTCGCGCGTTACCTTCAGAACGGAGTATACGCTGAAGTGACGGATGGGGGCCGATACGAGGTCTCCCTCCCATTTCGCGCCCTGAAATTCCGTATTGCCGGTTTCGTCAATGTAATAGATACCCGTCAGGCTCCGGTCCGGGGAAGAATCGCCCTTTAACCGCAAGGTCAGCGGAGAGCCGAAGGTTTCGACCGGAGTGGCTGCTCCCTGTCCGTTCTTCACGCTGAGCGTAAATCCGAAGGTCTGCCCGGCAATCTTGTTAGAACCTGTAGTTCCAGTACCTGCCGCGCTTCCTGAAGACAGAAGGGCCGAAGCTTCTTCCGGGGAATAAGGCTTCACCTTCAGCGATATATAGCTTCCGGAAGATGATAGACGCCCGGCCAGCGCTGAGGACACCGATGACGGAATATCGAGCGAGAAGGTCTGTCCGGATATCGTGACCACATGTCCGGATAATAGACCCATAACCTCGTTCGGGATGATGATTTCCAGAGCGTCTGCCGGGAAGGGCACTGTCGCTGTGGACGATCCCGCGCCGCCTTCCACCATCTCCGGTGTAATAATGACTTGCGTCCCGCCCGCTGCCGGCGAAGCCGCGCCGCTCTGCGAGGATGAGGATGAGCCTGTGCCAGTGTCACTGCCTGAACTGCCTGAACCGCCTGAACCGCCTGTACCTGTGCCGCTTCCCGCGTCCTGATTTGAGCTGATCATAATGGAAGCATCAGCCGTCTGCTCCAGCTTGACGCTCTTCAGCTTGCTGTCAATTAGCGTTATTCCGGACAGCTTCACAAGCGCCGGACCGGAGCCTGCCGCCACGAAGGTGACGGTCAGGAGCCCATGCGAGCCGTCCGTTCCGGCCGTCTGATCGCCTAGCTTCGTGAAGGCAAAGGCCAGCTTGCCGTCCGCCATGCTGACCGGCAGTCCGTAACCGGTGGACTCCAGGTCGTAGACTGCGCTTTTGTATGTCAGCTTCTGCGGATCATAGGTCAGCGTCAGCTCGTAGGCATACAGATCCGCCAAGCTGTCTCCCTTCACCGTGACGCTGACCGAACCGCCCGGCTGAGCCGTGCCGGGCGCCTCAAGCGACAGGGCCGGGGCCGGGGCGGCGCTGGCCGCCTCCGAAACCGGAATCAGCAGCATTACCGCCGCAAGCAGGATGGACATGAAGCGGAGGAGCCTGTTGTTTCTCACCTTGTGTTCCCCTCTCTGCGATCCGCCTTAGAATTTGCCCGGAATCTTCTTGGCTGTTGCCGCAAGGTCCGCGATATTGATGATATTATCCTTATTGGCATCCAGCGGCTTATACAGGTACCAGTCACTGTCCCCAGAGGTTTTGCCATAGCCTTTGGATACGCTGGCCAAATCCTTGATCGTTACCGGAACGCCGAGCGTTTCGAGCGTATAAGCGGAATCCAGATAAGTCTGCACCGCCGCCGTCAGCGCCGAAGTCGCGCTGTTCACATCGTTTTGCGATGCTTCCGCATTGTTATACACCTGCTTCGCTGCCGCTATAGCCCCCTGGAATGCATTGCGGCTCTCGGTTCCATATCCGCCAAGGAAAGCGCCTGTCTTGGTGGCATTGTACTTCTCCTCGGCCGAGTTGATGGCCGTGAGCAGCGCGGCCTTGTCTGCCACGGCCGCTACCGTAATGGATGCTGAAGCTCCGGCGGATGCCGTAATATCCTCGCCGTCCGAGACCGACACGTTGACGGCCGTTACCGTTGCCGCTCCGCTGGTGGCGCCATCCTTCACTTTAAACCGGAGATCCAGCAGCGACGGATTTCCGGATACGGTTCCGGCCGTCGAAGCCAGAACGAGATAGACCGAGCTGCTGTCATCATTGGCGGTCTGCTGGACAACCTCCAGTCCGGATACGAGAGAATTCGCTCCCAGGAATTCGAGGCGGGAAGGATCGAACCTGAGCGTCATTTCCTCTGTAAGAAACGGCTTCTCCAGATTGCTCAGTCCGAAGGTCAGGCTGAACTCGTCTCCCGGCGCCTTTGTGACGTCTCCGCCTGTCAGGGACGCCGATGGCTGCGAAGCCTTAATAAGCTCAAAGTCGTCAAAATATCCCCATACCTGAGCCGGCGCTTCAACATCAAATCCGACGGTAATCTGGCCGTTTGTCACATGAATGTTCTCTACCGTGTACTGCTTCCACACATTCCAGCCTGTATTGACGGCATCACTTCCCAGCGCGTCTCCGCCGAAGCCGTCCGCGAACAATCTCAGCTTCGTTTCGCCGCCTCCGCCCGAGGACCAGGCGCGAAGTGTATATACGCCGTTCTCAAGACCAGTGATGGTCTGAGATACTTTGTAAGCATAATCCGAGGCATACCAATAGTTAAAAGCGCTGCTGCCGGTATGGGCGTTCGCCGCATTCTTTTCCACTTTTCCCGCAGCGGTGCCGGTTACCGTCCAGTTCGTCAGTCCATCTTCAAAGCCAGGGTTCAGTATGACATTCTGATTGGCAAGCACCTTAATGTCGATGGAGGCTTCTTCATCCAGACCGCTCACTTTCCCTTTGACGGTGAACGTTCCGGGCGTATTCAGACTGTCCGCCGGAATGCTGTCCCAGACGACTGGCGCAGATGTAATCGAACCGTCGTTGTACAGGACATCCGCCGTCTGGGGAAGCTCCGGCTGTACTCCTTTGACAATCGTGATTCCGGCGGAAGGATATACCTTGATTGGAGACGTATCCAGACTTCCGGGCACGTATTGGAAAGCGTCAAGCGAATCCAGCGCATTGCCCTCAAAATCGAACATCGCCTGATTCTCCCAGCCGTTCACGTCGCCCGTCTTCCAACCTACTCCGGAGAGCCAGGCCGGTTCCCAGTAAAATACGCCGAGTCCCTTCCCGTCCGTTACATGCGCCACCGTGTTCATCACCGCTTCGGTTACCAGCTTCTGGTTCGCCACGGATGCCGTGAAGCCGGCAGTATCGGTCTCTTTTTGACCGGCGATATTGCCCCCTGCGTTATCCGCATCGTCCAGGGTAAAAGGATATGCCGTTTCGGCAACAACGACTTCTTTGCCATAGCGGGTGGCCATATCGTCCATGTTCGTCTTCAATTGCTGCAGAGTGCCGTGCCAATACGGATAGTACGACATGCCGATCACATCATAATCGAGATTGTTGGCTTTGGCTTTATCAAAAAAGCTCCGGAACTTCGCGTTGTTGCCGCCCTCGGCCAGATGGAGCATAATCTTGACGCTGTGCCCGTCCGGGGTCGTGTCCCGCACCGCCTGGATGCCTTCATTCAACAGCGCCGCGAGATTGGTAAAATTGCCGACAGCCCCATCCGGAAGAAGGATGCCGCTGTTAATTTCATTACCGACTTGAACCATATCCGGGTAAGCGCCGACCTGATCCAGCTCCGTCAGCACCTCACTCGTATATGTATACACGGCTGTCTTCAGCGATTCAAAGTCCAGATTGGCCCATGCGGCCGGTTTGACCTGCTTGCCCGGATCTGCCCAGAAGTCCGAATAGTGAAAATCGACCAGCAGCTTGAAGCCGGCCGCTTTGATCCGGGGCGCGAGTTCGAGCAGCTTCTCCTTGTTGTTGAAGCCATCCGACTCGGTCGGATCGTTCCATACCCGCAGCCGTACGTAATTTACTCCATGCTCTTTAAGAATGGCGAGCAGATCCTTCTCCTGTCCGTTCTCATAATACTTGATGCCTTTGGCTTCCAAAGCCTGAAGTGTGGAAATATCCACTCCCTTAATAAACGTGCCGGGATCGGACAATGCCGATGCTGCAGCCGCTTCGTTCTGCGGAAAGCTCATCCCCAATCCAGTAAGCGCTATCATAAAGATCAAAGCCATAATGCCCAGTTTGCGAAGCCTGATGCTGATCCAATCCGATCTCATGAATCGTCCCCCTTTCGTTATCGCTTCCCATTATAAGATTAAGCGTTTTCACTAAACATGGAGAGAAACAACGAATCCTAATACCTTTTCTACAATCTGCCAGGATGGGGAGGCATTTCGTGTAAAAGAGAGCGGTGAACCTTCCCCTTCCATCAGCAGCAATGAGACCGCCGCCGGGGGAGCTGACCAGTGCTTGTCTGTCAGTTGGGGATGGGCCTGAGCCTGGCAAGTCTCCGGAATATAACAGCCGGACATACGAACAGCAGACGCTCTCCGCCATCATGGATGCCGTCGTGGACATAGCCATGCATGAGGTCGAGCGTCTGCTGAAGGACAATGATTATTCGGTTTCGGTGATCGCCCAGGAGACATACTCCACTAGCAGCTTCTATCTGCATCGGATGTTCAACCGTCATGTCAGCGTCCCCCGAGCGAGTACCGACAATCCGCCAAGTGACAACATCAGGCGAATAAGCTTGCAGTCCGAGTTGAATCAAGAATCCGCTCACAGCTTGATTACTGATGCAGCACACGGTATCAATATACGGTTTCAGTACTTGTTACAGGTTCTAAATGGAAGCCTGAGCCTCAGGCCGGCAGCTCTGGAAGCCCGCTTCCGATTCCCTGCTGCGAAGCCGCTTGCGGCCGCGCCAGCGCCGCAGGACAAGCACGCCTCTCAGCGTCTCGTCAGCGATCATGCACCAGTAGATGCCCGAGAGGCCCCAGCCGGCCATAATTCCGAACAGATAGGAGCAGCCAACGCTGATCAGGAACATGGAGACAACGGAAATATACATCGTGAACCGGGTATCACCGATCGCATTCAGCGCATTTCCCATTGCCATATTAAGCATTTTGGCGGGCTGCAGCAGCAGGTTCAGGGCCAGCAGCGACACCCCCAGTGATACGATGACCGGGTCGTTCGTGAAGAAACCGAGCAGCTGGCGGCCGGACAGGAAGAGAATGGCCATATTGGCCGTAACGATTGCCAGCCCGACAAAGAGGGTGCGGAACGCCCCGGTGTACGCTTCCTGCGTTCTCCCTCCGCCGTACAGATGGGCGATCCGGATCTGGCCCGCCATCGCGACGGCAAATCCGAGGGCGAAGCAGTACGACTCCAGCGTGTTCAGATAGGTACGCACCGCCAGCGCTTCCGCACCTAACTGGGCGAGGAAAGAATAGATGATCAGCTGCGAGAACACCCAGCTGGAGGAATTGATGCCGAGCGGCCAGGCAATGCTCAGAATCTCCTTGAACAGCCGGACGCTGAAAGCGGCGAAGTCCTTCACCTTCACCCGGATCTCGAATGAACGGCTGAACAGAACATAGAGAACGGCAGTTCCGATCAGTCTGCTGACCAGATTGGAGATTGCAATGCCCGCGAGTCCCATCTGGGGCAGGCCGAAGGCGCCAAAGATGAAGCCGTAATTGAGCACGATATGAATGACGTTCACCGCAATGCCCGTGTACATCGGCCCCCGGGTATTGCCCGTGTTCCGAATGGCCGTTCCGAGCGCCACGCTCATGCCGACCAGGAACAACCCGCCGCCGACATAGGCGATATAAATATCGGAGAGCGGCTGAAGCTCGGGGGAGATACTGAGCATCGATCCGATCGGTCCGGCGAAGAAGAAGAGCAGAATGCTGACAGCTATGCCAAGACCTGCGCTGATGGAGACGCCGAGGATGGCAATCGAGCGGGCCTCTGTCATGCGTCCTGACCCGATTCGCTGGGCGATGAGAATGCCGGCGCCTCCCGCGAATGTCGTGAACAGCGTAGTTAACGCACCAAATAGCTGATTCGAAATACCGACGACCGCGACGGCGTCGTCCGAAATGCGGCTGACCATTAATGTATCGACCGTACCTAGCAGCGTCTGCAGAAACAGCTCCAGAAAAATAGGCCAAGCCAGCATCCACAGGCCAAAGCCATTCTGTTGATTTTTCACTATACAAACTTCCTTTCCGGCATTATCCTGTAGACAGCAGCACCCGGTCATACACAGTGATAATTGATGTTTGATTATAATCCGTGTTCATCATTATAGAGGATTTCACCGAAATTTTAGTTCAGATTGCCAACCTGATCTTTCAATATTCCAACCTCATCAAGGAGTGCTTCCATAATGATCCTGCACCTGGCAGCCCCGCCGCTTCCCTTCTATATCGCCAGCGGAACCCATCAGTTCCCGCCGGGCCACCGGCATCTGAACCGTCAGCATATCCACGTATTCGATCTGCTGTACGTTCGCAGCGGATGCCTGTATATGGGCGAAGAAGAACGCCGGTATGAGGTCCGGGAAGGCCAGGCGCTGATCCTCCTGCCGGACCGCCATCATTTCGGCTCCAGAGATTGTACGGAATCGACCCTCTATGACTGGCTTCACTTCTCGACATCCGGTCCGTGGAGCGTCAGCGGGACGGGCGGTCCTGAGTCCAGACATTCGGAGGCCGTACATTCGGAGACCTGGCCTCAGGGCTCCTGGCTTCAGGAAGCCGGAGAGCCGGTACACGGGCAGCCTGGACCCGGCGGCAAAGTCCATGTTCACCGTGAATTCGAAGCGAATCCGTTCCTTCTTCGCCTGCCCCAATATACCTCGCTTCCCCAGCCCGCCCGTATGGAAGAACTGCTGGACCAATTGACCCGGCTCGCGCCGGAGGCGCATCTAAGCGGAACCCCGCTTCGCCAGCAGATTCTGTTCCAGGAAATGCTCGGCATGCTACAAGGCGCGTCTGAAGCCGGGCGCTTATCGCCCCAGACCCAGTGCGCCGAGCTTGCCGCCTCCTTTCTGAGAGGGCATTTCAGCGAGGAGATCACCGCAGCAAGGCTGGGAGAATGCCTTAATTTCCACCCGGTCTATATCGCCCGATGCATGAACAAGGCCTACGGCTGCTCCCCCATGGAGTACTTGCTGCGCTACCGGATCGAGCAGAGCAAGCTTCTGCTGATGCAGACCGGATACTCCGTCGCCCGGATCGCCGAGGAGGTCGGCTTCAGGAGCGCCTCCTATTTCAGCGCCACCTTCTGCAGGCTCGAAGGCATCTCTCCGAGACAGTTCCGACGCCAGTTCTCATAAAAGTTCTCCGCGCCGACATCAGCCCATATAAAGAAGCAAAACCGGGTGCTCCAGAACGGAACACCCGGTTTATTAGCTTCTTCAGCTTTCAGCGTGCACAGCCTGCGCCTGCCAGCGGCTCCCGCCGGGGAGCGGGCAGGACCTTTCTTTCAGCTTCGCGACGACCGGGATGATGCAGCCGCATACCCGGCACGTAATGCCGCCCTCAAGCTTCGGACAGGCTCGGCATGCCTCCAGCCGTTCCTGATACACCTGTTCCGGGACGCAGTGCTCCGATGCGAACATCGGAGCCGCCAATATGCGGGCGATCTGCTCATCAGTCACCCGGTATTCGTCACGGCAGGCTTTGCAAGATGATCCCTTGGTCATTCCATCACCCCGGTCTAGTTCGATGCAAGCTCCAGAGCGGTCACCGACATCGGCGGCAGCGTTACGGTAAGCTTGCCCTCATTCAGCGCAAACGCGCTGAACGTCTGCGGCTTCACGGCTTCCGGCTGCGCGAAAGTATTGTGCGCGTCGATGGAGCTGCCCGCCAGCGTTGTTCCGGCTACCTTAAGCGAAGCTCCCGCCAGTCCGCGAATATCCAGCTCGACTTCGGAGAAAGCCGAAGGGTTCAGATTGCACAGACTGATATGAATCTTGCCCTCGCTGTCCTTCGAGGCGGTTCCGGTGACGGCCGGAATTTCCTGTCCGTTAAAGGCATAGGTTCCGGCTTCAAGCGTCAGATCCAGACGCTCGGCGTCCTGGTGCACCTTGTACATATCGAACACATGGTACGTCGGCGTCAGCAGCATCTTCTCGCCTTCCGTCAAAATAACAGCCTGCAGCACATTGACCGTCTGGGCGATGTTCGCCATGCGCACCCGCTCGCTGTGGTTGTGGAAAATATTCAGCGTAATGCCGGCCACCAGAGCGTCGCGGATCGTGTTCTGCTGATACAGGAAACCGGGAACAGTGCCCGGTTCAACGTTATACCAGGTGCCCCATTCGTCAACGATGAGTCCGACCCGGCGCTCAGGATCGTATTTGTCCATAATTGTACTGTGCCGCGTAATCAGCTCATCCATCTTGAGACATTTCTTCAGTGTGGAGAACCACTCGGTTTCGTCGTAGCCGGTGGCGTTCCCCTTATCCTCCCACGACTCAAGCGGAAGCGTATAGTAGTGCAGTGTGATGGAATCCATGAAGCGGGAAGCTTCGCGCATCAGCACTTCCGTCCAGTTGTAATCATCCGCATTCGGGCCGCAGGCGATCCGGTGAATCTTGTTGCCGTCATAGTTGCGGACATAGGTCTGATAGCGTCTGTACTCATCCGCGTAGTATTCCGGGCGCATGTTGCCGCCACAGCCCCAGTTCTCGTTCCCGACGCCGAAAAAGGTAACGGCCCAAGGCTCCTCATGCCCGTTCTGCTTCCGCTTCTCGGACATCGGCGATTCGCCGCCGAAGGTCAAGTATTCCACCCATTCGGACATCTCCTGCACCGTTCCGCTGCCCACATTGCCGTTGATGTACGGCTCGCATTCCAGCTGGCGGCACAGCTCCATGAATTCATGGGTGCCGAAGTGATTGTTCTCCACTACGCCGCCCCAGTGGGTATTGATCATCCGCTTGCGGTTCTCCTTGGGCCCGATGCCGTCCATCCAGTGATATTCGTCGGCGAAGCAGCCGCCCGGCCAGCGGAGCACCGGAATCCGGATCTGTTTAAGCGCATTCACAACGTCATTGCGAATCCCGTTCGTATTCGGAATCTCGGAATCCACACCTACCCAGATTCCCTCGTAAATACAACGTCCCAGATGCTCGGAGAAATGCCCGTAAATATTCCGGTCAATCGTTCCTTTGCCGATGTCGGCGTTAAGCACACCCTTCAAAGCCATGAGTATAACATCTCCTTAATTAATATATTTATTAATTAATTTATATTTTACAAAACCATTATAGGGGGATTTTGCTGTTCAAGTCAATTCATATATTAAATATATTTTTCCCCAAAAATAAGAAGTGAATTGCTTTACCTTGTTCATTTGAGTAATATATTTATTAACGACATTTCCTGAAAAGGCGGAATTCCATGAAACTCGATCTTACCGAACAATCACTTCCGGTCTATGAGGCCCTGGCTAGTCCGGTGCGCCTGCACATTCTCCGGCTGCTGACCGAACAGCCGATGAATATCAAGGAGCTTGCCGGCGCGGCCGGTCTGTCCAGCGCGATCATGACGATGCATGTCCGCAAGCTGAGCGAAGCGGGGCTCATTGAGACCCGGATGGCTCCCGGAAAAAGCGGGCTCCAGAAGATTTGCTCCCTTGCCGCGGCTTCCATTGAAATTGAGTTCCCGGCGGATTCGTCTGCAGTCCGCAAGAGCCACCGCATCGACATTCCGATCGGCCACTACTCGGATTTCAGCATTGAACCGACCTGCGGTCTCGCCACAACTAGTCATGTGATCGGAAGCTTTGACGATCCCCGGTATTTCTGGGATCAGGACCGGATTCATGCCGCGATTCTCTGGTTCGGCAAGGGCTTCATTGAATACAAGGCGCCCAACTTCCTGCTGTCCAGCCAGCATCCCGAGGAACTGCTGCTCCGCATGGAAATCGCCTCGGAGGCGCCGGGAGTCAGCGAGGATTACCCCTCGGACATCACCTTCACGCTGAACGGAGTGAAGCTCGGCACCTGGACAAGCCCCGGCGATTACGGAGACCGGAGAGGGAATTTCACCCCGGCCTGGTGGCCGCAGCGCACCAATCAATACGGCCTGCTTAAGCAGCTGCGCCTGACGGATTCAGGCACCTATATCGATGGCGTGAAGCTCTCCGGAGTCACGCTGAAGGATGTCGACATCCGGCGGAAGGAATGGACCCTTCGCCTGTCAGTCGAAGAAGACGCCGTGCATCAAGGCGGATTGACACTGTTCGGCAAGGGCTTCGGCAATTACGACGAGCATCCGTCGATGGAGCTCTTCTATACCGATTCCGGATACAGCGAGAACGTCTAAGCGCCTGACATACAAGCGCCCCGTGCAGGATTACGAGCATCACGCACGGGTGAAATGGTAAAAAAGATGGCAAAAAAGCGCCCGCGAATTTCGCGGGCGCTTTTTGCGTACAGCCTATAGATAATAATTAGAGAGCATTTACATTAACCGCTCCGTATTTACGCATGCGGATGCGGTAAATATGCGGCGTGCCGAAGGATTTCATGTAGGACGTGTATTCCTCGGTCGCGCTCTTTGGCAGCAGCGCCATAATGACTCCGGCGAAGCCGCCGCCGTGAACACGGGTTGCGCCGGCGCCGATTTTCTTAATGAACAGCTCGGTCAGCACCAGGGAAATCGTTACCCCCTGCTCGCCCGGATCCGTGTTGGAGTAGCAGTTCTGCAGCCACTTCCAGGAGGAATTGCCCGATTCCGTCACGAGTCGGAGGAAATCCTCCGGACGGTCTTCCTCCAGCGCCAGGATCTGCTGGTCCACGCGGTTGTTCTCCTCGAAGAAGTGAAGGGCGCGAAGAACCGCACGGTCGCCGGCGCTTGCTCTAACCTCTTCCAACCGTCCCAGCAGATCGTCCAGCGTCAGCTCGCCCAGAACCTGGGCTCCGAGTACGCGGGCCGCCGCTTTCATTTCCGTCGGAATGGAGGAATATTCTTCGCTGAGATCGGCATGGTTCGCGCCTGTCGGAACGATCAGCAGATCGTAATCCTTGTCGATGGCTTCAAAATCCACGCCCTTAATAACCGGATGGACGCTGTCTTTAAAATCAATCGTAATAAGACCGCCGTAGCCGCAGGCGATTTGGTCCAGCAGGCCCGACTGTTTGTCCCACTTATTGTTCTCGGCGTACTGGCCGATTTTGGCGCGGATAACGATATCCATTTCGCCTTTGTTATAGAAATCATTCAGAATTTCGCAGATCAGCATTTCGAAGGAAGCGGAGGAGCTGACGCCCGCCGCGCTGATGACGTCGCTCGTGATGCAGACGCTGAATCCGCCGATGTTATAGCCGAATTTCTCGAACCCTTCCAGGATGCCCTCGACCAGCGTATAGGTGCCGGATTGCTCTCCAGCCTCGCCTCTACGGTCAAGGTCGATAACGAAGTCTGTGCCATAATCCAGACTCTTGACGCTGACTTTGCGGTCGCCTGTCTTCGCGGCAACGCCGACACAATCCATATTGATGCTGGTTGCGATAACCTTGCCCAGATTGTGGTCGGTATGATTGCCGCTGATTTCGCTGCGGCCCGGCGAGCTGAACAGATAGACATCGCCTTCCGCATAACGGCCCTCGTAGGCGTTTACAAGAGAAGCGTATCTGTCAGCCTGGCTCTTCAAAATTTCGGCGTTGTCTCCATAGAGCTTGACCAGCTTCTCCTTGAAATCTTCACTTTGTATTAATTGAATCGTATCAGCGATTGACGGCACGTAGCATTCCTCCATACATGTTAATTCAGTATCTTAATGAACCGCTAGCTCAACCAAAGGATACCGCAAAAACGGGCTTTGGGCTATGGAGAAACGTTACTTTCTCATGGAATATTATGACCATTGGCTGGTGACGGAATCCCGGCAACCCGCATAGAACCTGGATTTCATCGAGATACCGTCCTTGTTATCCCACGTCAAATGTCGGATTTGGGTTCGGGCGGCATCGTTATCTTTTCCGCTCATTTCCGCTCAATAGAGATTATCGAAGTCCCCGTGTGGCGTACATGAAACGAACGATGCTTTCGGCCGTCTTCTCGATATTCTCCCTGCCCTTCATTAACGCCTCTTCAATCGAACCGGCCTCCTTCATAATGCCAAAGACGGAATCGATTCCTTTCTCATACAACATCTCAATATCCTCGCCCACTCGGCCAGCCAAAGCGACCACGGGCTTATTATGCTTCTTGGCTACGGCCGCCACGCCCAATGGCGTCTTCCCGTATTGCGTCTGAAAGTCGAGGCTTCCTTCCCCGGTCCACACGATATCCGCTTCTTTTATCTTTTCCTCAAGGTCCGTATATTGGATGACCAGATCAACGCCTCTATGAAGCCTTCCGTTCAGGAAGACCATCAGACCGTAACCCAGTCCACCGGCGGCGCCGGCGCCCGGCACATTCATCAAGTCCTTCCCGAGCTGTTCCTTGATAACGTTCGCATAATGATTCAGACTTCGGTCCAGCAGCCCTGCTGTCTCGGCGTTTGCTCCCTTTTGCGGACCAAACACATGAGAGGCTCCCTCCGGCCCGCACAGGGGAATGGTCACATCGCAGGCCACTTCGACTTGAACCTCCAGAAGCCGGGAATCAAGCCCGGTGAGGTCAATTCGGTCAAGCCGACCCAGCTCGCCGCCCCCAAAGCCGATTTCTTGCCCATACTGGTCAAACAGCCTGCCGCCAAGGGCTTGCAGAACTCCGGCGCCGCCGTCGTTCGTCGCGCTTCCGCCGATTCCGATCAACAGCTTCTTTACGCCACGGTCGAGACAGGCTTTAATCAGTTGGCCCGTTCCGTAGGTCGTGGTTACAAGCGGATTTCTTGCGGCAGGCGGAACGAGATGGATGCCGCTTGCGCCGGCCATTTCCAGCACGCCGGTCTCGCCGTCTCCCAGAATGCCGAAGCAAGCCTCCACTTCACTGCCAAGAGGACCCGTAACGTTCATCTTGATTACGTGTCCGTTCGTGGCGTCGACCAGCGACTGCATTGTCCCTTCCCCACCGTCGGCCATCGGAACATGGATACAGGTGATACCCGGATCGACTTTCCTGATTCCCAGTTCCATGGCGTCGCAGGCTTCCTTGGCTGTCATGCTCTCTTTGAAGGAATCGGGCGCCAGAACGAATACCAAATGTTTGTTCATAAATCAGCTCCACCTTGCTGTACGGAATCGGCTTCATCCGCGATTTGACTCTAGTTTAACCGATTCGCCTAGGATGCGGAAGAAACGGTTAACCTGAACACACGGAACGCAATCCCTGTGCAAACAGCCGTCAAGATGTATAATAAGTAGAAAAAAACAGGATAGGAATGTTGCCTTCTATGCTCCACATTCTGAATCAGCGGCTGAACCGCATGATGCCGTTGATTACTCCAACCAGCATTGTGATCGGCGTTCTGCTCGGCGGACTGCTGTCCCCGTATTCGTATCTGTCGCCCTGGCTGTTCGCTTTCCTGACCTTCGCCGGAAGCATCAGCCTCGGCTTCAAGGATTTCCTGAATGTCCTCAAGAAGCCTCTGCCGATGATCGTCTGCCTCTCCATTCTTCATCTGGTCATGCCCTTGATCGCCCTCGGCGCCGGGCATCTCGCCTTTTCGGGCGACTCCTACACCATAACCGGCCTTATTCTCGGAGCGGTTATTCCGACAGGCGTCAGCAGCTTCGTCTGGGTCAGCATCTATCGCGGCAACATCGCCATGACGCTGTCGATCATCCTGATCGACACGCTGCTGTCCCCATTCATCGTGCCGGGTGTTCTATCGGTTCTCGTCGGCGCGGATGTGCATCTGGATGTGTTTCCCATGATGAAGAGCCTGTTCTGGATGATCGTCGCCCCCTCCCTGCTCGGCATGCTTCTGAACGAATGGACCAAAGGTAAGGTCGCGCCGGTCTGGGGACCGAGATTCAATCCGCTGTCCAAGCTGTGCATGGCGGCCGTTGTCATGATTAACGGGTCTGTCGTTGCGCCATATTTGACGAGCTTCAGCTGGAAGCTGCTCGGACTCGCCGCCGCCATCATCGCCCTGTTCTCCACCGGATACGCAATCTGCTTCTTCTGCGCGCGGGCGCTGGGGTGGAACGAAGCCGACCAGGTTGCGCTGATCTTCAACGGAGGCATGCGCAACATCAGCGCGGGGGCCGTCCTCGCCGTCTCCTACTTCCCAGCTCCGGTTGCGTTGCCCGTCATCCTCGGCATGGTGTTTCAGCAGGTGCTGGCCAGCTTTGTCGGGCTGCTGCTGGACCGAAGATCCAGAGCCGCTTCGCCTTTTCCCAAGGATAAACACCTGCACGCGTCTTGATGGCAAGGGCGGGCGATGGCCGGGAAATACAAGATCAGTTCTAGCGCGAAGCTGATCGTTTCCGATGTCAGCGGCTTGGCTCCAAGGATGGTTACTAACTGCTCCTATTTCAAAAAAAATCGCATAGCCGCCGCTATACAAGCGGGACTATGCGAACTTAGCCGGAGGTTCCTATTCGATTTCAAGCCTGCTCTAAACCCAGGAATCGAATCGCCAGCTCCCGGTAAAAGGTGATAGACGCCATATAGGCATCAATATCCACCCACTCATCCGGCTGATGAGCCAGCTTCTCGTCACCGGGACCGTAGATCAGAATGGGCGGCTTCCCTGCATGATGCAGAACAGACCCGTCCGTATAATAAGGGACGCCTTTCAGCTCCCCGCGTGATTGGCCTGTGATTTCCAGCGCCGCCGCAATCAGTTCCTCGTTCGGATCGGTATGGACCGGACTTCTGTCCAGCAGTTGCTCGATTTCATACCGGTACTGCGGATTCAGCTTCTTCAGCTCAAGGAGCCTGTGCTCGATCTCCTCCAGCAGCGAAGCATGGTTCTGCGGCGGAACGGTGCGGATATCAACGTCAATAGCGCAGCGGTCCGGAATTACATTCGTCTGTACTCCACCGGCGATCATGTTGACGGACAGACTGCCTGTCCCGAGGACCGGATGATCGGTCTTCCACTCCAGGGCGTGAGAGCGCAGCAGCGCAATCAGCTCCATCATGCCCTCCACCGCGTTCAGCCCGAATTCCGGCATGGAGCCGTGGGCGCTTTTTCCATACAGTGAAATACGGAGCCACAACGCTCCTTTATGCCCGAGTGCCACCTTGCCCGAGGTAGGCTCGCCAATCACCAGCCCATCCAGTTCCCGAGTGCTGTGATGGTCCAGATACATCCGGGCTCCGCAGCTGTCCACCTCTTCCCCGGCGGTTGCCAGGAACAGGAGTTCTCCGTCCAGCCGGATTCCATCCTGCCGCAGCGAAGCCATAGCCAGCAGCATGGCTGCAAGCCCGCTCTTCATATCGGAGGCGCCTCTGCCGTAAATCCGGTTGCCGCTGATGTCAGCGCCGTGGGGAGTATAGTGCCCAGCCGAAGCCGACCATGGGCTTACCGTATCCATATGACCGCAGAACATGAGCTGTTTGCGGCCGCCTCCCTTTAGCTCAGCTGTCACATTGCTGCGTGTACGATCAAGTGGGACGACCTCGCAAGGAATCCCAGTTTCATTCAGGAACGACTCCAGCACAAGCGACAGGCGGTGCTCATTGCCCGGAGGATTGCAGGTATCGGTGGCGATCAGTTTTTGCAGAAAAGAGACGGCGTACTCCCGGCTGCGGACATCTCTCATCGCTTAAATCCCCTCCAGCACTTGCAGCTTCAGCGGAGTCACCTTCCAGCCATTGACGGGCGCAAGGTCCTGCGAGCAGGCGGATACCGCCACAACCACATCATCAAGCGCCTCCAGCATGACATAATCGCCCGGCTTGGAAAGGGGAGGCTCAATCACATAATCACCGTTGTCATCCAGCACATTGTTCATGAACCAGTTGATCGGGTCCGGAAGCTCTGTATAACCGAGTCTGTACGGTTTGAGCGCTTTTTCCAGATTGTCGTGGCAGTTCGGGTGCTCCTCCAGATCAAAGTCCACTTTATACCGGTAATAGTCGCAGGCCGGAAAGAAAAAATCATGCTTGCCGACCGTATCCTTGACCAAGGTCATCAGCGGCCGCCGATAATTGCTGTACAGCCCGTCCCCTTCCTTCAGACGTATGCTGCTCAGCGATGATCTCATATGGACAGGAGACACATGTTCTCCGGGATTGCCTTGGTTAAAGCAGACGAAATCGCCCACCTGCTGTCCTTCCATATCAATAATGCATAGATAATGACCCTTCGGCACAACGATGGCCCGTCCTTCATAGGCGGGAATGATGACCTCTTCCTTCACTCTCGTTCTCAGCATTGCTCTTCCTTCTTTCCGTATCCCCGGTCCTTAGTCGATCAGCACGGCGACCGCCCGGACGGGCGAGCCTGTGCCTCTGCGGATTTTCAAGGGGAGTCCAAAATAAAGAAACCGTTGATTGACAACCTCATTCAGCTGGCACATATTCTCCGTATTCGTCATTCCGTATTCCCGGCAGATCAGATGACCCGCATAGCTCATATCCGCAGGATTGTCGATGGACGGAGCGTCAACGCCGATATTGACCACGCCCTGCTTCGCCAGCCACTCCCCCGCGCCGTAATCAAGGCCTGCATGCCGCGTAAGCCACTCTTCCTTGCCGTAAGACCTTGTATAATGCCCGGTGTGAAGCAGGACGATATCACCCCGTTCGATAAACAGTCCCGAGCGCTTCAATTCCTCCTGCAGAATGGAGGCTGTAATATAGGAATCCGGCGATACATAGGAGACGTCCAGACAGATCGCAGGCCCGTAAAAATACTCCAGCGGCATTTCATCAATTGTCTTGCCGTTGCGGTCATATTCGTAGGTCGCGTCGCTGTGCGTCGGCCCGTGCTCGTTAATCAGCAGATTATTGGTCGCAAATTCAAACCCGAGCTTCTCCTTGCTTTCCTCATGCGACATATTTGGAAAAATCATCGTCTTCTGATGCGGAGGAAAGACCGGCATGCCCTGATAAATTTCCTGCGACAGATCAATCAATCTCAGCCCCATGCCCATCTTCCTTTACTGTAAAATAGTCGGCAGCTTCTCGAACTTCTCTGCATCGATCAGTCCGAGATCGGTAATCTTCCACTTCGGACTGGTCACGAGGGACAGGAAGCTTAAATGCATGAACGGAACATGCAGCGTGCAGCCCAGCTCCTCCTTCGCCTGACGGTGAAGCTCGGCGACGGCCGCGCTCATTTCCTTGCCGGTCAGTTCGTCGGACATCAGCCCGCCGATCCGCAGCGGCAGATCGCCGATCACCTTCCCGTCCTTGATCATGCAGATGCCGCCGTTCATGGCGATCACGCGGTTGACGGCCACCTTCATATCCTCATAATTGGTTCCGGTGACGATGATGTTATGCGTGTCATGGGCGATGCTCTGGGCGATGGCCCCCTCGCGCAGCTTCATCCCGCGCACGAACGTCCGGCCGATCCGTCCGCTGCGGCCATGCCGTTCGACAACAAGCAGCGGCAGAATATCGCTGGCTGGATCGGGCTGGACAATCCCGTCCTTCACCGTCAGGGCAACCTCCAGCGCTCCTGTCAAATTCTGATCGGGAATCACTTCAAGCGCGCGGACTTTGGCCTGCGTCCCCTTCGCTTCAATATACATATCCTTCACCGTAACGGGCGAACGCTTCACGGATGACTTCACGGAAGCCGGATACGTATAAGCCGGAATATCGAGCAGCAGCTCGCCCCGCGCCGCCGCCTTGACGCCGCCGAGATATACGCTGTCGATGGTCATCTGCCGCAGATCGGAAATGACGGCGATATCCGCCCGCTTGCCGGGCGCAAGAACCCCGATATCACCGAAGCCGAAATGGGTCGCCGGATTGATCGTTACCATCTGGATCGCTTCAACCGGATCGATTCCTTGCGCAATCGTTCTGCGGACGATGTCGTTCATATGGCCGAGCTTCAGCAGATCCTCCGGAACCATATCATCCGATACCAGAATGGCCCGGCGCGAATCTACGCCTTCCTCGGTAATGGCGCGGATGCATTCCGCCATATTGCGCTGGGAGGAGCCTTCCCGGATAAACACGCTTACGCCGTAGCGGAGCTTCTCCATCATCTCTTCCTTGGTCGTCGTCTCGTGGCAGGAGACATGCGTTCCTCCGCCGATAATATGGGCGGCCAGTTCCTTGCCGAACAAGCCCGGCGCGTTCCCCTCCACCGTCTTCCCGATGCTCTTCGCGTACACAACGGAAGCGATCAGATCATCGATAAGCGGAGAAGCGTGATTGAAGACTGGCATGACATTGCTGAAGCCTTGAATTTCGCCGATGCCCTGTACGTAAGGATCATTCAGCAGCTCCTTCATGTCTTTGGAATTGATCTCGGCGCCCGCCGTCTCCAGACCCGGCGCATCCGGCGTCAGGCAGGGAACGGTATAAAGCACCCGGTTCGGAAGGCTCTTCGCCTCGTCGATCATTGCCCGAATGCCGGGAACTCCGAGCACATTTCCGATTTCATGGGGATCGGCAATCAGCGTTGTCGTTCCTGTCGGAATCGACAGCTTCGAGAACTCGGTCACCGTCAGCATCGCACTTTCAAAATGCATATGGGAATCGATAAAGCCCGGGCTGATAAATTGACCTGCAACCCGCTCAACTACAGTATCCGGACCGATCAGGTCCGAGCAATCGCCGACCATGAGGATGCGTTCGCCTTTGACCGCGACATCTCCCTGATATATTTCTCTTGTAATAACATTGATGATGAAGCCGCCGCTTAGCACCAGATCGGCATAGCCGCCGCGATCCAGCAGCGTATCGATCAGCCGCCGGTATTCCAGCGCTTCCTTGAGTCTTGTTGGTTCCACTTCGGATCAGCCCCCTACTGTTCACTATCCAGACTGTCTATGATGCCGACGATTGCCGCGTCGACAGGAGCGCCTTCATTCGCAATCGCTCTTGCAGCCATGCTGCCCACCACAAAAATCACCTGCTCCCCTACTCCCGCTCCTACGGTATCCACCGCAATTATGGGAGTTCCGGTCAAAGTCCCGTCAAGCCGGATGGGTTGAGCGATCAGCAGCTTGGTGCCGACAAGCCGCTCATCTTTTCTGGTTGCGGTCACTCGCCCGATCACTTTTCCGATTTGCATCTACATCGTCTCCCCATCCCGCGCTTGCAGGATCTGTATTCCGTATTGTGCCGCCAGGTCGCGGGCAAGCGGTGTAATGATTGAACCCCGTCCCGTCTTCAGCTCCGTAACGCCGCCAGATACCGCCGACAGAATGTCATCTCCGGCAATCAGTTCCTTCTTCTCACGGCTTCCGCCAATCCATTCGCTTATTCCTTCGCTGCCAAGCAGCGTAACTCCATAGCTCCGAAGCGACCCCAGCATATTTGCCGCTTCACGCCTCATCGCAGGCGGCATGGAGCATCCGCGCGCCGTCCATTCCGGACCGTCGTCCTCCACACCTGCACGAAGGGCGGCGACTTGTCTGCCCGAGCATAAGCCCTGAAGGATCAGCCGCACGACCGGCGATTCGTCATCCAGTCTGGAAATCCTGGACATTAAGGAGAAGGAAAGCACTGGGATGAACAAATACTGAATATTGGAGGCCAGCGGTGGTTCCATGCCGGTATGATTGCCGGAAATGCCGGGATTGCCGGAAACGCCGAAATTGGCGGAATTCCCGGAATTACTGAAATTACCGAGATTGCCGAAATTACCGGAATTGCAGAAACCACCGGCGATCCGAAATTCCGCACCCGGTTCCAGGAAGTCATCCACTCCGGTCGCTTGCACAATTTCTCTTTGCCCCATGACCTGCCTCAGAGCAGGGTCAACATACAGCTGCAATCGGAGCTTCATCCCGGCTAGCCGCCGCACAGCGGCCAAGCCTTCCTCCATCCCGATCCAGTGCTGAGTAAGGAGTATCAGCATGCGGGGATACCGCCGGTCCAGCTCGTCTTCCCTGCCGCGATACAGCATTTCGGCAGCGGTTCGTACGGCGAGCGCGCTAGATGAGGACCGCATGACGGGTCCTACGCTTTAATGCTGGACAGAATCGCTTTTTCCACTTCGCTGTGGGGTCTTGGAATGACATGAACCGAGATCAGCTCGCCAACCCGCTTGGCTGCGCTGGCTCCCGCATCGGTTGCTGCCTTAACTGCGCCGACATCTCCCCGCACCATTACGGTAACAAGACCGAAGCCGATTTTTTCATACCCGCAAATCTCCACATTGGCCGCTTTGACCATGGCATCCGCCGCTTCAATCGCTCCGACAAGCCCCTTCGTTTCGATCAATCCCAAAGCTTCTCCCATTTCCAATTCCTCCCGATTGATTATTGGTTCTGCATGCGGCTGCGTTCCAGGGAACGTGGGCCGCCTATGATGTTCACACACTGCTATCTCAGCTCACATGCTGCTATTCCGGCTTCGGCGGAGCTTGTCTGCCCGGCCCCGGCGGCCGCTTCTTGACCTCGGCTGTGGAGGAATCCGGCTCAGGGACTTGAACTTGAACCTGACCCGGCGGCTCCGCCGAGAACACCTCAAACCGCGACAGCATCTTCGTGACGACATCACTGTGGGCTCTCGGAATGACATGCGCGGAGACTACCTTGCCGATTCGCTCGGCCGCTGTTCTTCCGGCCTCAACCGCAGAGGTGACCGCCGCCACATCCCCGCTGAAATGGATGGTTACACCGAGCATTCCGCCCACTCCGATGACTTTTTCCACAGCTTCAATCGTGACATCTGCCGTCTTCAGCGCGGCATCCGCTGCCGATACGGCGGTTGTAAATCCGATTGCTTCAATAAGACCCAATGCTTGCTGCATCAGCTAATCCCTCCTTCCGTAATCAGGCATAAGGCTCTATCAGCTTCCCGAGCAGAGCCGAGGCTTCCGACAGGTCTCCCCGCTCCCCGGTAAGGATCACGAATTCGTCCGCAATGCTGAACTTCACCCGGGAACTCATGCCCAGTTTGAGCGCTCTGTCTAGAAGTGCAACGCTGCGGTATCGTGAAATGCCCTCCAGGGCGGCGACCGCATCGCCACGGGAGATGTTCAGATACTTTACCAGAATTGAAGAAGGCTCCAGCGCGATATAGCTCTGAATCCGGCGGCTCCCGCTCCGCAGACATTGATCGTACATGCTCTGAAGCGCATTCCGGATATCGGATGAAGCCTCGCCGGTAAGCACGGCCTGAAAATCCCGGCCGCCTTCCATCTTCCAGTTAATGTCCACATCGACGCCGGAAATGGCGGAGCATCCATCAAGCAGGAATAACTGCCCGGGCCGGCAGCGCCCTTCGGCAATAATTCCGGCCGACTTCGCAGAAATTCGGCGGATGCCCAGCTCACCGAGCAATTCAGGACGCAGCTCCGGGTAATACCAGAAGTCCAGCCCGGCGCAGCTTCGGCCGAGCATGCCCGACTCATCCGGAGCCGCTGCAGTATCCGTGCAGTCCGCCCCGCACTCCTCCCGGCTGTTCCCCTGAACCAGGGACATCCGCATCAAGGGGGCCAGCGATTCCTCAATGAAATCGCGGGTCAGCGAAGCCGCGGACGCAGCGGCAGTAGCAGAAGCCGGAGTTTTCACGGCTGCAGGTGCATGTGCCGATGCGGACACGAACGCGGGTAATGACGCATTCGCCTGCACCGCTGCTGCCGCAGGCGAGCCCGCAGAAGCCGGCACTGGCGCAGCAGACAATGCAGCAGCTCTTCCATTCCCGCCTGAGGCTGAACCTGTCACCGCCCCCAGCCCCGCTTCTAACGCCGTATCTGACACCGAACCGGCTGCCACGCCCGTCACCGCTCCGGTCGCCGCACCAAGACGCTGTTCCTTCCGGTCCCGCTGGTAATTGGGACGGCTGATCCCCGGCACGGCGGATGTGCTCCGCACGCTCGGATTTTGCCGGGAAGGCTCATTGCTATTGCCGCGATTCGGCTCCTGACGTCTGCCAGCCCCGCCGCGCAGCGCCTCCTGCACAATTTCCTTCATAAAATCCGACACCGCCCATCACCTCCTAAAATAAGATTTTGGCAAGCTCGGGATGAGGACGCGGGATAACGTTGCAGGAGATCAGTTCTCCTCCCGTACGCTCATAGGCAGTCTTCCCGGCTTCAACCGCAGCCGTCACGGCGGCGACATCGCCTTCCACGACGACGGCCACAAGGCCCGAGCCGACGACCTTCATGTCGATCATCTTGACAGTAGCGGCCTTGCACATCGTATCCAGCGCTTCCATTGCCGCGACAAGACCGCGGGTTTCAATCAGGCCGATGGCTTCCATAACGATGATCCACCTCCTTCATCATAAGTAATCCTGGATATTGAAATCGGGTGCGACCGGAATGCTCGTACGCCGATAAGATTCTTTGGCCGTGATCGGATATGTCGCATCGATTCCCATCTTGGCTGACACTCCCCGAAGCTGATGGGACGGCTCCAGCGGCGACCCCTTCGCTCCGGGAACGATGAACACATCAAGATCGGCCTGTACGCGCGTCGCAATCGCCCATTCCACATCCTGCGGATCGAACAGATTCACATCCTCGTCGACCACTACGACATGCTTCAGATCCTTGTCGCTCGCGAATGCAGCCAACAATGCCTGTTTGCCATCCCCTTCACTCCGCTTGCGGATCGAGATCACCGCGTGATAACGGCCGATTCCGCCTACCGTTAAGTGAACATTCAGCACCTCCGGCACAACCTGCCGCACGGTGCTGAGCAGCGTTGCCTCCCGGGCGAGCGCCATCGGCAAATGCTCTTCATGGCTGGACGGATAGATCGTCTGCCAGATCGGCTCATTCCGGTGCGTAATCGCCGTAAATTCGATGACGGGCTGCTGCGTGCGATCCCCGTAATAGCCTCCGAGTTCGCCAAACGGCCCCTCCGGCTCCCGGACATGGGGCAAAATCTTGCCCTCCAGCACAACTTCCGCTTCGGCGAGCACTTCGAGATCCACCGTCCGGCACTGCACGACATCCAGAGATGTGCCCAGCAGCGCCCCCGCCACATCAAGCTTGTCGCAGTGGTACAGATGCGTGCTGATCTGCGAGGCAAGCACGACCGCAGGCACGACGCCGAACATAACGGCAACCTCCACCGGCTCTCCCCGCTGCTCGAATTCCAGGAACTGCCGGTGCAGCTCCGGCGAAGAGATCAGCACGCTGGAGCGGTTGCCTCCCAGCATCTGCATCCGGCGGATCGAGGTATACCGTCTGCGGCCGCTCCGGTCCTTGACGACGAGAATGCCGGAGACGAGATAAGCTCCCGAATCATCCTTGTGATACGTACAGACCGGAAAATAATCCGTCACCTCTTTGGGCCGGAGCACTACATTTTCATGAACGGGACCCGAGGCGACCTTCCGCGTCTTGATCGGATGAACGATGGAGTCGATCAGCTTCTCCACAAGCTTGTCCTTCGTAATCCCCATCGTCTCCGCCAGCAAATCGCGGTCCCCGCCAAGCCCCGAGACCATCGGCATGTTATAGCCCTTGATCTTCTCGAAGTAGAACGGCTGCTTGCCTTTACCGGTCTTGATGACCGCCCCAACCTCGAAGACGGGATCGACTTCCTTGCGGATATGGGTGATGCGGCTGCTGCGTTCCAAATGCTGTACAAGCTCCCGGATGTTATTCATTTCTCCACCGCTTTCTCTCCCCATCTCGCCATCAGCTGGTGGTCGATATTCAGGGCGTCGAGAATCCGGGCGATCACGAAGTTGACCAGTTCCCAAATCTCGGTCGGATGGTGATAAAATCCCGGCGAGGCAGGCATGATGTCCGCGCCGGCGCGGGCCAGCCGGGTCATATTCTCCAGATGGATCAAATGAAGCGGAGTCTCGCGCGGAACGACGATCAGCCGTCTCTTCTCCTTGAGCATGACGCTTGCTGTCCGGCTCAGCAGGGTATCCCCCACGCCGTTCGCGATCGCGCCAAGCGAATTCATCGAACAGGGCAGGATGACCATCCCGTCCGTCTTGAACGAACCGCTCGCTACGGATGCGAATAGATTGCTGTTGTCCAGCACTTCCGCGTATGCCTTGATCTCGTTCATCGTGATGCCGCACTCGAACTTCATGACCTTTTTAGCCATTTCGGTCGCAATAACATATGTCTCGATATTCAATTGATGCAGCGCACGAATCAGCGTATATGCGTAGATAGAGCCGCTCGCTCCTGTAATGCCTACTACAATTTTCATCTTGCTGTCTCCTTTAACCGCTCCGGACCGGCGCCGGCTCACGGGAATCAGGGTCTAATGCTTGCCGCGTGTCTGTTAGGATTTATAGTTCGTCTGAATGACCTGCGTGAGCATGGCATGAAGCTTCTGCACGGCATAGCGGATGAAGATCTCGCCCTTCTCCACCGTTGCGAGCGTAGGCGCTCCGATAACGCCGTGATGGGAGACGTCTTTGGTCTTCCAGCCGGGCGTAACGGGACCTTTGAGCGTAACATGCGGATTCGCCGTAAGCTGTATGTCCGGAAATTCATCCACAGCTTTGCTCATATCGACAGCTTCGGGGCAAAACACTAGCATAAGCGACGTTTCCAGCTCGCAGGCATGGAAGACGCCATAATCCCCGGACTGCTGCACCTGCTCCAAAATATCGTTCCAGAAGGAGGTGAACCACCAGTCGAAGACAAACACTTCCATATCATGCTTGATTCGCAGATCCCGGCTCAGCACATTCAACAGGTCCGTATTGCCGCCATGGCTGTTCATCAGCAGCACTTTGGTGAACCCGTGGCAGCGGATCGATTCGCATAGATCGTCCAGCATCGAGTAGAATGTCCGCGTGCTGAAGCTCAGCGTTCCGGGAAAATCCATATGCTCCATACTCTTGCCAACCGGCAGCAGCGGGGTAATGAGCACCTGGTTATCCGGGAAATCGCATTCCTTCATGAATGTGTTCAGCAGGTTATCCAGAATGATCGAATCCGTTCCGACCGGCAGATGGCTTCCATGCTGCTCCGTCGCCCCGATCGGAATAATGACGAGCGAATGCTCTTTGTCCATAGCGCCAATTTCTTCGGTGGTGCACATACTCCATTGTCGAATCATCAACACCCGCTCCTTTTTTTCAGGTTCTAGCGTTATTCAAATGACAAATCATCCACGCTGACGATCTGCCCAAGCACATAGTCGATATGCTCCAGAGCGGCTTCATGCTGCTTGGTGCTCGTGCCTGCCACACATTCTCTCGGTACGACCACATAATAGTCATGCTGCTGCGCGTCAGTCGCCGTCGCCCGTACACATACATCCGTCGCCGCACCTGTCAGAATGATCGTCTTCACGCCCAGCCCTTGCAGCAGCACCTGAAGATCAGTCTGGAAAAAGGCGCTGTATCTGCGTTTTTGAATGACATAATCGCTCTCTTCCGGCTTCAGTTCCTCGATGATTTCCACGCCATGCGTTCCTTCCACGCAGTGAATCGGCTCGCTGCGGTCCAGCTCCCGTCCGAAGTCGACATGCGATTTCCGGTGAATCTCCTGGGTATAGATGACGGGCACTCCGGACTTTCTTGCGTATGCCAGCAGCTTCTGATTGGATTCGATCAGTCCGGCATCCGCTTTACATGGAATGACCGCCTCCTCACCAACGAAATCGTATTGCATGTCGATGACAATAATTGCAGCATTCTTGAGGCTCAGCACCCTCATCCACTCCTTTGATCTGTGATTTATAAATACAAAGAGGCGGCCGTTGTCACACAGAACTCCCTGTTGACAACGGCCGCCTCTCATCGTAAACGAATCGAAAGTTACCGCTTTGCTCCATTTGCAGGCTATCCCGCCGAGATAAATCCCGGGCGATCTCCTATTAGGATTCAATTGTCAGACACTTACTCCAGAATGGCTAAAGTAGAAGCCCATTCCGTTGACGGATCGTAGTCACGGAGAATGGAGACCACCTTGAGATCCGTCTCCGCCTCCACCTTCTCCAGAAAACGCAGCTTGAACTCCGAGTGCAGCGCATGATCGACAGCCAATTTGGTGGAGGCGTGGCGTAATTCCAAAGCCTTGAGGGCCACAATCCGCTGATGCTTGACCAGAAAGTGGATGATATTATCCTCAATGCTGATCTTGAGCTGATTGACGCCGAAGCCGTAAATTTCTTTGTTGACTTCATTATAGAAACGGGAGAGCAGCTTCTTGAGCTCGGTCATTTCGTTCCCTTTTGCAATCATCATGAGTGATCACCGCCTTCCGGTTTTCTTGATGAATGGGTGCTAAGACTTAATCCCGGCCTCTACTTGCCCTTCTTTCTGGATTCATTGATGGAATAGATCATCAGACCGATGACTGTCACCACATAAGGCACCGTCGATACGAGCTCGGCCGGTATTTTGAACAGCTGCAGCACATTCGACATCGCTTCGGCGAACCCGAACAGAAACGAGGTCAGCGCCGTTCCGATCGTCGTGCTTCTGCCCATCGATTCCGCTGCAAGGGCAATCCAGCCTCTTCCCGCCGTCATATCCCGGGTGAAGAGCGACAGATAGCCCATCGACATATAGGCTCCGCCCAGGCTTGCGAACAGGCCGCTCAGCAGGAGGGCAATGTACTGTGTGCGGACGACCTTGACACCAACGGACTGCGCTGCCTGCGGATTCTCGCCGACCGCCCGGATCTGCAGTCCAAGCGGCGTCCGCTTGAGCAGATAATATACCGCAGCGACAGCAATCAGCGACAGATAGGTCAGCACATGATGCCCCGAAAGAATAGGGCCGATAACCGGAATGTCCTTAATAAGCGGGATGTCGATGTTGGGCAGCACCTTGCTCGCTACGGATGAGGAGGTTCCCTTGTCGCCGGTGAGCAGGTACAGAACGAAGATCGTCCCTCCGGAAGCGAACGCATTGATCGCGATACCGCCCAGAATAATATGCGTCTTGAATTTCAGTGTGAAAAAAGCCAGCAGACCTGCGATCAGCACGCCGCCTGCGGCGGCTCCCAGCAGTCCCAGCCAGGCGCTTCCCGTGTAGGCGCTGAACAGAACGCCCATAAGTGCGGAGGTTAACATGATGCCTTCCAGACCGATGTTGACAATGCCGGCTCTGTTGGAGATGAGCGCGCCCAGCGCTGCGAACAGGATTGGGGTCGTGACCCGCAGAATGGAGAAGGCGAACTCGGTTGTGAAGATGGCGGCGAAAAAGTTACCCATTCTTCTGCGCCTCCTTCAGCAGCATTCTATTCTTCCAGAATTTCAGGAATTGCTCTGCGGACACCAGGAGCAGAATTACCCCCTGGATAATGGAAATCATCTCGGCGGGAACATCGGACAATCTCGACATCATATCCGCCCCTACCCGGATGTAGGCAAGGAACAAGGCCGAACCGATAACCGCGAGCGGATTGTTCTTGGCCAGCATCGCCACAAGTGCGCCGTCCATGCCGTATCCCGGCAGGGATGTCCAGTCGAACCGGGTATGCATGCCCAGCACCTCCACCGATCCGCCGACTCCGGCGATAAATCCGGCCAGCAGATGGACGTATACGATAACTCTTCCAGTCTTGATTCCCGAGTATTCCGCGAACTCCCGGTTGGAGCCAGTCATCCGCAGCTCATATCCCCATTTGGTCTTGTACATGAACAGATGGGCGCCGACAATGCACAGCAGTACGATGATCAAGCCCGAATGGATGCGGGTCCCGGGAATAATGCGGCTGAGAACCGCATCGGGATTGAACTTGAATGAGGCCGTCTGGAACGCCGCCGCATCCCTGAGCTTGTAATTGAGCAGATACAGCCCGACTCCCAGCAAAATGCTGTTGAACATCAGCGAGGTCACCAGTTCGTTGGCGTTCCATTTCGCCTTGAGGATGCCGGGGATCGCCATAATCAGCGCACCTACAAGCCCTCCCGCGATAATAGCGACAGCGGGATGCAGGAATCCGAGGCCCGAACGAATGGCAATGGAGGCCGCCACCAGGCCGGAGAAATAGAATATCCCTTCAGCTCCCAGGTTGAACATGTTCATCTTGAACAGCAGAGCGAGCGACACGCCCGCGAACATGAGCGGAATCGCCATCTCCACCACATTCCCCGCATGGGACAGAGAGGAGATCGGCTCATACAGGAAGATGAACATGGTATGCCATGGCTGTTCACTGACAAAAGAAATGATCAGAAGAGAAAGGAGGAGCGCAATAACGACAACCGCCAGCGTACGGAACCATTCGAAATATTTCAGCTTAAAAATGTTGAGCCCCCCTTATCTCTTCCTCATCCTGTCTCTTGATGCCCAGCATGAACAGTCCGAGTTCTTCTTCCGTAAGCTCAGAGGGACGGTCGAAATAGCCGACGATTTCTCCTCCGTACATGACCGCCAGACTGTCGCTCAGCTCCAGAATCTCGTTCAGATCGGCGGAGATCAGCAGAATCGCGCATTTTTCCGCGCGCAGGTCGATCAGCTTCTGGTGGATCAGCTGCGCGGCGCCGACATCCACACCCCGTGTCGGCTGTTCGGCAATCAGCAGCCGAGGCTCCGTTGAGCTCTCCCGGGCGACGACCACCTTCTGCATATTGCCGCCGGACAGCATGCCGATCTCCTGGGCGGGACCCGATGCCTTGATGCGGAACGAGTCGATCAGACTCTCGGCAAGACGAAGCATCTTCTTCCGCTTCATGAACATCCCGCTGCTCCAATCCTTCTTCTTGAAAATGGTAGAGACCAGGTTGTCCACAATGCTGGCATCCTTGGCCGTCCCCTGTCTCATCCGGTCCTCCGGGATGTAAGAGACGCCGAGGCTCCGGATCGCTCCGATGTTAAACTGTCCGATATCCGCCCCGCCTACATGGACGGCGCCCGGTGGAGACTTCAACTGGCCAGTGATGGCCTGGACCAGTTCGGATTGCCCGTTGCCTTCGACTCCGGCAATGCCCAGGATTTCACCCTGGCGGATCGAGAGCTGGACGGATTTCAACAGATCGTTGCCGTGCTCTCCTTTGAGCGACAAGTTTTTCACAGCCAGTACCGGCTCTCCATACTCATGCCGCTCTTTCTCATATTTCAGCACGACATCTCTTCCGACCATCAGGCGGGAAATTTCCTGCTCCGTAATATCCTGAACGCCGAAGACGCCTTCCGTTCTGCCGCCGCGCATAATCGTAATCCGGTCGCATATGGCCTTGACTTCCTTAAGCTTATGGGAGATAAAGACGATGGTATGTCCGGCCTCCTTAAGCTGCTTCAGCTCCTGGAAGAGCTCTATCGTCTCCTGCGGCGTCAGCACAGCCGTCGGCTCGTCAAGAATCAGAATCTTCGCGCCGCGGACCAGAGCCTTCAGGATTTCCACCTTCTGCTTCATGCCTACGGACAAATCCCTGACCTTCAGTTCGGGGTCAACCGCGAGATTGTATTTGGCCGAGTATTCTTTGGTGATTCTGACGGCTTCGTTATAATTGAAGGACACGCCTGTTCTCGGCTCCATTCCGAGAACCATGTTCTCGGCTACGGTGAAGGAAGGAATCAGCATGAAATGCTGATGGACCATTCCAATTCCGATGTCGATCGCATCCTGCGGAGAGCCTAGCCTAATCGCCTTCCCTCTCAGGAACATCTCGCCTTCGCTGGGCTCTTCCATCCCGAACAAGATCTTCATGAGCGTCGATTTGCCGGCTCCATTCTCCCCGGCAAGCGCGTGAATTTCACCTTCATTCAAGCTAAAGTTCACGTTCCGGTTCGCGACCACGCCATTCGGATATACCTTCATTACACCACGCATTTCCAGCAACGCCCCCATCATTCGCCGCCTCCTTCCTGCTGTTATTTCCGGATTCATTGAATCACGGATAGGGATAAGGAGGAAATTCCGTACGGAATCTCCCCCTTTGTGCTGCTTGATTTCAATGCGCTTATGGTTTTACAGCGTTGCGAATCTTCTCAACTTCCGATGTTTCCATTTTGGATGCATCGCTGACCACGATCTCTTTGTTGATCAGCTTCTTCTCGATCTCTTCGATCTTCGCCTTCATTTCAGGAGTGAACGCAGCGTTGTAGATATCATTCTTGGCGATGCCTACCGCGCCTTCCGTGAAGCTAAGCGTTTCGCGCTTGCCGAACTCCAGAGTGCCTTCCTGATATTTTTTCACAGCCCGAAGGATAGATTGGTCAATGTTCTTCATGGAAGAGGTCAGGATCAGGTTCGCCTTGTCCGGGTCGGTGCCCTTAACCATTTCAGCCTGGTCGGAGTCTACGCCGATCGCGTATTTCTTCTTCTCCTTCGCGGCATCGAAGATGCCAAGACCCGTTCCGCCCGCCGCACCGAAGATAACGTCAGCGCCGGAATTGTACTGCACCAGCGACAGCTCCTTGCCCTTGGCCGGATCGCCGAAGTCGCCTGCGTACGAAGTGATTACTTTAATATCAGGTACGACATATTGAGCACCCTCTATGTAGCCTACGAGGAAAGCGTTGATGCCCGGTACGTCCAGCCCGCCCAGAAATCCGATAATTTTCTCAGGGTTGGCATTAGGAAGATTGGAGGTGGTTGTCAGCGCCGCTGCCGCTCCGGCGAGGAAGGAAGCATCATTTACACGGTACCACATGGCATACACATTGTCCGGCACATCTTCGAAGTCGGTGTCAAAGTCGATGAATTTCTTCTCCGGATGCTCGGCCGCAATGGCGTGGAAGATTTCCGATGCGGTGGAGTTGCCCGAAATAATGAGGTCCCAATCCTGCTCGACAACATCCCGGTAGATCGGCTCCCACTTCGTCTGGTCAGTTCCCATCTCGATGACTTTGGTTGTGGCTCCCAGCTGGTCCCGAACCAATTCAAGACCTCTGTTCGCCGAATCCAGGAATGATTTATCGCCCAAGTTGCCGGGAATCAGCAGGACTACTTTCAGTTTGTCCCCATCTTTAGAGGCAGCCGCTTCGGAAGCGGCCGGAGCATTGCTGCTGGTAGCTGCTGTGTTGCCGGTGGCGGAATTGCCCGAGCCTGAACAAGCGGTCAGAATAACAAGCATGAGTACACTTACCAGAGCCAGCATTTTCTTCATAAAAATATCCCCTTCTTCGCCTTAAATTTGTGATGGCTTGGACGTTGACCAGTCAATCTATCCTCTAAACCGTTTCACCTTATCCATGAAAATCCGTACCCGGCTCTCATCCACCAGGTTGTCGAACTTTCCGTCCACCTTAAAGGTGGTGCCTACCACGGCTCCATCCGCGATGGTCAGCTGCCGCTCGATATTATCCACGGTGCAGCCTGTGTTGCAGAACACCACCGTCTCCGGGACCGCATCCTTCACTCTGGAGAGAACCTCGCTGCTGGTTTCCGCCCCGGCCGTCAAGCCTGACACGCACAAGGCGTCGGGTCTGTTGTTGAATACTGTCGATTTGGCAATATCTATGATGTCTCTGTCTCCCAGATAAGCCGAAGCCTCGGGTACGATGTTGAACAGGATTTTCAGATCATGGGCTCCAAGCTCCGTCTTGTGGCGGATCGTCTGTCCGACGTTCGTATTCCATAAGCCGAAGTCGCTGGCGTAGACTCCCGTGATGATCTCCCGGATGAAGCTTGCGTCGGTGGCGACTGCCAGATCAATCGATGCAATCGGGTCCCATAGTACGTTGACGCCAAAGGGGATTCGGATATCCCGCTTCAGCTCCCCGATCACCCGGGCCATGGCGGCTGTTGTCTCGGGTCTCACCTTTGTCAGATAAGGCAGGCTGAATTCATTCGAGAACATCACAGCGTCTACCCCGCCGTTCTGCAGTCCCATCAGATCCTGTCTGGCTAATTCTACTACCCGGTCCATGCCGCCTTCGCGTTCATAGAAAGGGTCTCCCGGTAAAGCGCGAATATGGCACATGGCAATAATCGGCTTTATCGTTCCAAACGTTTGTTTAATCCATTCCATAATTTTGACTCCTCCGTCGTGGTGTATCGGGTGAAGACAACTGTTTCGGCCTCGCCCCATCGTGTCAGATAAAATAACATATTGCTTTATTAATTTAACGCAATTATAGCGACAACTTTCTGATCACGTCAAGAACTTTTGTGATAATTTATTTATTTTTATTTTCTTTTTATTATCTTTCATGGTTTTTCAATTGATTTCCAACAGAAGAAAAATCACACAAAAAAACCGTGAAAAAACGCTGAATCCCTTGATAAATCAAGAAATTTCCCAGCATTTTTTCACGGCAGCCTACAGAACCGCATTATTCAGCAATCAGAACCTCAACGCCAATCTTTTCCAATTCCAACCTAAAACGATCATCAATTCGATTTGTTATTAATTTATTAATTCTGGAAATTTCACACAGGTAACAAAATACTTTTGTGTTATGTTTGCTATCATCCGTAACCATAATTACTTCTTCGGCGGCATCAATCATGGCCTTCTTGGCAGGCACTTCTTCCCTGGTCCGGTTGGAGATCCCGAATTCCAGATCGATCGCGTCGCAGCCCAGAAAGGTTTTGTTCACATGAACTTTTTTGAAAAATTCAACTGTCTGATCACCGACAAGGGTATACACGGAATCGCTGAGCGCGCCGCCTGAAACCATCAGCTTCACGTTGGGCTTCATCGCCACTTCCATCGAGATTTTGATATCATTGGTCAGCACGGTGATATCCTGCGTCTTCATGCTCTTGGCGATTTCCAGCGTGGTGGAGCCTGCGTCGAAGACAACAATGTCGCCCTCTTCAATCAGACTGGCAGCAAGAGCTCCAATCTTCTTCTTCGCTTCGGAATTCGCCTCGAACTTGCTGGCGATCGGAATCTCGTAGGCGAACTTGTTCATGATGGACATGACGCCGCCATGAGTCTTGACGACAAGCCCCTTCTCCGCCAATTCATCCAGATCCCGTCTGATCGTGACTTTGGACACCTCGAACTGCTCGCTCAGTTCTTTGACGTTGGCTTTCTTCTTGCGGTTGATATACTCGAGAATTTTCTCAACGCGTTCAATTTGGAACACGGTTCATCCCCCTCCACAAGTGTCAGGCCAGAGCAAGGGCAATCTGCATCATGCCCGTGAAGGTCTGCTCCCGCTCTGCGGCCGTCGTCGGCTTCTCTCCCGGCTTGTCCGAGATCGTGACCATGCACAGCGCGTGCTTGCCGGCTCTGGCGGCATTCATATACAGGGCAGCAGCCTCCATCTCGGACGCAAGCACACCCATTTTAAGCCAGCCTTCATCATGCTCCTTGGCATTGTCGCAGTAGAAGACGTCACCTGACATAATGTTGCCCACTCTTACCGGCAGCCCAAGCTCCTTGGCCGCTTCCACAGCCTTGCTGAGCAGCTCGTAGCTGGCAATCGGGGCGAACGTGCCGGGCAGATTGAAGCTTTTGGCATAATTAGAGTCCGTACACGCCCCCATGCCGATAATAATATCACGCATCTTCACATCCGGCTGAATGGCGCCCGACGAGCCGATACGAATAATGTTGTCCACATCATAGAAATTGAACAGCTCATACGAATAGATCCCCATCGAAGGCATACCCATCCCATGGCCCATTACCGAGACGCGCTTTCCTTTATACGTTCCCGTGTACCCCAGCATGTTGCGGACTTCATTGAAGCATACCGGGTTGTCCAGAAAATTCTCGGCGATAAACTTGGCCCGCAGCGGGTCCCCGGGCATCAGAACCGTCTTGGCGATATCTCCCGGCGAGGCTGTAATATGCGGTGTTGGCGTTGACATAGTGAATCCCTCCATGTTGTGTAATTCCCGTATTGTAATTGCCGTCTCATGATTGGCTGTATTGTGAACGATTGTATTGTGCTTGGTTGTAACTTGACTGGCTTGCTCGGTTACGCGATTGCTGCGATTCCGGGCTGCTATAATTCCGGATTATTCCCTTTTGATTTCTCGGTTCCTGGTTACTGCGATTCCAGGTCATAGCGATTCCATGTCACTGCTGCTCCTGATCCGATTCGGCCAGAGACTGAAGATAAATATCCGTCGTCTCATGCATCCAGTCTTTGAAGCCGGGATAAATTTTGCGGTACTGTTCAAAAATGCGTCTGTACTTGCGGTGCGCCTCGGGATTCGGAGTGATGACCTTCTCCAGCTTGACCATCGCCTTGGTCGCCTCCGCCAATCCCGGATAGATTCCAGCCGCCACAGCCACAGTGATCGCACAGCCGAGACATGGCGCCTGCCGGTCCTGCGGCACGTTCACTGTCACATTGCTGACGTCCGCATGAATTTGCATGAACACATCGGACTGCGACGTGCCGCCTGCAATATTGATCTCCTGAACGGGAAAGCCGCTGTCTCTGAACTGTACCAAAAGATTCTCCGTGCCGAAGGCAATTCCCTCCATAAGCGCACGGTACATATGCGCACGGGTGTGATTGAGCGAGAGTCCATAGAACATGCCCCTGACCTTCGAATCGAGATAAGGATGGCGGTTGCCCTGCCAGTAATCCAGCACTATGAGTCCCTCTGATCCCGGTTCAAGCTCTGCGGCCTGACGGTTCAGATAATCAAATACGCCTTCTTCCACATCCTCCAGATCGCGGCAAAATTCCCGCCGGAACCAGCTGAGAATCGAGCCCGACGAGACCTGGCCCCTGTAGGAGGTATAATAGCCCGGAATCAGATGATCCGGTCCCGTATTGATCAAGCCTTCATTAAACAGAGCTTCATCCGTCAGCGCCATAGCCAGATTCGAGGAGCCTGTAATGAGCGCAAGCTTACCCGGTTCGCTTACCCCCATCCCCAGAATGGCGATGGAAGAATCGATGCCGCCCTGCGCCACCAGCGTATGATACCCGAGGCCAAGCTCATCCGCCGCCTCTTTTGTCAGCGTTCCAATCGCGTCTCCTACTGCATACACATGCCCGTCCGGGAATTTGGACACCGCCTCCTCCAGGCCGATCGTATTGTAGAAATCCTCTGCGAACGCTCCGTCGCGGGCATTGTACCCCCAGTTGCAGGAGTTGTTGATGTTGATGGACCAGATCCCCGTCAGACGATATGTGAGCCAATCCTGGTATTCGCAAAAGACCTCCGCCTTCTCGTAGTTCTCCTTCTCATGGCGCTTCACCCAGAGCAGCTTGCCCGGCATCCATTCCGCCGACAGCTTCGCTCCCGTCAATGCCTCGATCTCATTCACTTCCTGCGAAGCGCGGACATCCATCCAGATCAGACAATCCCTCACCGGAGTCCCGTCGAGCATGCTCAGGACCACGCTGCAGCTGGTCGTCGCCGTACTGATGCCAATAATCCGGTCCTTGGTTATGCCCGTCTCCGCCATGCCTTTGGCCAAGCTTGCCTTAAGGGCGTTCCACCAATCCTCAGGCGACTGCTCCGCCCATCCGGTATGTAAATGGGTTGTCCGATATTCGGTCGCCGCGAATCCCAGGGAATTCCCCTGCAAATCGTAGAATCCTACGCGAATGCTTCCTGTGCCTCCATCAATACCGACCAGCACATCCCGTTCCATTCCTTCACCCCTTATCCTGTTCACACATGAAGCGTCCTTCTAATAGCGATGAAGATTAAAATCCCTGTTAATCCCGTATATGGCTCCGGTAACGACGATGCCGACCTGCTCCAGATCGTTCAGATCGCAGGTCTCCATCGGCGAGTGGCTGTAACGGTCCGGCATCCCCATATCGAGACACGGAATACCGTCGTTCTCCAGCTGCAAATACGCCGTATCGCTCAGCGCCCCCCGAGCGGCGCTCCGCTGAAGTGTTATTCCGCTATCCTGCGCCGATTTCTTGATTAACTCGAACAGCCCCTTGTGAGCGATATTTCCGTTCAGCGTACCTTTTCCATGAAAATTAAACAGGGTGACACCCGGCCCTCCACCAAGCACCACATTGTTGACGCCCCGCTGATCCGGGGTATCTCCGGCGCCGGGGCCAAGCAGGCAGATTGCCATATCCGTCTTGACGCTGCGGGCCGCCATCATCGCGCCTCTGGCATTAAATTCTTCCATTACAGTCCCCACCAGATGAACGGTGCATTCCGGCTTCTTCTCGGCCAGGGCGGAGGCAATCTGCAGCAGATTCGTCAGTCCGGCCGCATCGTCAATATAGGCTCCGGCAATCCGGTCGCCAAGCAGCTCCACATAATGAGGCGCAAAAGTTACAGGGCAGCCGACATGAATACCAAGCTCATGCACCTGCTCCATGCTCTTCGCGCCGATGTCGATGAACAAGCTGGGGAACGGATCAACCTTCGCCTTATCCGCTGGGGATTGAATATGATAGGCCTTAGCGCCGATCAGGCCGGGATAGTAGTCGCCATTTTCACTGCCGACCATCACCGGAATGCCCTGGACGATCTTCTCGGAAATGCCTCCCACCCGCTCGATCCGCAGAAACCCGTCAGGCTCGATCCGGCTGATAACAAAACCGATTACATCCATATGCGCGAACACCATCAGATGGGGCGCTTCCGGATCACTACCCGGAAAGGTGGCGATCACATTCCCTGTCTTGTCGATCATCACCTGGTCGGTGTATTTGGACAGATCATCCTTGAACCGATATGCCATTCGGGATTCATAGCCTGACAACCGGATGATTCCCATATATTCCCTCAGTGTTGTCTTTAGTTCTTCCTTCTGCATCAAGGAACATCACTCCTTTGGAATCAAATCCGCGAATATGATCATTTATGTTCTTTTATGATCGTTTTATATTCTTTTTCTTATTATTATATACACTTCATGATTATCTGTAAACAATGATGACATCATTTTCTTGATGCTGTATGAATAACTATGCTTAGAGCGGCATGACGTAATATTTTTTGACATTCGATTCAGGAGACAATCCTTGTACACTAGAGTATCTTCATATCCTGCGCGGATGGGCTGGGCACGTGTCGATCTCACTTCAGAAGGCGTACTACCCTTTTTTATATAATGGTTATGTTTAAGATAAATGTTGAAAATTGATATTTTCAGAATAGTCGGGTATAACAAGGCTATATGAAGGATTACGGAGGTCTTATTATGCCAAGTATAGATTTGCTACCGAAGTTACTAACGAGGTTAGAGAGAACCGATTTTCCAAGGGGAAAGTCTGCCCTTACTGTGGGCATGAGGAAGTATCAAGAAAGTATGGATTTCACAGTGTTGCTACAAAATACCTTGCTGTAAAAACTAAACATTTATTAGTGCAGTCACATACCTCTCACTCAGATACAAAGTTAAAAGATTTTAAAATTAGGGAAGCGATTTATATATAACTATGGTAAATATTTAAATAATTACACTATTCTGTTATATAATTAAGTACAGTCACAATAGTAAAATAAAGCGAAATGATTAATAGTGATTATATGAAATATGGGCAAGTTATTGGAGGATGTCAATGTTGAATATTAATTTAAATGAATACTTTAAAAAGCAAAAAAAATTTAGTGGAAGTGTATTGGTATCAAAAAATAATGAAATTATATTTAATGAATCATATGGATATTCAGATAAGGAAAAAGGAATAAAAAATACATCTCAAACAAAATTCATGATTGGCTCTATGACAAAGCCAATAACTGCATTATGTATTATGCAGTTATCAGAAAAAGGTATGCTTTCAACAAGTCAGAATATTGAAGATTATTTTCCAGACTTATACAAGGGTCAAGGAATTACAATTCATCATCTTCTAACTCATACTTCTGGAATACCTAACCACATAATGCTAAGAAAACAAATAAAATGGGGAGAACATCATACACCCCAAGAAATACTACAAATCATAAAAGGTTATAAATTGAAATTCCCTGTTGGTGAAAAATGGTCGTATAGTAATACTAATTATATTATTCTTGGCTTGATAATTGAAATGGTTTCTGGAATGAGTTATCACCAATATGTTAAAAATCATATATTTATTCCTGCTAACATGAATAATTCAGGTTTTTGTGATGAAGAAGAAAAAAATGTAGCCAATAATTATATTAAGGGTGAAAAAGGATTCTATATGGACCCATCAATATGGTTTGCTTGTGGTGATATTGTATCAACTGTTGGTGATTATTATTTGTTTGATAGAGCAATTCAGGATGGTAAACTATTGAAAACCCAAATAGTAAAGGAAATGCAAAAGCCTCACCACGACGGAAAATATGTAAAATATGGATATGGATTGATTATAAAAAAACACTTCGATTGTAAAAGTATATGCCATGGTGGGGGAATTGCAAATGGTTACACTTCTCATTTTGAAAAATATATTGATGACGATATTACCATTATTGTATTAAGCAATGATTTAGTAAAATACCAATTCTTATCATTGGGCGGGGCTGGTGGTACATATATAGGTAGAGAGATTGCTTCTTTAATTTATGGTAAAAAGTTAGGTGCTTTTAAGAAGATATTCTAAAAGAGATTCTTAATATAAGTGAAGCTTAAAATGACACCCCTTAAAAATTATCATATTATCAACACTGTTATTAAACATAGCCTATATAAAAAAGCATCTATAAAAATAGACCAGCCAGAAGTCTGGCTGGCCTAATCATGCAAAAGCACCCCGCAGGGTGCTTGATTGTTTGATTGGAATCTTCCCGGTCTTCCCGGTTCCAGTCTCCTCGTTCACGTACTACCCGTTCATGCTCTACCCTTTCATGCTCTATTCGTTCACACTCTACTAGTTCACGCTCAACCCGTTCATGCTCTACCCTTTCACATTGTTCCCGGTCACACTCTTCCTTGTGTACATATTCTGATCCTGCAGCCGAATGAACACCTTGCCGAACCGCCCGCCCTGGCTGACCGTTACCGGCCCGTCGCCGTAGGTGCTGCGTACGTAATCCGTTACGACCTTCCGGGCAGTCGCATTCGCCTCCACTCGGTGATGCTTCAGCATCTCCATAACTTCAATGACAGCATCATCCGGGGACAGCTCCACCGTCTTCATCTCCCGGGTAACAATGGACTCATAGGCATACCCTTTCAGGTAGAGCAGATGCAGGAGATAGGCCATGTCCGAAGGCCCGTTCATATTCTTCTGTCCACCCAACAGCGGAAGCACCTCGTTCACCAGACTGTGTTCTCGATCGCCCGCCATCGTGCTAATATAGCAAAATTGGCGTGCGCAGCCAAGCAACCGCTCCACACTATCCCAGTCCGTAACGACCGGACACATGGAGACGAACACCAGGTCGAAGGCTTGCTGCCAACCTTTTTGGGCCAGATCAATATCCTCAAAAGCCTCATGGACAAGGCTCACCCGCTCCTGCTCCCGGTTAAGCGGCTCCGTATTGGCTTTGAACAGCTTCGCCAACGGAACATTTGGCTCAACCGCCGTTACTCTGGCGCCGCGCTCGGCAAAAGGAACGGAGAACCCACCCGAGGCCGCCCCGACATCCAGCACCGACATTCCGTCGAACTCGACGCCCTGCCCTTCGATCCACCCGATAATCCGCTCGCTCCGGTGTCTTCCCGCGTCACTGAACACTTCCCGGTTGAACACCTCCGCCTTGTCGTCGAAGCTGCGGGTCATATCAACCCCCGACCGCTTCATCCGATTGGCCATGCTGTGCGGGTCTTCCTTCCACGCCTTCTCCCATACCTCTTCATTAAAAAGATCATTACTCATCTCGTTCATTCCTCTCTCCTTGAGAATTAAGTGCCGGATTAACTCCGGGTCAATCAAAGATTTAAAAGACTTATTATATCTATAATTAATCCAAAAATAACGGGCCGATGCTTACCTTCCCGTCATTTTGGCGGCTAGATCGGCCAGCTTTCTACTGCGCAAATACTCTTCCATCCGCTGCTCCGCCTCCACCATTTCCCTCTGAATCAGACATTCGGTTGGATGATTCAATGTGCAGTCGAACAAGGAGGCCGTGCCTTCAATGGCATGGATGACATCCAGGAACGAAACGTCTTCCTTGTTCCGCTTCACCCTGTACCCGCCGTTCGCGCCGGACGCGGATTCGATGAGTCCCGCCTTCACCAGCTTGGTCAGGATTTTGGACAGATAGGTTGGAGATACATCCTGCCTCTCCGCCAGCTGCTGCACCCCGATCGGCTTATCCGAAGCTGCGGCCACCAGGAACAGCATCGTATGCAGCGCATAATTCGTCGCTTTGGAATATTTCATGCTCTTCACCCCCTAATCGCGGACTTCATGTATCTACAATATACATTATCTTTCAATCTGTCAACAGCTTCTTCAGGCTGAATAATAACTTAGTACCCCGACCAGCGCCATTAACACAAAGATAGCCGCAATTACGATTAAAGAGATTTTCGTAGCCTTGTTCACAATCCATCACCACCTTTGCGCTTTGCGGATTCGAAAAATACGGCTCACAGCCATCTATTAGCCCAACACATGATGAGTATTTCCCGGTCAATAATTCTCACCCCGGTAATAACGTTCAAGCTTATGCTCCAGGTGGACGAGCTGAGCTTTTTTCATTTCTATATCATCCAGAAGAGTCTGCTTCTGCTTCTGAATGAGCTGAATTCGATCCGGCAGCGTAGCGGTTCCGGCCTTGACCATGTCATGATATTTCTTGATTTCTTCCACACTCATCCCCGTCTCACGCAGACATTTCAGGAATATGAGCCAATTAATTTCATAATCCGTATACAGGCGGATATTTTGCTCGTTGCGGACCACCGTGTCGAGAAGGCCCTTGCGTTCATAGAAACGAATCGCTCCGATATTAATGCCAACTTTTTTCGCAACCTGACCAATTGTAAAAATCATCATCATCCCCTAAATTCATGGTTGACCTGCACTAAGTGTAGCATAGTAAGCTATGAATTGTTAACCGAACATACTTTAATGAAAGAAGGGCCACACATGAACAAAATCGCATTCGTAACCGGTGCTAACAAAGGAATTGGATATGAAATCGCAAGACAGCTGGGCGAGGCAGGTTGGACCGTTGTACTTGGAGCACGCAGTATTGAACGAGGCGAAGCAGCCGCTTCCGAATTAAGAAATCAAGGGCTTAGTGCGGAGTTTGTGCAGATTGATATGACCGATCGGGCAAGCATCGAACAAGCCGCAGACACCATTCAAAACCGCTATCCGGAGCTTACGCTGCTCATTAACAATGCCGGTATGCCAGGAGCTTTCTCAGGCTCATTCAGCGATACCCGGGAGGAACATTTGCGGAACGCGTTTGAAGTCAATTTCTTCGGCACGTTCCGCTTGAACCAACGGCTGTTCCCTTTAATTAAGAAGAATGAAGGAACGATCGTGAATGTATCCACCGATATGGGATCGCTGAACTATATGCAGAATTTCGAGCATGCCTTGAATGCGTTCGACTACAATTCATCGAAGACAGCCAATAACGCAATGACGGTTGCGATGGCGCTTGAACTCCAGGACAGCAAAGCCCAGGTCTTCGCCGTAACCCCCGGTTTCACCTCAACGGATTTGAACGGCAATGCAGAAGGCGGTAAATCCAAAGACGCCGGTGCGGCGATAATTGTAGGATATGCAACGGATGGGAAACGCCATAACGGGGAGTTTTTGGATGTGAATGGGGTGTTTGAGTGGTGATTGGGGTGGGGATGCCCCGGATTAGGTGAGATTAGCCGGATTTCGGAAAGAGAACAGCGAAAGCCTCCTGTACGTTTTCTGGCTAGGCCAGGTGATGTGCAGGAGGCTTGTACGTTTTGCTTTCAAAGGTATTTGTTCATTTATAGCTTCAATAATAGCATCATCTAATTCTCTTGCAGCCTTAACAGTACTAGGGTGTGTATGCAAACCTAAGCAAGTCATATCATAATGGAAGCCAGGGACAAAAAAAGCCATAAAGGTACACGCCAGCTTATCATAGCGAGTGGCTAGTCGACGATAGTGTTTGAGTTTATTGAAAAAGCACTCGATCAGATGACGCTCCTTGTAGATCTCATCTCACGGTCCCATTCCAGAGGCTTCCGACGATTTTTCTTACTTGGAATCACACAGGGTGCAGTCTGTTCTTCCAAGAGACGGAGGATTCGGTTGGTATCGTACGCCCGGTCGGCCAACACTTGCCTTTTTGTTAAGTCCATTTGTTTCAATATCTCATAACCGGTTACGGAGTCATGACAATGGCCTCCGGTCAGCACAAAGCGCAGTGGGTTGCCCAGCGCGTCAACGACTGCGTGGATTTTGGTGGTTAATCCGCCCCGGGACCGCCCAATGGCTTGCTTGAGGCCCCCCCTTTTGCGCCCGATCCATGCTGATGGACACGGACAATCGTGGTATCGATCATGACGCTTTCCTCGTCGGGCTCTGCGGAAACATGCTCCAGAATACGGTCCCAAATACCGGCGATCTGCCAGCGACGAAACCGGCTGTAAACGGTAGACCAAGAGCCGAAATATTCAGGTAAATCCCGCCAGGGGGAACCTGACCGTGCTACCCACAGCATGGCATTTAGCATTTGACGATGGTCTTTCGGGGGTCTCCCTCCTTGTGGTTTTCTCTCCGGCGGTAGCAGGTCCTTAATGGCTTCCCATTGGTCGTCACGGATTTCATATCGATTCATCATACCTATGATTTACCCATTTTATGGGGTCATAGTTTGCATACAGGCTCTAGAAAGAATACATGAAAGTCAAATTTTATCAAAATAAAGAGCGAACTATGTATAAAATAGTTCGCCCATTATTTTAATATTCTGCTCCATGGTTAAGGGGGGTGATATTTGAGTTGTCAGACACAACTGAAGAAAAAGCCAATGTATTACTACTTAGTAGACTTAATAAAATGACTCCTAGAATAAGTGCTTTTTTCATACTCATCTTCTCCTTTGAAAATATTATTGAGAATTATTGAGTACTCACTTAGTTGTGAGTCTGATGCGTTAGGCTTGAGTACTTCAAACAATGCCACCGATTTTTTGAAATAGCTATCATTATTTTTTTTATCAGCCTGAATCATAGTATGTAGTATTAAATCCACAGCTTCATTACATATACCGTTTGTGTATTTGTAGCAAGCTAATAAATAATAAAGCGACAAATATTTTGCAGAGATAACTTGTTCTTCATAGTGGCTCGGATCTTTAATGTGACGCATTAGAGAAGCAAGTTCCTCGTCTACAGAATATGAAAAAGCAAGTGATGATTCAAGGATTGTGTTGAGTCCCGATAAGATTTGATCAGGATTTTCTTCAAGGAATGTAACATAATCCTTCAGTTTATTTTTGTTTCCGTTCAAAATTTCTAGTGTTAAAGTATTGGCTACTGCGAAAGATCTAAAATCATATATGATCTTTTTGCATTCCTCAGTTTCGTCATCTAGCCACTCCAGATTTGAATAATGAGCTATGCATTCAAAAGAGTTTGGGTATTTTTCGACTTTTTGAAATGCCAATCCTTTCATTAGATAACTATAGCCAAAATAATAGGCTATATGTCTATCCAGTTTTACAAGATGTTTTGTCTCAGTAAGAAGAATTTTATTTGCGGCATTAAGTAATTTGTTGGATAAAGTTAGTACTTTCTCCCAATTATCAAAAGCATAGGCCATTTTGATCATTTTTGCAAGGGTATCAATCTCTTCTGGTTCATTTAATATTATAGTTCCATCCAAATGTAACCACTCCTTAAATACCATATATTTGCAATATATTATATGGAATAATTTACAAGTGGTCAATATCAATTCTCTTGTAACTCATTTATTTAAATGAATTGTCGAGAATTAGTATTTCTGTAGTCCAGTCCCAATGACGTTTTCAACATACTTGAATCAGAATTTAGTTCTCTGATTATTGAGCCACTGTTGTACTCACTTCTTGATAAAAAATGACTACACCAAATCACGGCATAGTCATTTTATTTACTTTCATCAATTTTTTCCTCCACAAGCTCCACCAACTCCGATGCCTTCATGTTCAAAGCTTTAGCAAGAGCAAGCAAAGAATTTTGAGTTGGCTGGTGCACGCCACGTTCCAGCATGGATATGTAAGTACGGTCAAGGTTACTTTGGAAGGCCAGTTTTTCCTGGCTCATCTTTTGCTTCTTCCGGATTGTTCTAAGCACTTCTCCAAATACTTCTTCCGATTTCAAGGATATACCTCTTTTTAGTTTCATTATCTAGTTGTCCCACTAACCAAATCCACGTAGTATACTCTACAAAAAGGTATAAACAGCTGTATCATGGCAGTTTACATCCCGATGAGCAAGCCATCTCAAATGACCCGCAATATGAGCAGTTAATCCAAAAAACATCTGAAACTATAAAGGTTTGGAAAGAACGACTTACTGAAGAAGAGTTCCGCGAGCTTGAAAAGTTACTGGACTTATATGGTCAAACTCATGACATGGAATTAGCCTCAATCTTCACCTACGGCTTTCGCCTCGGGGCGGGCATTATGGTCGAGGTCTTAACTGGGCAAGAGGAATTGGCGCACAAGATAAGTGCTTTTCCTGATAAAACTCAGTGAACGAAGGGGCGACCCAGTGTGCTATAAGCGCCACAACTATAAATTACATTTTTTAATCCAAAACAAAAAACCTTGATTTCTCAAGGTTTTCACTGGTACTGCCGAGGACCGGGATCGAACCCGTACGGTAGTCACCTAATGCAGGATTTGAACTCCTATGTCTCTGCTAACTCCACCCAGCCTTTGTAATAAGTCCACAACTCCTACACCCTATGCTACTTCCTCCGCCCCTCAATAACCGGATGCACCTTCCCCGACAGCGGCTCCGCAAACTTCACCCCTTCAAAAGCCCGCCGCTCGTCCTGCTGCCGCTTCAACCGCTCCGAAGAAGGCAAGCTCTTCAGCTTCTGCACGATCGAACCCGATCCATCCGTCAGCTCTGCCGTCAGCTCAAGCTCTGTCCGGGTAATCGACAGTTTGGAGCCTGCTGTTACGTTAAGACGCAGCACCTCAAAAGGTGCGATATCGATAACTGCCGAGAGGTCGATGCCATTGAATGAGTAGGTGTAGGTCTGCGCTTCCTGACCGGGCTCATAGACGAAGCCGATGCTTCCATCGCCCACCTTGACCAGTGTCTGCAAGCCTTCGATTTCGCGGGGAAGCCGGGGCGCCAGCGCCAGGGTGCGGTTGATCATGTCCGGCCGGATTCCGAGAAAATATTGATACCATACCCGCAGCTGCTCGGCATTGGACCAGGCCTGAAGGTACGCGCCCGTCAGCTTGGCCCAGCTCTGTCCTTCGCGCGGGTAAGCGTCCATATTCTCGCACAGGCCTCCGACCACGCCCAGGTTCAGCGCTTGATTGTTCATATTTTTGAACAATTCGTATGCCGTTTCCTCCTGCCCGGCTTCGATCATCCGCTGCATCGCGATGCCGTTCAGCCAGAGCCAGACCGCGCCGTTGTGGTAGGCTTCATCCTTGTGATATTCCTCGGTCAAATGGTACGGATGGAAGAAAGGATGATGCCGGTCGAGGGAAGCCGTCCCCCACGGATAGACCAGCTCCTCCCAGGCCGTCCGGACGGAACGGTCGATGAAATCACGGTCCCCGATCATATCGAGTGCGAACAGCTGGTTGGGACGAATCGAGAATTCCGGCTGATCGTCCTTGTCGAGGCGGTCGGCCAGATAGTCATGCTCCACAGCCCGATAGTCCTGTTCAAAATGCTGCTTCAGCCTGTCGGCAATGCCGCTCCACCGGGACGCGGACTCCGAATCGTTCATGTACTCAGCAAAGTAGACTCCCGCCAGCAATTGGTGATACCACAGCGCCTGAATGTCATTTGCCCGGGTATCGCGGGGCGAGTAGGATTTCAGTTCGGAATCACGGGCGTCCATCCAGGTCTCGTTGTCGTCATGAAGCAGATAGCCCTTGTCGTCCGTCCAGTTCCGAATCGAACCCTCAATGCTATTCATCACTGCAGGATACAGCTCGGGGATAACGGCTGTGTCGCCCGAATATTTGACGTAATCCTGAAGCTGGATAATAAAGCGCGGTGTCCCGTCGGTCGTATGGTAATCGATATTTTCCGGCGCGAGAATATTCGGAACTCTGCCGAAGTAGCGGGAGGTCTCGTCGGTATTCTGGTATTTGGCAAAAGACAGCAAAATATTGCGGGCCGTCTCGAACTGCCCCGTTACCAGCACCGCTCCCGGAAGGGAGATGAACTGGTCCCGGCCCCAATATTCATTAAACCAGGGAAGCCCCGCATAGATTCCGTCACCCTGCTGGCGGGTCACCAATTGATCCATTGTAATATGCAGCCAGTTCAGGGCCAGGGCAAACGAATCTCCACCGCCTTCCAGATAGGCATTTTCGCTCAAAAAGGTTGCCATGCGCCGCACCCGTTCTTTTTTCAAAACATCACCGGTTCTCCGTATTTCCTGGATCAGCCCTGCCGCTTCCTCTGCGGTCTTGGCCGCCGCGATATAGAAACCTCCCGCCGCTCCGCCGGAGCTCACGATTTCCTCCTGGACATCCACCGGCAGACCGCTTGCCGAACCGACAGCAATGACCCAATCCCCTACCGCCGCTGTGAAAAAAGCAAGCCCGTCCTCTTCCTTCTTCAATCGGACCTTGTCGCCTTTAAGCCGAATCCCGATGCTATCCCGTGCGCCCTCAAGGCTGATCTCCAGAACGTTAACATAATCGAACATCCACAGTTCCTCAGTCAAAGCTCCATGCTTGCGCTCCAGCTTGTAGGGATATACCCAAACCTCGGCCTGCCGATTGTCCAGCTTCAGCCCGTCCGCCCACAGCTCATAGCCGCCGAAGATTTTGCGCTTGTACAGATTGAGGCCCTCGAACTCCGCGTGCTCCACATGATCATTGACATGAGATTGGGTATAGTAATAGGCCGCTTCCTTGTTGGTAAATGAAACGCCGCGATTGGCCTCGACCGGTACAAACCGCTTCATTTCGTCCAGGATGTGCCGGTTCAGTTGTTTATGTTCCGTATTCATCATTTCCCTCCGTCAATTTTCGGATTTTGGCTAAGTTATCGCATCAGATCAGGGCAGACCAGATATGAGCAGATCACATTAGAATAGACCACATTAGAGCAAACGTTTGCACAAAAGAGAAAAAGATGCCCCGCCGCTTTTCCCGATAAAGGAACCTGCATGATGCCGCTTTCCTAAGCCATATCCCATTGTAGCAAAAGAATCGCAAACATGCAGTTACGAGAGGCGCATTCCGCAAAAATAAAACGTCTCTTCCGATTAACGGGAGACGTTGGGAGCTTGGCTGATCATCTAGTTGAAGCCGTTAAAATGCCGGAGCATCCGGATGAAATCCTGAAGCTCGGCATCGCTCCAGCTGGAGATTCGATCGAAAAAAGTAGATTCTTTTTCCTTGAGTGCCCCGATCATTCGCTGCTGCCCGGGCTCGGTAAGGGAAAGAACGACTCCCCTGCCATCGTCGGGAGATGCATCCTTTCTCACATAGCCCAGGGCCTCCAGCTGCTTGACGAGACGGCTGACCGCACTCCGGTCCATCGCGGTAGATTCCGCCAGTGCGGCGGCGCTTGTCGGCCCATACGAATACAGCCACCGGACAATATGGAAGGCAGCGGCTTGTAAGGTAGAATCGAACCGCGCCGCAGCTCTGACATTGAGCGCATGCGAAGCGCTTAAGAGCGCGTTCAGCTGCTCGCCCAGCTTAATCTCCAGCTGTCCTCTCGGATCGTTGATCTCCGGCTGCTCTCCCGGATCGCTTGTGCTGTGATTATACTTCATTGCATATTCAACCTTTCTCTTGATAATCATATCGCCACAATTTAGTTGACATATATCCATCATATCGATATAGTGGACATATATCAATTACATTCATAGTATCACATTATTGTATCACATAAAGGAGAATGAAATTGCCTATTACATCTACCATTGTCATAACAGGAGCCACCAGCGGACTGGGTCAGCTTACTGCCATTGAACTCGCCAAGCGCGGGTATAACCTCGTTCTGACCGCAAGAAGCAAAGAGCGCGCGAACGAAACCAGAACCAAGATAGTAGAGAGCGGTGCTCAGGTGAACGTCGATTTCTTTTTCGGAGATCTCTCCTTAATGAAGGATGTTAAACGGGTCGGTGTCGAAATCGCTGCCGCCTATCCCAGAATCGACGTGCTCGTCAATAATGCCGGAATCCATGCATTTGAGTCCCGCGCCACCTCCGAAGGATTTCCCGAGATGATCGCGGTCAATTATTTGGCCCCGTGGCTGTTGACCCAAGCGCTGAAGCCATCCTTACAGAACGCGGGCCAAGCCAGAGTGGTCAATGTCGCTTCCGAAGCGTCCCGCAACCATGGCACCCTGAAGCTTCCGGAGGATTTAACCGACACCGCACCCTTCACTGCCCGTGGCTCATCCGCCATCTATGGCAAAACCAAGCTGCTCAATATCATGTTCACCGCTGAGCTCGCACGGCAATGGTCGGGAACCGGAATCAGCGTGAATGCGCTGAATCCCGGATTCAATGTGACCGGACTTGGACGCGAGCTTAAATTCGCTTCCGTTCTGGAACGAATTCTCAAGTTCCTTCATATCGGTGATCCGCGCAGAGGGACGGAGATTATCACCCGCTTAGCCGTGGAGCCGAAATATCAGCAGGAGACGGGAGGGTATTTTAACGTCGGAACAGGCAAGTCCCTCACCCCTGTCTCTCCCGGCGGAGATCCCTCGATGCAGAAGAAGCTGTGGAAAGCGACGCAAGATTTGCTTGGACAAAAGGGCCCCTTCTCTTCATCATGATTCTGGGTGCGTTTATTACAGTGCTGAATCAGACTATTATGAGCGTGGCGATTCCAGAGCTGATCTCGGCTTTTAACATTGCCGCAACAACTGCCCTATGGCTGACAACCGGCTACATGCTGGTCAATGGAGTCTTTATCCCCTTGACGGCCTATCTCATGCAGCGCTTTACGACCCGCGAGCTGTTTCTGTCGGCCATGCTTGCCTTTCTTGTGGGGTCCATTCTGTCGAGCGTCGCTCCGGGCTTTGAACTGCTGCTCATTGGACGCCTCGTCCAGGCAGCAGGTGCGGGAATTATCATGCCGCTGCTCATGAACGTTGTGCTCGCCATTTTTCCCAAGGAGAAACGCGGGGGAGCTATAAAGATCACTCATCGTCCCCACAACGCAGACCCACCCTCCAAGAAGTTTGCTGTCGTATTCGTGTATCCTTGCAGGACGACTCCCTCCGGGCTTATATTGAAATTCACCTGCCAAATCTCGATCCCTTTCCGTATGCAGCGCTGTACCTCCTCTTTGACATAAGCGGTGTTAGAAGCATTCAAAGGGATTTTGTAGCTGGGACAGGAATAAATAAAGCAAGATAACAGAATGGCCCGTTGATGCGTCTCCAAGCTGTCAGCGAGCTCATTGATATGCTTCACAAAACGTTCGGTTGAATGAAAAGGTGTCACTTTCTTTCTTTTGACATGAGCCGGATAGTCTACCATCAGATTCTGCAACGGCGTCTTCACTTCCAGATACGTATCCCCGACCAAAAAATCAAGCTTTGAATGACCAAGCCATTTCTCCCTATACTGGATGCCTGCTGTTAACATATAGGTCCCTCCGTTGTTGAGGACTGTAGATTCCGATAATCCTTTCCCATCATAAAACAACGCTGCTGACAGCGTTATGTCAGTAGCGTTCAGATGCTGTCCAAGACTGAAATCGGCTGGCATGCTGAAACCTATTTTTTTTATTGCTTGCAGATCCGCTTAGCCCGGACGGGCGGCGGCAATACGCTCATATGCTGAATGAATGGCAGGAGAGGAGCGAGTGCTTTGGGAAAAACAGCGAATACCGCTGGGGTTTCGATCATCGTGTGTACAAACCGTCCCCGATTCTTCGCAAATATGATCTCCAATTACCGGACCCAGCAGATGAAGAGCAAAGAGCTGATTATCATTCTGATCAAAGACAGTATGAATCTGGAGCGCTATCGGAAGAAGGTCCGGGCCTATCGGGATATCTCAATCTATAAGGTGCCGGAGAAAATCTCGCTCGGCCAATGCCTGAACTGCGGTATTGCCAAAGCGCGGTATCCGCTGATTGCCAAGTTCGACGATGATGACTATTACTCACCTTACTACTTGAAGGAACAGGTCAAAGAGCTGAACCGGACCAAAAGCGATATTATCGGCAAGCACGCCTGCCTGGTATACCTGGAATCGACCCGTCAGCTCATTATCCGGTCACCCAAGGAACAGCGTAAGCCGGTCATTTTTATACAAGGAGGAACGGTGTTATTCCGGAGACCGGTTGCGAAGCAGGTGCTATTCTCTGACCGTTCCGTAGGGGAGGATGTTGACTTTCTGCAAAGATGCAAAAAGAAGGGTTACCGCGCGTACGCTACCTCAGTGTATAACTATGTCTATATGCGTAGAAAAAATAAAGGCAGCCATACCTGGAAGGCCAAAGACAGCTTCTACCTAAAAGACAGCATCCCGCTGGCTGTCACCGACAACTACCGCCGCATTGCCGACCGTAAGCTTTAGCTGCACATATCGAGTAAGCGGCTTTCAATCTAAGCTGCCGTCGATCCTGTATGAGGGTGTTCCAAAAGTCATCGTGATGACTGAGGAACCACCCTCTTTTCGTTGCGCAGCTTCATGTACTCAGCTCATCCAGCATGTGGCGCCCCTGTTTGATCTTCTATAATTGTTATAACGTCGTTCAACGTACTTGCATAATATTTAACGTCTTCTGAATGGGCACTATGTACGAGAATTGCAGGAATATTCATCTTTTGGGCACCGAATACATCCGCTTCTAGGCTATCGCCTACCATCCACACTGATGATAAGTTGTTAAATGCAGAAAGTGCTATTTTGAATGCTTCTGGATGAGGTTTTTTGTACCCAATCGCTGCAGAAGAAATGCAATTCCATATCAGTTGATTCAATCCAAGCTGCTCAACGATTTGTGGCAGTTCAGGCACATGATTGGAAAGAATCACATGTTGATGAACTAACCTGGCTAATTCGCCGGATAATTCTTGGGAAACGCCAACCGCTCGATAAGCGTTAGCAATCACGCCTTCTACTTGTAACCACCATGATTCTGGCGTTGATAAATGATGATGGGATTCATCCGATTTATGCCAAGGAAAACCCTTTTGAAGGTACGGCTTAATCTGTGAAATGTTGATCTTATGATCAGGCACATACATATCCAGGACTTTCATTAAAGTGCCGCTCCATAGACCGGGTTTATAAGCAAGCGTGCCATCAAAATCCCATAAAATAATTCGCGTTGGTTCTTCCATAAAATGACCTCCTGAACATTAATATTTTCTACTTAAAATATAGCATTCCTAGAGGGATTTTTTGGTATCCAGCATAAGCCGCCTGTGTTATGATACCCTTAGTATAGTTAATATTTATATTACATAATAAACATATTTATTAACTATTCATCATTTTCACGATAGGAGGCTTAAACATAATGTATCGACACCATCAAAAGGCTATTGAAGCTATTGCCGGCAAGCTGGGGGCCAGGGAAGAAGTGGTTGGGGTCATCATTGGAGGGTCGATTGCACATGGATATGCCAGCGAAACCTCGGATGTTGATATTATGATTGTACTCAGCGACGAAGCTTATCAGCAGGCGATAAAGACAGGAGATCTCGGTTATTTTGAAACAGAGTCCACTCCTTATGAGGGCGGCTATGTGGACGGCAAATGTGTGTCGGTGGACTATATCCGCAAGGTCGCGGAGTCTGGAAGCGAGCCTGCAAAGTTTGCGTTCAAGGATGCTTTTGCCGCTTATTCCAAGGTTGATGGTCTGGAGGAGCTGATCCGGGCTGCATCCAGCTATCCGCTGGATAAGAAAGAGGAGAATATCCAGAAATTCTATGCCCAGTTCGAAACGTGGAAGTGGTACTACTACGAAGGATAAAAAAGAAACAACCAGCTGTTGATGGACTATTCCCGCACCAATTACATCATGTTCGCCGGAAGACTGATCCTGGCTTATAATGAAATTTTGTTCCCCTCCTACAAATGGCTGCTCAAAGAGCTGGAGAAAGCCGAAGCGAAGCCGGACCATTTCATGCAGCTGCTGAATGATGTCATTGAGCTGAAGTCTGCGGAGTCGATTGAACTTTTGTACAACAGCATAACTGGATTTCACAACTGGTATACCTCGGAAGAGCATTGGACCGTCCGGTTCATGATTGACAGCCAGCTGAACTGGTTAGACAGCATGGTGCCTGTATTGGATCTGTGAGTGAATGGGCTATCCCCTGGTATCTGGCGGGTCCGACTGGAGCCGGGGGTGAGCAGTGAGCGAGGTTCGGCTGGAGCCGTGATGCTGGGCTTCACTTTCCGGCCCAGTGCAGGGATGCGGCTGGAGAATTTAGCTTAACTCTGACCATAACAAAAACTCCTTTTCTGAACTTGTGGTAAACAAGACCGAAAAGGAGTATTATCGTCGTGGTTCTGTGTGTTGAAATTACTAGGATGCCGAGGACCGGGATCGAACCGGTACGGTAGTCACCTACCGCAGGATTTTAAGTCCTGTGCGTCTGCCAATTCCGCCACCCCGGCAAGGGATGATGCTTAGTAGCGCCGCGTAGCGCGACAAGAGATATCATAGCATGGTTCTTGAAAAGACGCAAACCATTTTTTTGGCGTTTCCGTACCTTATGCGTTTGGCGTTTCGAGCACGGAACGCAGCCAGTCTGCCGACCGTTTCATGAACAGCAGCTGATTGGAAGCGTCGAAATGCTCAATGGCGTAGACGCCGTCATATCCGCTTTTGACAAGCTTGCCGACAATCTCTGCAATTGGGATGCAGCCCGAGCCCATCGGAGAGGGATACAGCGGAGTGCCGTCTGCCGCAATCTTGGGCGCGCCCGCCTCGGGATTGTCCAGCGAGCGGTCTTTGCAATGAACATGAACGATTCGGTTCTTAAGCTGCTCGTAAGCCGATAGTTCATCCTCGCCCCGGTATTTGAAATTCCCCGTATCGAAGGTGCAGCCCAGCTCCGGAACCTGCTCCAGGAACCACAACAGCTCGGCTGACGTCGAGAACGGCGCCCGGCTGTCATCGAAATCCTCCATTGTCACTGTTATGCCCCGGTCCGATGCGTACCGGCACATGTCACGCAGACCTTCGCTCATCCGTTGCAGCGCCTGGCTCCGTTCTTCCGCTCCGGCAGATTCTTCGATAAATCCGGGAATGGCCAGTACCTTGTCCGCTCCCAGGAATGCAGCCGTCTCAATGAAGCGGTGCGCACGCTCGGTCTGGGGCTGTTCTCCAAAATCGAAAAAACCGTACACACAAGCAGCTGTCAAGCCCGCTTCCTGAAGAGTGCTTCGGATCGCTTCCGGATCGGCGCTTGCCTGATCGAAGTCCAGCTCGACACCCTCAATCCCATACGCCTTCACCTGTTTCAGCACCTCTTGAATGGAAAGTCCCGTCTGTCCGCTTGCAGTCAGTGCATGATCGTAGAATACGGATATCTTCATCGTCTAATGTCTCCCTTCGAAGCCGGCGCATAACCGCAGCCCTGCTATGGACACTATAGAAGATTTATGGGCAAAAGTCATTGTCCTATTACGCACATTCGACAAAAATTCGAAGCCCCAGAATCGGATAGGAGGCTACCCATTAATTGAGTAGCCGACCTTCCACACCACCGTACGTACCGTTCGGTATACGGCGGTTCAACCGTTTGAGTGCAATTGACGCAAGCGCTCGTACTGGGCAGGGAAGTCATAATACCCTGCCTGTACGAGCCTTTCGTTTGTTACAGAGCGATTCAATACTGCGCTTCTGGCTATTCGCCAGTAGCCCCGCCTTGTATTTCCCCATTGGTAAGCCTGCCACTCCGGTATCCCCAGCTTTCGCAGATTTTGTACCTTCGTTCTTGGCTTCTTCCATTGCTTCCAGATGTACATGCGCATCCGCCTTCGCAGCCATTCATTCCAGTTTTGCAGGATTCGCTTCATGTCGGCTACGTAGAAGTGACCCAGCCAGCCGCGAATGTAGACTTTTACGTTCTCCATTACCTCTCTTGCACTCCTGCCTTGTCTTCGATTCGTGAGCTCTTTCAGTTTCCTCTTTGCTTTAGCGAGAGATTGCGGATGGGTGCGAATGTACACACCGTTCCCGTTCTTTCCCAGCGCATAGCCGAGGAATTTAAAGTGTTTCTGCGCCACGACGCTGACGACCTTACTCTTCTGCGGGTTCATTTGAAGTTTTAGCTTCTGCTCCAAGTACGTCCGGCTGGATTCCAGCAGTCGCATGGCTGCTCGTTTGCTCTTCGCCAGCACGACAATGTCGTCCGCATAGCGGATGACCCTCACGCCTCGGCTCTCCATCTCCTGATCGAATTCGTTCAGATAGACATTTGACAAAAGCGGAGACAGCGGCCCGCCTTGCGGCGATCCTTCCTCCGTTGCGCGTCGTACCCCGTTTTCCATGACTCCGCTTTTCAGGTACTTTTTGATCAGGTCGATGACGCGTTTATCCTCGATCTGTTTGCGCAGCAAGTTCAAAAGAAGCTCATGGTTCAACGTGTCAAAGTATTTCGACAGATCGATTTCAACCGCTTGTCCATAGCCCTGCTCGGCGTACGTTTTGACTTTCCGAATGGCCTGTTGCGCACTTCGACCCCGGCGGTAGCCATAGCTTCCATCCGAGAAAAGTGGCTCGAATAACGGTTGCAGTTGCTGGGAGATCGCTTGCTGGATCACCCGATCTACGACGGTCGGGATGCCGAGCTTTCTCACTCCGCTTCCATCTGGTTTGGGGATTTCCTTGCGCCGCACCGGGCTTGGTTTGTATTTCCCTTCCCGGATGCTTTGCAGCAGTTCATCTCTGTTTTCCCGCAGCCACGGAAGCGCCGCCTCTACGGTCATCCCATCGATCCCGGGCGCTCCGTGATTACTTTTGACCTGTTTGTACGCCCGGTTCAGATTATCTCTGTCCAGGATGCGTTCCATCAGATCGTTTGCACCGTCTCTTTCTTTACCTTCCCGAGCTCCGGCACTCCGCACTCCCGCATACTCTTCGTGTTCCACACTATCCCTTTGAGGGCAGCCCTTTCGGTATTCTGCTTTCATCGCACCGGTTCTCCTTCCAGTCTGTACTCGAGACTTACGATTGTTCAGCCCTTCCGCTTGCCGCTGACGCAACAGGCGTACTATGGCGTCTGCTGACCTCTCACAACAAGCTTTACTCCGTGTTTCGGATTTTTTTTCTCCTACTCCCCGTCTGTGAGATCTCCCCGGGTAAGAGCGATAACTTTCCCCTCATCTATCTGCCACATTTACATCATGGGATTCGGGCAGTATTGGACTTTGCTTTGTGTGGCAAGCTCGTCCGTCCCATCATGCCTTATATGTGATTTCTGTTCGTCAGACCGAGGGTTTGCCTCCAGCTTCCTTCAGATTCCGCCTCGCGGCGGACACCCTTGCCTTCAGCTAACAGTTCCTACTGCCAAGCCCGTAGCGGACTTTCACCGCCGAGTTATCGCCCATGCCGGGCGCACCACAGATATGACCCGCACTGGCGCTGCCGCCTGTACGGGCCATGACTGTATTGCCGAGTGAAAATTAACGGCGGTCGCCGCTAGTCGTTCTGTCACCAGTTCTGCTGCGCATGCCGACTAGGCCGAACAAGCCGAGCAGACCGAGCCAGCCCCAGTTCGAGCCGCGGGTAGTGGTCGCTGTCGTGCTGGTAGCGCGGTAAGTGCCGGTACGGGTTGTGTTCAGCGGAGCTACCGTGCCGGCGCGGTTCGTCATTGTACCATCATTGGTATATGTGCCTGTTGGGTAAGTCGTGTTATAGCCCCGAGTCACATTGCCGGTCACGCCGTCATTGGTGTACACGCCAACAGTTCCCGCTGCACTTTCGGCATAGCCGGCTCCAGCCAGACTCATCGACAGAACAGCACTGCAAGCAAGAGTTGCCATCAGCTTTTTCAAAGGTAAGTCCCTCCTGTTTGGGTTAGTCGCTGTTAGCTTCCCCCGGCCCCTGCTTCTCTATGCAGGAAAATCCGAATGAATCCGCACGTCGCGGAGCACACTACCGAAGAAAGGAGGTATATCCATGGACATCCATAGCGACCGGTATCAGGTGGCACCTCTTGAAGAACGGGAAGAGGCGATCGAGATTATCCGAAGCGCCGAAGCCGACATCTCCCGGCTGACCGGAAGCCCGGTTACCCTCATCGCTTACGAGAAGAACGACCAGCAGGCCTGAACAGGCAGAACCTGAGATCAGGCAGGCTGCACCTCCACAATGTGGTCGAGGCTGATCCATTTCCATTCGCCCGACCACTGAAGCTTGATTTCCCGGGTATGCGCGTGGATCGAGGTGACGAAGCCGCTCAGCGTCACATTCTCGAACGGATCGAACAGAACCAGGGTGACCCGCACATGCTCCCGCAGCGAAAGTGTCAGCAGTCTCTCCATTTCTTCCCGCTTCTGATCGTCCAGCACAGGGCGCTCCCGCCGGAGCGTCTCTTTCTGTTCCTCCAGTATCCGTCTTTTATGCTCGGGCAGCATCATTCGGCTGCTCTCCCATAGTCCGTTTCCCTCGAGTTTCTTGCCCAAAGGAATTCGCCTCCTTCATATTATGGGAACGTATGTTTGTATTATATCCGCATCGCCGCCATTTCATCAACAAGGAAAAAATGACATAAGTATTAACGCCTGCTTCGTCATTGGGCGACGGGCGTTTTACCGGGAAGAATTAAGGCCTTTTTAAGCGCGAAACTGATAAATCTAATATTTGCAAATAGCGCTATAAAGTGAGCTTCGGCCGGGTGAAGCGGATTCAGATACATGGCATGGCGTAATCCTCTCTTTTACATGTCAAAAAAGTACATGTCAAAAAAGACGCCGGCGGCATATGCGCCGCAGCGCCTGACAGGTTACGATAAAGGTCTGTTTAATTGGCTTTCTGATCGCTCAGCAGTCCGGTCGCTTCCCTGGCCTGATTGAGCTTGGAGATGCCGTACAGCATCACGATATCGGCATTTTTGTTCATCTGGTCGAACTGCTCAGCAGTAACGCTCGGGGAATCCGCACTTTCGGATGCTTCTTTCTTGATGTTGTACGCTTTTTCGAAGGAGTCCTTGGCTTCAATCAGCATCTTCTCGATCTCATCTGGAAAACGGGACGATACCTTAACTTTCTTAGCCTTATCCGCCAGATCGGATGACGTATCCTGAAATTTCTCAATCGCCTTCTCCAGATCATCTGCCGCCAAGGTTCCTGCTGAATAAGCGGACAGCGCTTTATTAAAGTCATCCAGTGACGATTTGGAGCTCTCGTCAAGGGCCGAGATTTCATTATAGAAATTCTGGACGTTCTCTTTCGTATCTTCCTGCGAAAACTCGGGCTGTGTTGTACCGCTGCAGGCACTGAGCAGCATGATCGCTGCAGCCGCGCCGGCGAGTAAGGCTTTTCTCATCTCTATGATCCCTCCTGCTATAAAAGCATAGAGAAGATTGCCCGTTTGCGCAACAAAAAAAATCGGGAATTTTCTACCCTGCGCCTGCCCCGAGCGATTATAATGTAAAAGATACCGCCGCAAGAAGGAGATGGAAAGTGCGCAAACGAAAATTGAACCGAAATCTGATTCTCCTTATTTTGCTGCTGATCGTGCTGGCCTACCTCGCCGAACGGAACGGCTGGGTCGTTCAGGAGCAGGAGCCGCCGGGTACGGCGGTTGTGAAGCTGGTGTTCCCTTCGGACGAGTATCCGGAGACAGCAGAACATATCCAGAAGGCAATTGAAAGCGGAGAGCCGAGCGTCTGTACAATTGACCGGGATGGCGCCGAGGAGAACCGCAAGGAGTCGCTCAAAGGCGTTCCCACCAAGAAGCGTTATGACCGCGACGAATGGCCTATGGCCATGTGCAAGGAAGGCGGCGCAGGCGCGGACATCGAATACATAAAGCCGGCCGACAACCGCGGCGCGGGCAGCTGGATCGGCAATCAGCTCGATGAGTACCCGGATGGAACCCGGGTTGAATTCATCATCCCCTGATCTGTCCTCTAATAATGCAGCAGCCCCCTCCAATTTTTTTGGAAGGGGCTGTGTGTATCAGGTTAGAAAGCCTTACAGGCAGAAAGCTTTGGTGATGATTACCAGCAAAATGAACAGCACCAGAATAGCAGTTGTCGAAGTCCAAGGCCCGTAACCGCCTGCACCTACGCCACAAGCTTCACCCATCGTCATTTCCTCCTTTATAATGGATATATCACAGAATATGCGTCATAGACTCCAGTGATTGGGTGTTGTGAAGAAAACATTCGGTAAAAATGGACAATTAGATCCAGAAGGACTTCGTAATAATGACCAGAAGAATGAACAGAACCAGAATTGCCCCGGTCGAGGTTCCTGGACAGTAAGCCGGTCCCATGTGTGCTCCGCCTACTTCTTCGCCGCCGCAGTATCCACCCATAATCGACACCCTCCTTAATGTTTGATACACCACAGCATATGACTACCTGTGCCCTGCTGTACTGGGCATAACGGTAAACAAATGCGGGACAGAAGCCGGGACAGACAAAAAAACTGCCGGCGTTATGCCGGCAGGGCTCCACCGTACAAACGGCGAAACCTAGATAAAGAAGGTACGGGAGACAATCACCAGAAGAATGAACAGAACCAGAATTGTCGTGGTCGAGGTCCAGCCTCCGTAGCCTGCACCAGCGACATTGTTCGAGTTGTTGTCACACATGAACAATTCCTCCTTCTAAATGTGATTCATCACAGCATATGCCGTGCGCTGCGCCGCAAACTGGGTAATCAGGAAATGAAAATGGCAAGGAAACCAATTACTATGGGAGTGTCCGTCCGAATGTTGAAACTGAAGCGAATCCGGCTTCTTGCGGTTCTGATCGCCATCGCTCTGCTGGGACTGGAAGTTTGGTCCGGAAGAGAAGAGCCTCAAGATTACGAGGACGAGGTCTTGGCTACTCATACTTTTAGCTTCATCCTCAACCAGAAAGCGAAGGTCGTCTCGGTTACAGACGGCGATACGTTTACTATCAGGCTGGACGACGGCTCAAAGGAGAAGGTGCGTCTCATTCTGATTGATACGCCTGAAATGTCGCCTGAAGAGCCATACGGACCGGAGGCTTCGGCCTTCACGAGAAAGCTTCTGCAGGACAAGAAGGTTACACTGGAGTTCGATAAATCCGAACGGGACCGTTACGGGCGCCTGCTCGCCTATGCTTACATCGGGGAAGAGATGGTCAATGAGCTGCTGCTTGAAAAGGGCCTTGCCCGCGTTGCTGTTTTTCCGCCTGATGTGAGATATGAGGAACGGTTCCGTGACGTTGAACGCAAGGCGCAGGCGGCCGGTCTTGGGATTTGGAGCGTGGAATAATGCAAAAAAGGACCCTGCCGGAATCCGGCAAGGTCAAGTGTCATCTAGGGGGTATGTGTTTACTATAATCCCCCGAGCTTAAAGCAGCATGAGAACAAGTTGAAGGTTCCCTGAATATCGGCTTAGCCAGAGGATTCAGCTCTGGAACAATGACGGGAACTGCCGTACAATGCCTTCCGTCATCACGTCAGCCATTTCATACGCCTGCGGCTCAATGCGGTCGTTGGTCGCGACATTCTCGGTGTAATTCCCCGCGATCCGGGCGGCCACTTCCTCGGTGAGCAGTTTCAAATGCTCATACAGCATCTTCTGCCACTCCTGCCGGGACCAGAACGGATTGATGCCGGCCAGAAATGCGGCGATGGCATCCGCATTGGCATACCACCGCTTCTGGGCGTCAGCCGCCGCCTGGGTATTGCCGGATTTCAGCAGCTGTACAAGTTCGGCGGCAATGGTGAGATGTTCCCGAAGCAATTTGGCGAACTCGGCCGCTTTAGCTGCGCCGTAGAGGGGCGCCAGCACAGCCGCAAAATCCTCCGGGTTGCGAAGAAGGCGGTTAAGTGTCGCCTGCGTATCCGGCAGACCGCCGACAATGCTGTTGACCGCGAGCCGGGTCCAATAAATATGCTGCGCCCACAAGGCCCGGAGCGTCCGGTTCAGCTCAACCTTTGACGGCGTCCATGGGCAGCCGCGAGCCGCCACATAACCATATGAAGAATATACCGGGAAATAACCGTACATGGGATTAACTCCTTTTTTTCATACAGTATATAGGCGGATTCCTTATTTGGTTCTGGTAAGCCCGCTTTCCGCCGGAATGTTCACTGGATGTTCAAGCGAGCGCCAGGCCAAAAAAAGGACCCCGGCTGAGATCAGCCGGGGCCAAGTGTCATCTAGGGGGGTCATGTGAATAATATACCCGTGCAAGCTTAAAACCACATGAAAGCCGGCTAAACGCCGGCTTAATCTTTTGGAACCGCGGCTATGCGCCCTGCCCTGCATGTATCCTGACGCATTCGAATTCTGCATTGCCATATTGCCATCCCAGCTGTCCCATTATACAATTAGGAAAATTCTTCTATTTGGAGGACAATTCACATGAAATGGCTGTATGCTCTGCCTCCCCTTGTGTCTGCGGTCCTTATTTGCGGAATGTTCGGCTTCGCTGTGTGGACGGTCGCCGTCGGCGTCATAGGCGGACTTCTCCTCTCCTTCGCGCTGGCTGCATATTTGCAGTCTCTCCAGCGAGGCCCGGGAGCCGGATATGAGGACCGGGTTCCGCAGTCCAACTTCAGAACATGGTGAACGATGAAGTGAAGTGAAGAAAGGATAGGCTCCGCCGCAGAAGCGGGCCTATCCTTTCTTGTCTAATCGGGTTCAGTTCGTCAATACCGTCTCAGATCCGGCCTTCATACAAGGGATACTCCCCAGTACATCTGTCGCTCACTCCGCAAGCTCCAACAGCTCGCTGACCGTTACGAATCGGTAGCCGTCCTCCGCAAGCTCCCGAAGAAGGGTGCGGACAGCTTCGATCGTCTGGGACCGGTCATTGAATCCGTCATGGAACAGAAGGATGCTTCCAGGTCCGACATGCTCCCGGGTCTGCTCCAGGATGTGGTCCACGCCGGGCATCTCCCAATCCCGGGTTCCCCGGTTGACCGCGCCGATGCTCCGGTAGCCAAACTCCGCAGCCAAGGCGAGCACCTCCTCATTGTCCTCCAGGTAGGGTGGACGGAACGAGCGCACGGGCTTGGCGGTCAAGGCGCGGATGCGCCGGTCCGTCTCGGCCAGCTCGGCCCGGACAGCTTCCGGGGACAGCTCTGACAAATGAGGATGGGTCTGGGAATGATTGGCCAACTCATGGCCTTTGGCGAATACCTTCAAGGCGGTTTCCGGACTCTCGTCAATCTGCTCGCCGATCATGAAGAAGGTGGCTTTCCCGCCGACCTCCGCGAAAATATCGAGCAGCTCAAGGGTATGGACCGGATTCGGTCCATCGTCGAACGTGAAGGCAACAGCGCGCTCCTTCACCGGAACGAAATCGAGAATTGAATAAGCTCTCATGCGCTTCATACTCCTTATCCATCAATTTGGAAGCCTATGTATTTATGTGCAATAGTAAAATCCTTCTATATTATATCAGCGTTTCCTCATGCTTTGAATCCGCTTTTTTTGCATGGTGAGAGGGGCGGGTTCAGATAACCGCCCCCCTACTGGCCCCTATTATGAACTCGCCAATTCCTTGAACAAGTATTTGCCGAGCAGTCTGGCGACGGCCTCCCGCCGCACGGGCTTGCTGATATAGTCATCCATCCCGGCGGATAGGCATTTCTCGCGGTCACCCTTGAGTGCATTGGCGGTTACCGCGACAATTACGGGACTATTGCCTTCGCCCAAAGTCTCTTTGATCATTCTCGAAGCGTCAAGCCCGTTCAGGCCTGGCATGTTAAGATCCATAAAGATCAAATCAAACTTCTCGTTCAGAACCGCCTGAACAGCTTCTCTTCCGTTGTCGACCACACTGACGGTGTGTCCGAGCTTCTCCAGCATTTTGGTCAGCACAAGCTGGTTCACGAAGTTGTCCTCCGCCAAGAGAATCCGGATGCTCCTGGGAGGCAGCATCAGGGATTCCGATTGCCCGTCTCCATTCTCCATGGCTGCCGGCTTATAGCCGATGGTGAACGTGAAGGCGGAACCCGTCTTCAAGCCGCCGCTCTCAGCATAAATATCGCCTCCCATAAGCTGGACCACCTTCTTGCTGATGGCGAGCCCGAGCCCCGTCCCTTCATGGTTCCGGTTCATGAAATTATCGACCTGCGAGAACGGCTCGAAGATGTCGCTCAGCTTGTCCGGGGGAATCCCGATCCCGGTATCCTTGACGGTAAAGGCAAGCTGCGGGCTCTCCCCTTCGCCGGTCACATGCTTCACGGTGACGGAGACGGAGCCGCTTGGCGTGAACTTCACAGCGTTGCCGACCAGATTGAGCAGCACCTGCTTCAGCCTTTCCGGATCAGCGCAAATAACGTCAGGCACATCGAATCCGACTTCACAGGACAGCGCAAGACCTTTCTCCTCCGCACGCGCCGAGACGACATCAAGCGCATCCTTGATGCAGTCTCTCAGCCCGAAGGCGCGATCCTGAAGCTCGCTTTTTCCCGCCTCGATCTTGGACAGATCCAGAATGTCATTGATGATATTCAGCAGCGTATCCCCGCTCTTCCGAATGACCTCGACATAGTACTTCTGCTCATCGTCCAGGAGGGTCGTCTCCTGCAGCAGATCCGTCATCCCGATTACTCCGTTCATGGGCGTCCGGATTTCATGGCTCATCATGGCGAGGAACTCGCTCTTGGAACGATTCGTGCTCTCCGCCAGCTCCTTCGCAATCATCAGCTTCTTCTGCTCCGAAATATCCTTGCAGATCAGATAGAAGCCGATATTCTGATTGTTCACAAAAATCGGCGCGATGCTCGTCAGCACCTCGATTCTGTCGCCGCTCTTCGTGTAAATGGCATCAATATTCTGCTCCACCGTATTGTCGTACAGCGCTTCGGCGAGTATCCGGTCGACGTTGGCCTGGCCGATCAGCCGGCTCAGATTCATCCCCATCAGCTCCTTCCGGATGCTGTAGCCGGTCAGCTTCTCGGCCATGTTGTTGCCGTTAATGATATTGCCCTCAAGATCGAGGGAAATTACGGCGTCATGATTATACTTCTTCAGCGAGGTATAGCGTTCGACCGATTCGATCAGCTTCTGCTCGGATTCCTTCTGCTTGGAAATATCGATAATCTGCGCCAAATAATAGAGCGGGCCACCCGCATCGTCCCGGAACAGCCGCATCGTCAGCATCACCCACAGCAGCCGCCCGCTTTTCTGCACATACTGCTTCTCGAATTGAAGCTCCGTGTCCTCTTCACCGAGCATCCGGTGGATGTCGTCGATGCTGCGGATCTCGTCCTCGGGGTGGGACAGCCCGGCAAAGTTAAAGGTGCGGAATTCCTCCTCCGTATACCCGAACATCCGGGTCATGGCAGGATTAACCGCCAGAATGTCCCCATTCATGCTGACCAGCGCAATGCCGAAGGTTGCGTATTGATATACTTTTTCGTTGAATAACGTTTGGTTCAGATTCACTCGATGCATGGGATTGCCCCCTCAAAATTCACAGTGTGTCCGTGCACGCAAAATGACAGCTCTTTTTTGTCGAGTTACCCTATTTCCCCAGCGTTGAAACAACGGCAATTACAGAACTGTTCCGGACTAAAGTCCCGGTGGCATCGCACAGTGCGGACAACAACGATGAAATCCTTCACCCCTTATGCCAAAAAAAGAAAGCCGCCGTTAACCGGCAGCTCACAACGAAGGCGTATAACTAGGGGCAGCAGTACTCATTTATCTCAGGGATTTCCGTGATTGTGGTAAGGGTCTATCGATTGACACCGCCGGAAAGCGAGCTGTCATGGTAGAATAGATACCATTTGCCTTCGAACTTGACGATGGAATGATGGGGCGTCCAGCCGACACCGGATTCAGGATGGCTTGAAACATTTGGACATCAATGGTAAACCTGTATTAACCGAAAGACTGGCCACGAGCCCTAAAGGTTCACTTGAAAAATATGAAATTCAGCGGCCGGACTTTATTTTATCGGACTTTCGAAGAGGGTATACTTGGATTAGGATTTCCACATAGGAGTGAACCGAAATGCCAGCAATCCAGAAGACTGCGTACAGGCTGAAGGCAGCCAGACTCTTCTCTTCTCTATACCGGTTAAAAATCATTCAGATTCTCATACCAATCGCCATTATCGGGCTTATTATCTGGGAAGGCCAGTCCGAGTTCCGCCGGATCAACTGGCCGGCGGCGCTGCATACGATCCGGCATCTGGAGCCGTCCCGGTTCCTGCTGCTTCTCGCCGTCTCGTTCGCTGCCGTTGGCACGGTCAGCGGCTATGAATTTGTGCTTCGGCGGCATTTCAAGCTGCCTCTGGGATACTGGGAGACCTTCCGCTATTCCTGGATCGCCAACACCTCCAATAGCGTGATCGGCTTCGCCGGGATCGCGGGCGCGGCTATGCGGACCTTCCTGTACCGCAGCCGGGGCATCTCGGTTGCGACAATTACGGCGTCGATCGCCTTCCAGTCCACTATCACGATTACAGGCATTTCCCTGCTGGCCTGGGGAGATCTCACCGGATTGTTCACCGCCGGTTCCGTTATTCAGGCTCACCCCTGGACGTACTATGCACTGTGGGGCATGGCCCTGTACCTGCCCGGATATTTGATCTTCCAGCGGAGTCCCTTCTATGCCAAATGGCTGAACCGTGATCTGCCTCGGATGAACGCCTCGACCATCGCGGCTTCCGTTGGCGCCTCTCTGCTGGAATGGCTGTGTGCAGGCATCGCCTTCTGGTTCGTCGCTTCGGCGCTGCTTCCGGGCCTGCAGGTCCGGACAGGCCTCGGCCTGTACACGATCGCGGCCACCGCCGGCCTGATCAGTCTGGCTCCCGGCGGTATTGGCGGATTCGACCTGGTGGCCTTGTACGGACTTCAGGCGCTTGGCTACCCGCCGGAGCACTGTGTTGCCGTCCTTGTGCTGTTCCGGATTTTGTATTATCTGCTTCCGTGGCTTGTCGGCCTCGCGATGGGCATTCTGGAATTCGCGAGCGGCCGCCGGAAAGAGTCCGGCGCGATTCCGGAGCCGCTGACAGGAGTCTTTAACGGCTGGCAAAGGCTGTGGACGTTTCCGGGGCAGCATCTATGGATCTCCGAGCTTGGAGCCTGGGCACTCGGGAAGCTGGTCTTCATCAGCGGAGCCGTGCTGCTGTTATCGGCTGCAACCCCGGGCCTGCTGTACCGGCTCCGCTTCACCGAAGAGCTGCTGTCCGAGCCCATCATGCGAATATCGCATCAGCTCAGCCTGATCATCGGGCTGTCGCTGATCGTTCTGTCCCGGGGGATTTCCCACCGGATCAGACGGGCTTACCAATGGACGCTGGCTCTGTTGTGCGCAGGCGCCCTCTTCACCTTCGCCAAAGCATTCGACTACGAAGAAGCCATTCTGCTGCTGATCGTGGCCCTGCTGCTCTATCTATCCCGCTCACGCTTCTACCGAGTGGCGGCTCCGGTCGGACGCCGGGTGACGGCGGCGTGGGCGCTGATCACGCTTGTCATGGTCTATCTCTACAACGTGATCGCAGCAGGAACCCAGCCCAGATTCCTGCATTATCTGCCGCAGGCGCAGCTGAAGCACCTCATTCTGGACCGGAATGAGCATACAATCGCCGCAGTGACGGCGCTGGCCGTCACCTGGCTGTCCTTCACGCTTGCCATGATCCTCCGGCCCAGCCCGCTGAAGACCCCGGGCGCGTCACTGGCCGAGCGGGACAAGCTCCGCGAATTTCTGGGGCGGAATCCGGGCAATCTGCTGACCCATCTGCTCTATTCCGGCGATAAAAGCTTCTTCTGGGCTTGCGGAGGCCGGGTACTGATTCCGTACGCGCTTATTCGCAGCAGGCTGGTTGTGCTAGGCGATCCAATCGGAGATTCCCGGCTGATCAGCAAGGCTGTCCAGGAAATTCAGTCATTCGCCGACAACTATGATCTGGATGTCGTCTTCTATCAGGTCTCTCCCGCCAATCTGCCGGTGTATCACGAGAACGGATACCGGTTCTTCAAGCTCGGGGAAGAAGCACTGGTGCATCTGCCTTCGTTCACGCTGTCGGGCAAAGCCAATACGAATCTGCGCACAGTAAAGAATCGTTTCGAGCGGGAGGGCTATTCGGTTCAGGTCATGAAGCCCCCATATGACGGGCCTTTTCTGGACAGGCTCCGCGTGATCTCGGACGAATGGCTGAACGGCCGCAGGGAAAAAGGCTTCTCGCTCGGCTGGTTCGACCCGGCCTATCTGCAGCAGGGAGAGATCGCCGTGCTTCTCGGGGCAGAGAGCCAAATTCTGGCCTTCGCTTCACTCGCGCCGGCGTATGACGGACGGCAGACCGTATCGGTCGATCTGATGCGGCATCTGCATGATACGCCGAACGGAACGATGGATTTCCTGTTCATCAAGCTGCTGGAATGGTCCAAGGAAGAGGGATATGCCGTCTTTAATCTGGGGATGGCGCCGCTGTCGAGCGTCGGGGAGACGCAGGCTGCCATCCGGGAGGAGAAGCTGGCGAAGCGGGTGTATGAATACGGAGGATACTGGTACGGATTTAAAGGACTTCGCCGTTATAAGGAAAAATTCTCGCCGGAATGGGAGCCGCGCTATCTCGCGTACCCCGCGCGGCTCTCCCTGCCGGTGCTGCTTGTCGATCTGATCATTCTGATCGCCCGGCGGCCGAAGATTGAGAAGAAAGCTTGACCGGCCCCTCTTTGTCGACTGCTTAGCAGCCCTTGTCATTCCTGCATAATTGCCGGAAGACCACGGGCCAGGCAGTCCTCTGTACAGCGAACCCTCTGTACAGCGAACCCTCTGTACAGCGTACCCTCTGTACAGCGTACCCTCTGTACAGCGAACCCTCTGTACAGCGAACCCTCTGTACAGCGAACGCCCCTTGGAGCTCCAAGGGGCGTTCGTGTTTACTTATTTTGCTCGTGAGTTGCGGACTGCGAGTTGCAGGATTGCGAAGCTGAGCGGCTGCGGAATTATGGATTCAGGACGATCCCCATATCCGCCGCTGCCTTGCTCAGCGCCGCCCGGTTCGCCTGAACCAGCTTCAGCGTCTTCGCTTTATCCTTTGTGTGAATCGCCGCTTCCAGGGCGTCGAAATCCGGATGCATGCCTTCCGAATACGCCGATCCCAGCTTATCCTTCACGATCGCAAGAATAGCATGAAATCCTTCATGCAATCCTTCAAAGGCCTCAGCAGCAGCTGCAAAATCGCCCTGATTGACTTCCTTCTCGATCGCGAACAGCCCGTCCAGCTCCTCACAGATGGCTTGTGCCGCCGGGCTCTCCGCCGCGGCTGTCGATCCAGCAGTCTGCACAGGCTGGGAAGTCGCTGTACTTCCTGCTCCCGGCGTCGGCTGCGCCGTCATCGTATGTCTGGCGTGCTCTGCGTGACTCGCCTGGGCGGTATGCCCGGCATGTTCCTGCTCTGCAGTTCCGGCATTGCCATTGCCACAGGCCGCCAGGGCCGAGACCAATAGTCCCGCAGATATGAAGAGTAATGCTTGTTTGCCTTTCACAATCGGTTTCTCCTTTTCGCTCGTCTGGCAGCCGCAGCCCCCCTGAACCACATCCAGGTTCCGGTAACGCTCAGTACGATCATGCAAATCGCGGCGATGTCCGTGAGCCATCTGAAGGCTCCACCACCGACCGCTCCGGAATGCAGGGCAAAAATGAGCTTTTGCAGCTCCATTTCCCGCCCGGTATTATACCCGATCCACTCCCGGTGATTGAGCAACAGACCCGTTACTGCCATGAACACAATAAGCAGGGCTCCGGCCAATCCCGCCATTTTATGAATGAGTCTCAATATTTTCAGCATGGTGAAATCAACCCGGCTTTTCGGTTTGTCAGAAGCAACATTATGCAACCAATATGTATAATCCCCTTTTCTCCAAAAAATATATTTCAAATTTAATATAACATATTAAGTCTTCCAACATAAAAAGGATTGCTCCGTTAGTCCTCTGCATCTGCATAACTCCCGGGGCAATCCTTCCTATGCATGTAACTGCGAACGGCTTCCTGAACAGCAAATGCAAGGGATCAAGACTCCTTGCCGGTTACCCCTTTATAGTCGTGCGAATGCGGTCTTTTACCGGCAATTGTCGTGACCCCTTCGAAATGATGAATATGCCCGCCGGGTACCGGAATAGCCGGACCGGTTATCCCTTGAATCACGTGCGTATGTCCCTGATCTATCGAGGTTATAGAGAAATACCGGTGAACATGCGGGACGCCGCTGGGGGCAGGCTCGGTAACACCGGCGTACTTGTGATCATGTCCGTCATCATAGGAGGTAACGCCGGAAAAAGGATGGGTATGAACAACCGGCCGACCGTCCCATGTAGTGATATAGACGCGATGCGAATGATCGCCGCCCTTTTCCTCGTTTTGAAGAATATATCCTTTCACAGGAATTGGTTTCAACTCAGCAGCTCCTTTTGGATTGGTCTCGCGTTTATTGAGTCTTGGGATTACATTATGCCGGCTCTCCAAGTCCAGTCATAGGTATGCGCTGATTCTTCACATCTCATCGTATACGATCTCAGAACAGCAGAAAGAAGCCTGCAAACGTTGATTTGCAGGCTTCAAAATTGGGGCAGTATCGCTTAATGATGGATTTGCACATTCTTTGCCGTTGTGCCGGTGAGCGTCCTCTCGAACATATCAATAATGAACAGGAATCTCTCCGCCTCGCGAAATACATGGTCGGCCAGCAGCGGATGGATAATGCTCTTGATCCGGCATGCTTCAATCAAATCGCGGGCGGTCTTCTTGAAGTCCCGCAGCGATTTAACCGAGACCCTGTTCTGATCCAGAAACTGATCCAGCAGAGGAACGGTTTGAGATTGCGGACGCATGGATTCGATATCCTGGGCTTGAAACAGCAGAGTGTCAAATTCATCGCTGAACTGTTTGGCCTGGTCAACGAGCTTACGCTCGGAAGGATCCAGAAGATGACCGATAAATTTCGCATGATCCGCCATAATTCTCAGGAAGAATACATTCTCATTAATGATCGCATCCGGCAGAGGGTCCAATTGTCCGGCGTTCAGCTGTTCAAGACGGTTTCGGAAATAATTGGCTTCTCTGCTCACATGATCGACCAGCAGCGGGAAGTTCGTCTGACCGGGAAGCCGGCATTGCAGGATCAGCCCGAGCACTTTTCTTTTAAACGCCCAAATATGGCACGCGGCCGTATGAACCTCGATGTTGAAGCGCTGGATAGTCTGCGGGTCCGTCCCGGCATCATAAGCGTTCGCCTTGCTCTCGATCGCTTCAAACACGCTGTAGAAATGATTGGCTTCATTAATCAGCTGCGTATCCTCACACCTGAAACCAAGCCTGAGAAACAGCGAATGCTCTTTCATTATGCGTGACCAGAATCTTACTTCATCTAGCGAGCGGACAACGAACTCATTGGACAAAATTCTCCCCCCCACCCTCAATGTCTATATACATATATTGTGAGGGGGAGATTTTATGAGCGGAGTCATCGATTTTTCAATACAAGTTCGGATTATTATATTCAATATCGGTAATCTCGCACTGGAATACTGATCAGATCCCCTTGATCATTGAAAGCGAACACTCCCGACGCGCTGATCCCTTTGTAGCTGATGGCAGCAAGTGCAGAGCGATCATTGATCGGCTCCCACCGGATATAGGGACTAATTGCCGCCGCCGGAAACCAGGGCATCTCTGCCAAATATCTGACCATTGTGCTGTAGTCCAATTCAGGGCCTTTCGCATCCACCACAGGCAGCAGCGACAACAGCTTGATGCTCATCCGGCCATGTCCTGCCTGATAGCTGTCAAGTCCGGAGAGGTGAAGGAGCGGAGCCATTTGAACGTCAGCTTTCCAGACAAACCCCGGCTCATCCGCCCGGAAATACTGCTCGGCCCGGACCTTCATCCATGGGCCGCCTTCTTTCGTCCGCATTTGTCCTGTCTGCTTCAGCCGGACGGAAGTGATTTTTTCTGTTCCGATAATATGAGCACCCTCCAGCCATTTCCTGACGGGAAGGGGCAGGCCATCCAGATCCTCCGCCATAACGATTCCGGGACTTGCGATTCCGGGACTTGCGATTCCGGGGCTTGCGGCAGGACTTCCGTGTAATAGCTCTCCAGCCAGCTTATTCGCATTTCGATCAAATACGGTCTTGGAAATGGCTGCGGCAAGAACGACCGTGACGATCAGAATGTCCAATACAGCTAAAGCGATCCATAACCATTCAGGCATATTCGTTTCCTTCCACACTGTCATTCATCGCTCTGGCGCTCCGTTCCGGTCCCCAATGTCTTCGCCCCTGCAATTGCCCAATCCAAATAATGATCGATAAGACGGCTCTTTTGCTCTTCTCCGATGTTCTTCTCCTGGATCAGCTTGATGACTAGCCCGAGCGAAGAGGCTGCGATAACCTGTGCAGTCAGCTCCTGATTCTCGTTAGCTGCGTCCTCCTGGCCGGCGGTTCCCATGAATTCATTCAAACACTGGAATAGGAGGGTCAGGGCAGACTTCTGAACGGAAGCACCTTCATACAGGAATGTAGTATGCTGCAAAATATCCGGGGATGAACTGAGCTGAACCGCCATATACTCATCCGGCATGTCGAGAGCGGCTTCGATATAGCTGCGCATCAGCTTTCTCAGCCTGATCTCCGGCACATCGTGTCCGTTCTGTGCAGAAGAAGATAAAGAAGCCATTAACCGGCCGTAGCCCCGGGTCATCAGATGATTGATGATATCGTCCTTATTTTCAAAATAGTGATAAATAATCGCCGGTGAATACTCAATCTTGTCCGCGATTTTACGGATGGAAAGCTTCTCCAGCCCCTCTTGTGCAAATATCTCGCTTGCTGCCTGCAGAATTAGCTCCCGCTGCTTCTCCTTTTCCCGTTCCTTTCTTTCCTTCACCCCAAGCCGCTCACGCCTTCCTTGAACATCGTTATATATATTTAACATCGTTCAATCAAAAAAATACGCTTCCCGATTCGAATTGTCAATTAAACATCTCTTAACCATTGTGCTTTATAGTGGGAAAGGACTGATTATTCGTATTTCATTAATTTATAGTGGGAGGATACAATGCGCATACTGCCGGCCCTTACGGCCCTGTTGATTCTTGCCGCCTGTATGGCAGCTGATTCGAAGCCCACAGACGCTGCACGGACCACGAAGCCCGCGGCCAAACAATCCTTGCTGCCGACAGTCGACCATGTGGTTATCGTCGTGGAGGAGAATCATTCCTACCTTGAGATTATCGGGAGCAAGTCTGCTCCGTATATCAATCAGTTGGCAAAACAGGGGGCGAACCTGACCAGCCATTACGCAGTCACCCATCCGAGCCAGCCTAACTATCTCGCTCTTTATTCAGGATCAACTCAAGGAGCTGCCTTACACGGGCTATACCGGACCTTACAAACTGAGCACGCAATACGCCCGGAAGCATAATCCCTGGGTTGATTTCTCCAATGTGCCCAGCAGCGTCAATCTGCCGATGAGTTCGTTCCCGAAGCAATACGACCGGCTGCCAACCGTTTCATTCGTCATTCCGAATCTGGATCACGATATCCATGACGGAACGATCAAGGAAGCGGATGATTGGCTGAAATCGCATCTTTCCGGATACATTCAGTGGGCCAAGACCCACAACAGCATGTTAGTCGTCACTTGGGACGAGGATGACATGAGCTCGAATAATAAAATTCCCACTCTTATCATCGGCCCTATGGTCGCGCAGAAGACGATCACGCAGAAGAGCAGCCACTACTCGCTGCTACGCACTCTTGAAGACCTCTACGGGTTGGACAAGCTGGGGCATTCCGAACAGGCAGTTCCGCTGGACATCTGGAAGCAGTAATGTTCTTAATGAACTTTACAGGCTTGCCAACTGGCCGCATCGCGCTCTGTTCTTCACTGATGCTAAGGAGCGGACTTGACCAAATGCAATGACAAAGCGGCCAGCCTCCGATTTCGGAAAGCTGCCGCTTTTTGGGTTGCCTTCAACCTTGCCCACCTTGGTCTTCATCAGCTTCCAGTTCTGCCCGCTGCCTGTCGGTTGAACCTCAAATTATTACGGACTACATATCATAGTTCATAGAACAAATCAGGCACCATTGCTCGCGATCACCCAGCTTGAAAATCTGCGGCCCTTCCACACCGGTCAATCCCTCCAGTACGGGAGCGCTCAAAGGGGTGAAGGCTTCCTTGTGCAGCGATGAGCCTTTTTCAACCCGGATATTCTTGGTCGTCTCATCTTTGGAGAACCGGTAGTAAGCGCCGCCCTGCTCAATAATCGTGGTATCAATGATATCGTTGTCCCGTTCGATATATTTTTCAGTCGTACCAAACTTGCGGAAATCCTTCGTCCGCACGCTGTAGATTTTATGCTTCCGTTCATTCTCCTGCGGCTCCTGTGTAGCGGAGGCCCAGAACACCAGGAAATCATCCGCTGCTTCGTCATAAATCGCTTCCGGAGCCCAGACGCACCCGGCCCCTTCTACGCCGACCGTTACAGACCAGGGTGAAGACCAATTCACCAGGTCGGGCGATTCCCAGATGATGATGTCACGGCTGCCCTCATTCACTGCGGCTTCCCAGCCTTTTCCGGCTGCAATGTGAAGATCGGTGGCGATCAAATAGAACTTGTCTTCCCCCAGCGAGCGAACGATAAAAGGATCTCTCACGCCCTTCTCCCCCAGCTCCGAACGCAGAACCGGCAAGCCCGCTTTCAAGTCCTTCCAATGCAGGCCGTCCTCGCTGTAAGAGAAATAGACCTGTTCCCCATCAGGCTGCTCCCCGATAAAATGAACCAGAAGATATCCTGAGTATTGGCTGTTGTGCAGTGTCACGATATAGCCCTCCTAGCGGCGATAGTTATTGAAAATGGAAATGATGAAATCGGAATGACCTTTAATTAATGTTAATATTAATTAAGTTATAAATTACAAAGTCATTATTTCGTTCGGGAAGTCAATGCCATAAATATTCAACAAGTCATGCAAAATGACAAGGTATATGAGAGGAAGGTCGAATTCAATTAATGATTATGTTAATTAAAAATGATTAGAGAGTCATTAACTGCTCTGCTGCCCTGTCAGACAAGCCAATAAAAAACAACAGTCAAGGCTCTCTCAGCCTTGACTGTTGTCTACTCGTACGAGATTTAGATAATCAATTCACTTTCACATGTTGTAAACCGTATAGATCAGAACTGCTATTTCAGCTCTTGTTGCATAGCCCAGCGGGTTGATGCGTCCGCCGCTTCCCTTGATGATGCCTTGATCGACAAGATTGGCAGCGCTGGCTGCGGCATATGGTGCAATATTTGAAGCGTCGCTGTAAGCTGCGAGCACACCCGCATCTCTCGTTACGGACAGCTTGCCTGCGGCGTGAAGCGCGTTGCCTACCATCACCATCATATCCTGCCTCGTAATATAAGCCTTCGGATCAAACCGGTTGTCGCCGACACCTTCTGTTATGCCTAATTTCTTGGCGATACCCGCTGCTTCATAGTAATAATCGGATGGTCTAATGTCATCGAAGCTGCTATCCGCAGCCGCACTCAGTCCGAGTCCGTTGACAAGCAGCTTGATAAAGTCGCCTCTCGTAATGTTGGCTCCCGGTGAATACGCCGTATCCGAAGTGCCGCTTATAATTCCCTTCGATGCAAGAACAGCGATCTGATGCTCGGCCCATCCGTACTTGGCGGTGTCATCGAATGTCTTGTGCACAAATGCCGCTGCATACAGGCTAAAATGTGTCGTCGTAAAGGTGATTGTACCGGAGGCAGGGTCATACTTTCCACTCGGAACAGCTGATACCCCTCCCTTGTCATCCACATACCAAACTACCAAATGCTCCGCTTCTTTCAGCTCTTGCGCTGTAGGGGTATAGTTCATTGCAACGGTCACCGGAGCTCCTGGATTATTCCAGGCGATCTTCTTCCCGTCGGCCAACAGTGTAAGCTCAATCAATGGCCGGTCTCCGATCTGCGTCTGCAGTTCCTTGCTCAGCTTCGACTTATCGGCAAGGCCTACGCTAAGTTCGATATGAGCAGCATTTCCTGCAGCGCTCTGGGTCAGCATATTTGCGGGCACAGTCAGGGACCCGACAGGTGTTTCGATGATGATCTTTTTGTTAGCTTGAGCTGCTGTCAGTGCATCGGCAGGCAATTTCAGCACATAATTCCCATCACCGTCTGCTTTTTCGAGCTTGATGGTTAACGTTCTGACACCACTGTTGTCTGCACTCGCCTGATTGAACAGCCCGGCAAGCTGACTGGACGTCAGCTCAAGAGTTGCTGCGCTGCTGTCATTCAGTCCTCCTGCGCCAGCACCGGCGGAGCTGCCGTTGTTTCCATTGTTTCCGTTGTTTCCGTTGTTACCATTATCACCGTTGTTGCCGTTATTCCCGTTGTCGCCTCCATTATTACCGCCGTTGTCTCCGCCGTTATTGCCGCCGTTGTTGCCATTGTCGCCGCCGTTGTTGCCATTGTCGCCGCCATTATTGCCATTTCCTTCACCATTATCCGTTCCGATATACTCATACGCACCCAGATCAGGTTCATTCACTCTGCTGCGTCCAAGAATATCGACAGTTGGCGCGTCTTCGCTTACTCCTTTGTCTATCGCGTCGCTGCCGGAGGTCAGATCCAGAATATTGTCGAAGATAAGCTGCGCTCTTTCATACTCATCATCTGTACCGGCAAGAGTGCCTTTAAATTTCACGCTGCCTGTGAACATATTCGAGTACTTGTTGTTCGTTGCCGCCGCATTTTCGGCTGCCATAAATTCCTGAATCGGCATTACCGAAGCGCCGAATTGCGCGTTCGCAGGGAACGTCGTGTATTCATACAAGTTATTTCGGAACGTGTTATCCTCAACCATATTGGTTGTAGACTGATCCGGATTCGTTCTTACGGTATTGTACTGATAGCCGACAATCACCGGCTTGACCATCCCGTCGACCGAGTTGTATTCCTCTGAGCGGTCGTTGTAGAAAATATTGTTCTGGAACAGGTTATCTCGCACATTCCAGTCCAGATACAAATCGTTGGCCCAGCTGTTATAGAACGTATTGTTGGTAACGGTGAATCCCTGGATTCCGACGAGGATCAGGCCGTATTTGGATTCAGAGAATACACTGTTCTTGATGACAACATCCGTCGATTGAATGCTGTAATTATCACCGGCGTAGAACTGGATGCCGCCGCCTGGCGAATTCGATACTTTGATCCCGTCAAATACAAGATTGGAGCTGTGGCCGACATAAGCGCCATGGTCTGCCTGGCTCTTTCTCGTCTGGCCGATGTCCCAAATGTCGATGTCTTTGAACTGGGAATTCGTCGTCCCATTAATCAACAAGCCCTGTACCCCGGATGTAATCTCTTCGGGTGTATCAATATCCCATATTTTCAAATTCTTCAATACGAGGTTATCGCTGTCCAGCGTCCAGATGCCCGCCCCTCTGAAGCCTGTGATGGAGAGCCCTTCGATAGTAATGTAGGAGCTGTTCGTAATCTTCGTCATCAGCTCGTCTTTGGCTTCTTCATCACGGTCGGCATAATTGATTTTGCTCGTAAAGACAGGGCCGGGCAGCGATGAATTGACCAAATCCAGCGGATCATTCGGGTCTGTGCTGGCTTTGATGACAATAGGCGCATCCGCGACACCATGCTTGTCATTAATATCGTACCGGCCGGAGTATATCCCTTTATGAACAATGATCGTATCGCCGGAATCCGCTGCATTAATAGCCTGGGCAAAAGTCCGGAACGGATGCTCCGCCGAACCGTCTCCACTAAGCGATCCCGCATTGTCGCCTGCCAGGTGGATGGTCTTCATGCTGTAAGGCGAATAATACGCGCCAATATCCTGAGCCAGTTCACTGAATGGTGTGCCTTCATAATCTGCGGCAGGAGCGAGAATATCTTGGGAAGAACCGTCTGCTGAAATATCGCTGACCGATTTCACACCATTTCTCGCTGCAGCGCTCCCCTTCACGAGATTGAAATCACCGTCCGCCGCATTCTTGAACTTGGGATCGCCGAGGCGTCCCTTTTGTTCACTGCCGCCTGCTGCCGTTTCCGCTAAGGTCTGATCGGTATCATTGATATGGGTGATCTTCTCTTCCGCATCCGCATCATACAGGTTGTAATCCGAGATGAATCCCGAGCTCTTGGCGATTCGGGTGTATGCCCCCTGCCCTCTGGCGCTTCGCGAGAAGATATTGTTGATGATATCCAGATTGGTCTCATTGCCGGCCGCCTGGGTTACATCAAGACTGTATCCGCTGTTGTTATAGAAGGTGTTATTTATAATGAAGAAACTGGATTGCCCTGTTCCCACAATGCCTGCTGCCGAATTGGTAATCAGGCTGCTGTGCAGGGTTAGGGTGATTTGATTACTCGCTTCAATTGCAGTGCTGCTTGCCTGATCAACCTTGGATTGGGTAACCGATACCGGACTCACCTTGCTGGCGCCGTCCAGAACAATCCCTTTTTCCACGTTATTAATAGTAACCTTGGCAATAGAGAGATCCGGGCTGTCATAAGCGCTGATCCCGTTCTTGGCATTTGCGATCGTCAAATGATTCAGCTGAGCCTTCGGCGAAGATGTTAGCGCGACTGCCGTGTTCCCCGCACCGGCATTTACCGTGAAGCCGTCGATGGTGACGCCGGTTGCGGCGTCCAGCGTAATTTTACCGTTCAAAATAACGGCGCCGTCTGCCCGGATTACATAATCATCTGCTTCCTGTCCCGCCCGGTTCGCAAGACTTATGCTTTCATTATAAGTGCCTGCTCTGACAATCACGGCTTCACCATTCCGCAGAGCATTCAACGCCGCGCCTATCGTCTTGAACGGCGACGCCGCTGTTCCTGAGTTGGCATCATCACCGGCCGCAGCATCGACATAATAGCTATTCTCGACAGCCGCCGCCGCATAGGCGCCGATGTCCGGCGGATTTTTTCGTGTGATGCCGTTAATATCCTTGGCCGGAGAATTGGCATCTTTAATACCAGCGCCTACTGCCGGACTCTGCTTATAGATTCGGTAGTCCTGAGCCTTGGCGTTGATGAATTCGGCAGATGCCTTCACAGCATGACTCTCCGTTACGGCATTTAAATCCGCCGGGGAAATCACATCCGCATTGTACAGATTATAATCAAACTCGTTATTTGCGGTGCTGTCCATTTTGGTGGAGAAAATATTATTTTTAAAAGTATTGCCGATGGAATCGGCGCTGATTTCAACATCCTTTCCATTTGCATAGAACGTATTATTGTAGACCTTGTTACTTGTAGATGCTGCCGTCAAGGAGACCGCATTCTGTCTCTCCGTAATGACGTTGTTGACAATGGAGCTGTTCACACTGTTGTTGACAGCAATGGCATCCGCAGCTTTAGGAGCAAACACCGTATTGGCAACCACCGCTCCATCCGTCTGATCCAGGGAAAGCGTGCCTTTTATCCGGCTGCCGTCAATGGTTACTTGCTGTCCCGATACCGCAATGTTCCCGGCAAAGGTCAGATTTTTCACCGTAATCGCCTTATCCGCTGAGCCTGCAATATTCACCGTACCGTTCAAAATAACGTCACCATTATACGGCGATACGGTTACGTCACCGTCGCCAGCCGATGACGGCATCTCAATGTTCTCATCAGTGTCATAGCTGCCCGCCATTACCTGGATGTTCTTCGCCCCTGCATTCACCGCAGCGGTAATTGAAGGATAAGGATGCGCGGGCGATCCGTCCACGGTTCCGGTATTGTTCCCGACAAAAGCAAAGGTCTGGTCAAATGCATAGGCGCCAGCTTCATTCTGCGTTCTTGGATTCCCGTTAATATCGGTCGCCGGGGCCGAAACACCCGGAATAATAGTAGAATCTGCCGCACCGATTGCGGGGTTCGTGGCAAATATAATTCTGGCATCATTGGCCGCATCCGCAAAAGCCACTTCGCCGAACTTCCCGTTGGTTTCCAGCGGTCGGCCCTGATTGGCCCATGCCGTTCCGCTCTGCAGCTGAGCCAGTGTCAGAACAGGGCCCTCACCGCCCAAATTGTAAGTCACTCTCTGGGTGCCATTGATGGAGTACACATTGTTCTCGAACACCACATTCTGTGAGGCATCAATGATGGATTTCCCGCCTTCCAGCTGGGTGCGGATCGGCTTCGTGAAGATATTGTTCTTGAATACCAAATCGGTTGAAATGTTGATGGGTGCCCCTACAGGATCATATGTGCCCTGCACCGGATACACATCATATTTGCCGCTTCCGCCTACAGCATCGTACGTATCTGCAAACGTATTATTGTAGAACAGCAGATTTGTGCTTCTGCCCCACAGATTAATGCTGCGTGACGCTCCATAGATCACATTGTTGAAGATCTTGCCGTAGCTGCCCGCTTGCTCCCTGACCTCCTGGAAATACAATCCCCAGCCGCCATTCGAGAAGATGACATTGTTGGAGAACTCGAAATTGCCGAATCCGATATTCACCAGGTCTCTTGTCGCAATTGCGGTATCGACGTTCTGGAACAGGTTGCCTTTAACCGTAATATTCGAACTGGCCTGTCTGCCTGCCGTATGATTATCAATGCGTATAGCCGTGCCGCGTGATCCGTTCTGCGACGCATTCGGCGCAAAGGTCAGCCCTTCAATCCGGATGTTCCGGCTATGGCCTAGATAGATGATGTAGTCCGGGTTATCCGACGTTAAGACTGCCTTTTCATTCTGATAGCTTTTGAAGGTGATCGGCTTGTCCTCCGTACCCGAGTAGGTCTGCAGCACAATAACGCCGTTATACGTGCCTTCCCTGAAGTAGACCGTATCCCCTGCCTTTAGTTTGGATATCAGGCTGCTCGACACCGTTCTCTTGGGGCTGTCAATCGTTCCTAAGTTAGCATCGCTGCCAGTTGGAGAAATGTAATATTCATTCATAATAAAAGCTTCGGTGGTGAAGCTCCAGGAGACGTCGGCCGGAAGATAATTGCCGTTCGAGCTCATCAGATTCTTGCTGATCGTAACGGTATAAGTGGCATCATAATTCAAACGGTTCTCCGGTGTAAAAGTAATCGTAGTTCCCGCTTCGTGATCCGCCGCACTGAAGCTGCCCGGTACTTGTACCGTGCTGCCGTCAACGACTGTTGTAACCGAAATATTATTCGTGAAATTACCATTATTCGCATTAGCAGGTTCCGATAGCGTGAACTCTATCGCCGAATTCACAGGCACATCTTTGCCCTGCGGAGTCTGATTGACAATATAGAAAGCGGTGGAATCTCCTAAATATTCATAGGCTCCGATATCCGCTATACCGAGGCGGCCTCTGCCGTCCCGATCAAATGCCGGGGCATTCACATCCGTGCCCGCATTGATCGCCGCGCTGCCCAATTGCAGATGATAATCTGAAGCACTCACGAACAAAGGATCGGCATATATACTGTGGGTCTCATTCCCTGGCTTGCCTGCCAGCGAACTGGTGCTGTCGTATAAGTTATAATCAACCGTATTATTCGATTCGGCATCCAGGAAATACACGGCTGAACCGACTGTTGAAATAGCCGCAGGTCCCTGTGCCCGGAAAATATTGTTGGCAATGGTATTGCCCGTATTGGTTTCCGCAAGCGCAATATTGGCTCCATCGCTGCCATGGGATACAAATACATTGTTCATGATAAGGGTATCAGTAAAGCTGCCGCCCTCGTTCCGAATACCAGTCTGGTTGTCAAAGATGTTGTTGTAAATTTGATTATCCGTGGAGTCCTTCAACCAGATCCCGCTTCCGTCAGGCTGACTAAAAGTATTGCTATAGAATTTCGATCCCCGGGTATTTCCGGCAATTTCAATTCCATAGGTCGCGCCAGTAACCGTCGAACCGGAAATTTCGCTATGGATTGCACCGTCAGCGACAATTGCGGATATCCCGCTGCTTGCGAGCGACAGTCCTTCAATGCTCACATTCGCAGCATGGATCAATGATATCGCCGGGCTTGAGCCGCCATCGATGCTGGCTGTGCCTTCGCCCAACTTGCGAATCGTAATGGATTTCGTATCCAGCGCACCAGTTCCCGTAATGGTTAGAGTCCCGGCATAGCTGCCCGGTTTAACCAGCAGCGTAACTCCCGGTTCAAGCGTCAAATTCGCATCATTCAGGTTGTTAAACGCAGTCGATTCGCTTAAACCGTCTCCACCGCCTGATGCATTGGCGTCCAGGTAATACACCTTGCCGTACGTATACGCTCCAATGTCCGCAGGGCCGTATCTCTCATTCCCGTCACGGTCAGCCTGCGGCATCCCGGTGTAAGTGCCCGAATCAATGCTGGGGCTGCCTTCTTTCAGATGATAATCGGAGTCTGATACGAAGGTGTCTGCTGCTGTTCCCACAACATCCGTGGAGGAGGTTCTCAGGCTGTCACTCGTAACACTGTTATACCCGACTGTATTTCCGCTGCCCTGGGCCATCGACGGATTCCCGAGAAAAATATTGTTGGTGATGATGCTGTTCTCATAGGTTCCACCGTAGAAATGCTCGCCTGCGCCGGCAAACACATTATTGCTGATTACATTGTTTGTAGAAGTGCTGGATTCAAAATGAAAGGTCCACCATTCAGTGAAGATATTGTTGGTGATGGTCGTATTGTTAATTCCATAGCCATAAAAGGCATTGTCCGAGCCTTCAACATAGTTGCCGTCAATCACCAGATTTTCATTGTTCGTATTCAGGTAAAATACAGCATAAGCGGGGCCGCTGGCGGCAAAATAACTGTTCTGGACTTTAACATTCTTCACTCCGCTTATTCCGGCGGTATAGCTGTCACCCGACTCCGGTGAACCGCCAAATGCAAAGCTGATATTGCTGATGTTGACATATTGGCTGTTCGTAATGCTGAGGGTAAAGTTCTTCCAGAACGGAGCGTTGACATAAGCGCTGCCTGTTATATTCGTACCGGCCTCTCCGCGGATCGTAATCGGAGCGTTCGCGGTTCCGGCCAAGCCATCCACCAGCAGCGCTTCCGTATACTCGCCCGCCTTAATGACTAACGTATCGCCGGGCAGCAATTGGGACACGCCTTTTGCCAACGTCTTGAATGGTGCAGCAGCGCTGCCGGCGTTCGTATCCGCCCCCTCATTGGAGACGTAATACGTCTCCCCGCCTCCTGCTGCAAGCACATTCCCCTGCGGCGTGAATGTAAATATGGACATGACAGCCATTAGAATCGCAATAAATCCGCTGAACGTTTTCCTCATTCCAGAACCTCCCCATGATCATTTACGGTTCACTCGGCAGCCTCACAGCTCTCCACATATTCCGAAGAGACAGCCTCCACCAATTGGCAAGATTACATTTGACTTGAAGCGAACTATTACAAATTCAGTAGTGCAGACTTTTTTGATCCCCTCCGATCATTTCCGATTTTCAGTATACTGAAAATAAATTCCACTTATTAAATCTGAGGATACTATATCACCCAAAGCTAATGAACGTCAACGAATTTTTGTCAGAAAAGCTGTCATAAGACCTCGGAAAATGCTTAATTTTGTCGTAAAAAAGAGAAACTTATCCTAAACCCATCCCATTTCCGAATAAAAAGCAGCTTTCTATGTCACATCACTTAACATCTAACTCTCCCCGAAAGAAGTCTTCCTCCTAATCGAAAAGAGATTGATGTCCTATTTTCAGCACATTCCGGTACTCTCAGTCTTCGTAACTTTGTTCATCCGATGGACCCAAATCTGGTGTATCCACAAAGACTGCAACCTCACGGGCGGTTCCGTGCAGCTCGAATACGATCAGCTCATTGCAGCCTTGGCGCAAGAGGGGCGCAGGCACGTACAATGTGCGTTGAGGACCTATGTTCCAGTACCGCCCCAGATTGAAACCGTTCACAAATACGACTCCCTTGGTCCAGCCGTCCAGCCGAAGGAAGGTATCCTTCGCCTCATCAACCTCGAAGTATCCCCGGTAGAAGGACGGGCTGTTCAATACTGATTCATCGCCAGATACATCGCCAGATTCATCGACAAACACATCGCCAAATTGCAGTGCGGACAAATCCTCAAGCGGGAAACAGTGGATCGTCCAGCCGAACAGAAACTGAAATCCATGCCGGACCCCCTCCGTAATTCCCTTCGGGTCTCTCAAATACGGACCATAGTTGATCCGCCCCATATTTTCAACTAGAATGGTCAGCTCCGCACCTTCCTCCGGCACTGCGAACGCTACCGACAGCTCCGGCTTCCCGCGTTCCAGCACGCCCTGAAGCTTCCCGTCCAGAAAGACCAGCGCACGATCCCGAACCTCCTGGATGACAAGGTGCTGCTTCTCTCTGGGGCCGGAAATCCATGTGCTGTATGCAATAAACCCGTAATCCTGGCCCAGTATCTCCATCGGCTCGGGATTCGTTCTGCGGACAGGAGCAGAGAGCCGGTCCGCCTGGGTGAACAGCGGCGCCCGCCCGGTCATCGCAACCTCGCCATACGCTTTCGTGCCAATCGGTTCAGGCAGCTTCAGCTCGCCGATATCCTTGTATTTGGCGATGATGTCACGCACCGCGAAGAATTTATCCGTCGGCTCGCCACTTTCACTCAAGAGCGAATCATAGTCATAGCTCGTAACCGTAGGCTCATACTGATCCTTCAGCTGGCAGTTCGCCCCGTTCCAGAACCCGAAATTCGTTCCGCCGTGGAACATGTAGAAATTAACCGATGCCTTCTCCTCCAGCATCTCTTCGAATACTTTGGCTACATCGGCGGCGTCCCGCGTATGATGAGACTCTCCCCAATGGTCGAACCACCCGTTCCAATACTCCATGCACATCAGAGGCTGATCAGGCTGATATTGGCGCAGCTTGGCAAAGGCTTCTTTCGTACCGGACCCAAAATTCACAGTAGCCCAGGCCCCCGGCACTGAACCACCCTGCAGCATATGGTCTGTTGGCCCGTCCGAGGTGAACAGCAGGACATCCATTCCGCGCTTGATCATTCCCTGGCGGATATGCTCCAAATACCGGAGGTCATTGCCGTAGCTGCCGTATTCGTTCTCGATCTGCAGCGCAATGATCGGTCCGCCATTGGTGCACAGCAGCGGCTTTAACCGGGGCAGCAGCTCATCATAGTAACTGTCCACCCGGCTCAGAAATTTCTCATCCTGGCAGCGCAGCCGGATTTCTGAATCCGCCAGCAGCCATGAAGGCAGCCCGCCGAACTCCCACTCCGCACAGATGTAAGGGCTTGGGCGGACGATAACGAACAAGCCCAGCTCCCCCGCCAACCGGATGAAGCGCTCCACATCAGCCATGCCCTCAAAGCGAAACTGCCCGGGCTTCGGCTCATGGAAATTCCACGGCACGTAAGTCTCCACGGCATTGAACCCGCAAGCCTTCAATTTGAGCAGCCGGTCACCCCAATACTCGGGCACCACCCTGAAATAATGCAGCGCTCCCGACAGGAGCTGAACCGGCTCTCCGTCCTGGATCAGCTGAGATCCTTTCCATTCAACAACCGCCATTCTTCAGTCACTCCTCACTTTGTTTCAAACCCCAAGCCCCAATCCTCAAACCTCAATAATCATGCCGTCGAACGCCGTGATGAAGCCCAATTTTTCCGCGTGCGGGACAAGTTCATCATGGATGGTGTAGCCGTTATGGGAGAAATGATTGATGACGAACATGGTATTTTGATCCGCAGAGCCTTGTTCCAGCATCTCCTTCCGGATCTCGGCATTATTCGGAAGCCCCAGATGGCCGTGCTCCCACGGTCTTAAGCAGAACGTGCAGTCCAGGCTCACCAAATGGAAAAAGGTCCGGGCAATATACTCAGCGGTCGGCTGCGGAAACACCCCTGTATCATGACCGTAGAGCAGCCTTTTGCCGTCCTTCTCGATGCAGTAGATGTAACATTCTTCATTGGGCATATGGTAGGCGGGCAGCGGAGTTACCGTATACGGACCAATCGCAAAAGGTACAAAAGGCTCCACATATACCGGATTTATATAATCCTCAATGTCCTCAATCCCGCTACTGTCCATCGCCTGCCGCAGCATGTCCACAATCACCCTGTTGCCATACACGCTAATGCTCTTGGCTTCGCCCAGATGGGCATAAGGCTCGGCTTTCAGAATCATATCTGCCGGATAGAAATGGTCTTCATGGGAATGGGTGATCAGGATATGCCCGATGGCCGATAAATCCACATTGTATTTCAGCGCATGATAATAAGTATCCGGCGGCATGTCGACAAGCAGACAGTCATCAATAATGCTCTGGGACCTGGTGCGGATATTTTTCCCGCCTGCCCTTCTGGCCGCCTCGCAAGGCTCGCATTTGCAAAAAAGAGCGGGCCATCCGTCCGCCGCCGCCGTGCCTAAATACTGAAGCTTCATATGAACTCTCCTTCGCCCTAGCATTCTTGTTCTAGATCTTTCTCGTAAAAGCCCGCCAGCGGCCGCTCGCGATTACGCAGATCACGGCCCCTCCCAATGCCAGCACACACCATGACAACCGGGTGAAGCCCCAGCCCAACTGTTCGGCAACAGCTCCGATTCCATAGCTGGAAAGGGCGCTGCCCACATAAGTTGCCGAATTTAGCAGCCCGGAGACGGTCGATACTCTTCCGCTCTCCCTGAAGTAGACCGGTACGAAGCTTACCAGCATCGCATTCACTCCCAGCATTGCCGAGGTGACGATCCCCAGCATCAGGAGCGCGAGCGGCAGGCTATTTTTTCCATACCCTATAAGAACCAGCAAAGCCAGCACGGTCAGGGCAAACAGGGCCGCTGCCGTAACCAGCTCATTCTGGAATATTTTCCGATTGATCAAGCCCGCCAAATAGACGCCCGCCAGATTAATAACCGGCAGAACCATCGTTAATCGGATCGCAAGCGAAGAGCCGGTATGATATCCTTCCGCTAGGTAGGTGGGCATCCAGGTCATAATTCCGTCTTTCAAAATGCCGTGAAGCATGGCTCCCATGCCAATGAACAGCAGTCCGGAGACTGCAAACAACGTATACAGGGGCGTATGATGAAGAGGAAAGGTTGTGCCGGTGGCGGCTAGAGCCGGGGATTGTTCTGTGAATCCGCCGTTGTCCGCCTTGTGTTCCAGCTTCGAGATGACGATATACCAGACTACGGCAACGGGAAACATAAGGAAGGCCGCCATATCAAACACCATCCGCCAGCCCGAATAATCAATGAGCAAGGAGCACATCAGGTAGGTGATTAGCGTACCGGCCGGGACGGTGGTCGTAAGGACCGCCAGCGCTCTGAAGCTCTCTTTCTTCGGCAGCCTGTCGGCAATGAGCTTCGCCATCGGCGACCAGGTCAAGGACTGCGCCAGCCCGTTAAGAGACCATAGAATGACCATCATTTCATAGGTTGAGCTGATCCCCATCGCCAGATTCAATGCCGAAGAACAAGTGAGTCCAAGGAACACCAGAAGCTTGGGGGATACCCGGTCACCCAGAATGCCGCTTATGAACTGGCCGATGCCATAGGCGAAGAAAAAGGCTGCCGCCACGAGTCCAAGCTGGGACTTGCTGAAATGATCGGAGGTCATCATCTCGCCCATGCTTGCGTTGAAATTGAGCCGGCCGATGTACGTCGAGGTGTATGTGATCCAGCAGATGAAAAATACAGTCCTGATGCTCCCGGCATCAGCAAGTTTGTTCCTTTCATAGGCCGCTCTCACCGGTTTCTCCGTCTCGCTTCAGCCAGACCGCCGCCCGCCGAGTAAGGTTGTGTGCTCTTTCCACCGTCGTTACCTGTTCTTGAAGACATTTGCCGTGACCCCTCTGACTCCGGGTGTATATTTGAAGATGCCGCCCGCAAGCGGCTCACCTTGCAATTGCTCATCGCTGAGGCCATCTCTCGCCGACGTGATATACAGTTCATCCAGGTTTTCCCCGCCGAAGCAGCAGGAGGTTACCTGGGATACGGGCAGCTGCACGCTCTCCAGACACTTCCCGGTAACCGGATTCCAGCGGCTCACGCAGCTTCCTCCCCAATGAGCCACCCACAGCATGCCTTCGATGTCGATAGTCATTCCATCGGGGAATCCTTGATCGGGCGGAAGGTGAAAGGCTGTCCGCCGGTTCTTGATGTTGCCTGTCAGAACATCATAGTCAAACTGATCGACCCGGCCGGTAGGCGTGTCGATATAATACATAGCAGTCGCTTCAGCATTCCAGGCTAGACCATTGGAGCAGCCAACTCCGGCAAGCATTTTAGTAACGGTGCCGTCACCATCCAGCCTGTACAGCGCCCCGGCCGGGCTACCGCCTTCAAGCGGCATGGTCCCCGCCCAGAAGCGGCCGGCCGGATCGCATTTTCCGTCATTAAACCGATTGTCCGGCTGATCTTCTTCCGGATCGGCAATTCGCTCCAAACTTCTGGAGGCTAAATCCAGATAGGCGAATCCGGTCTGCAGCGCGCAGACCATGCGCCCGTCCGCCGCAGGCACAACGGCGCCGATCCGCTCGCCAACGGGTATGACTTCCTTCTTTTCCGTTCCCGGCGTATACAGATGGATGCACATTTCCTCGATATCCACCCATACGATTGTCTTGCTCTCCGGCAGCCACAGCGGCCCCTCGCCCAGCAGCGCCAGCTCCTCTACGAGCAATTCCGGCTGATTTGCCAAGTTCGTCCCTCCAAATCTGCATTAGCGCTTATTTGACTTTGCCTCTTGCAGCAATCGTCCACGTATCCTTAACCTGACCATCCTGGACAATGTTCAGTTCATCCAGCATATTAACGACGGCGCAGCAATGGACAGGAATAATCTCCAGCTTGTCCCCGACCTTCAGCCCTTGTTCCGAAGGCGGCAGTGTCAGCACGCCATGCTCTTCATTGAACCAGGACACGGTAATATCCGGGTGTCCGACAACGAAGCCGCGCCCGGTTCCGATGACAGAATCTTCCCCGTCCATGGTGAACACCTTCGTCCCGCCGTCAATGACGGCACGGTCGGGGGCGGGACGGCTGATAACCGTAGCCAGCACCGTCAATGCGCATTGCCCGATATCAAGTGCTCCGGCTTTGACCTGCGTCAAATCCCCGAATACATAAGTGCCGGGGCGAATCTCCGTGACGCCTTCCATCATGGAGGCGAAGCGGCTCACAGGCGTCGAGCCTCCGCTGACCGTCTCAACGGGGAAGCCGCAGCCCCGCAGAACATCCGCCGCACTTTCAGCGGCCTTCGCCTCTCGGACCGCAACCTCCTGGCGCTGCTCGTCAGTCTCCGCATCATAGGAATGCCCGGCGAATTCCAGCACGCCGGTCACCCGGATTCCCTGCAGCGGAGCAAGCGATTCGGCCAGCCGCAGCAGATTCTCCCCGGGCTGCACACCCACCCGGCCATAACCGGGATCGATCTCGATCCACATGTTAATGACGATCCCCGCATTGAGCGCCGCTGCGGATATACCCGCAGCCACCTCATAGCTGTCGCAGGCAACGGTAAGCTCCACGCGCTTAGCCAGCCGGATCAGACGCTCCAGCTTCGCTTCACCGACGATGGGATAGGCGATCACTATATTGCGAATGCCCGCGTCCGCCATAACCTCGGCTTCTCCAAGCTTGGCAACGGTAATGCCTACAGCTCCGGCCTCAACTTGCAGATGGGCAATTTGCGGTGTTTTATGGGTTTTGACATGCGGCCGCAGAGCAACTCCGGCATCATCCGCAATTTGCTGGTAACGGTAAATGTTATTCAGCAGCTTACTGTAATCGACGAGAATACAGGGAGTATCCAATTCGTATTGATTCATGGCAGTCTCTCCTTGTCCTTAAAATGCCAGCTGTCCGCCGTCTACGACGATACATTCGCCGTTGATAAAGGCCGCATCCTCCGAAGCGAGAAAGGCGAACACGCCGGAAATGTCCTTCGGTTCCCCGACACGGCCCAGCGGGATATGGTTCTGAATATACCGGCTGACAAACTCGGGATCATCGATTGCCTCCGACATCGGGGTCTGAATATAGCCCGGACAGACCGCGTTCACGCGAATCCCCGAAGCGCCCAGTTCCACCGCCATGGTCTTCGTCAGCAGAATGACCCCGCCTTTGGAAGCATTATAATGCGCGTATTTCGCTTCCCCCGCGAGTCCATTGGTGGAGGACATGTTGATAATCGCTCCCTTGCCCTGTTCCTTCATCTGGCGGGCAACCCGCTGCGCCACATAGAACATGCCGTTCAAATTCACATCAATCATTCTTCGCCAGTTGTCATCCTTGATGTCGAGGAAGGACTCCTCCCAGGCCACACCGGCATTATTCGCCAGAATATCGATGCTTCTTCCGTCCTGGACAATGCGCTCAACCATCCGGTCCACCTGTTCGGGACGGGACACATCCAGCGCCTGATAAGAAACAGAGTATCCCAAGTCCTTGAAGCGTTCCGCCGCTTGCAGCAGCAGCGCTTCCTGAATATCCGCAAGGATGACATGCGCACCTTCCGCTGCGAAGCGCTCCGCAATTGCAAGGCCAATTCCCTGGCCCGCACCTGTTACCAGTGCTGTTGAATTCTCAAAACGCCGCATTAGGCAGTCTCTCCCTTCCATTACTCCGGCTTGTATGCGATGGCGTCGATCTCCACCTTGATTCCGTCCAGGCCGGCCTCCACGCAGGTTCTCGCCGGAAACGGGCTCTCGAAGTAAGATTGATAGACCGCGTTAAAACGGTCGAAGTCGGCAAGGCTGGCGAGGAAAACATTGATCTTCACAATATCGTCCATCGTACATCCGCCTGCCTCCACGATCGCCTTGATGTTGTTCATGGTCAGTCTGGTCTCCGCTTCAATATCACCGCTCACGATGCTTCCATCCCCATCAAGGGGGCCTTGTCCGGAAATAAACAGCATATTTCCGGCGGCAATCCCTTGGGAATAAGGTCCGCTTCCGACGGAGGCATTACGGGTGCGAATGGCTTGTCTCATCGTCATCTCTCCTAACTTGTAGTTGCAATTACAATTCGGCGGCTGATGATCCGCACCAGCGAAGCATCGCGCCTGCATAGATTTCGATCAGGACGGACAGGCTGTCCAGATCGACATATTCACCCGGCGCATGGGCGTTGCCGCCCGCCGGTCCCAGAATCAGCGCTGGTGAATCGCTGTATTCATTGAAGACAAACGCATCGCAGGCGAACGGCGAGCCGGTCACCTCGGCCGCTTGTCCCGTAGCCGATTCAATCTCCCCAGCGAGCAGCGGAATCAGCGGAATATCCGCCGCCACCTGACTGCCCGGCAGGAAGCGGATCATCCGCTTGAACTCCGGCAGGGCGAGACCATCACCGGGCCGCACTCCGCAGAAATCCCGGTAGCCGGTCAGCAGCTCCTCGCGGAGCTGATCTTCGTCCACACCCGGGTAACATTCCACCCAGATGTCCACATGACACTCAACGGGTCCGACGTCGCAGAGCGGCGACTTCAGATCCCCGGCCTCCAGCCGCGTAACGATAATCGGAAGCTGCTCCTTCCGTCCGGAATACCACGGAGCAGGTCCTTCCGCTTCGGCGCGCAGCACCTCATATTGCTCCAGAAACAGAATGAATCTCGCCGCATCGACCGCCGGGTTGCGAATTTCCTCGCCGTTGAAGGACAGTCCTGTCGTCCCTCTGAAAGTCACCCGCCACAAGGCTCCTCCCCGGGTCGCCGGGTACAAGGCCAGATTGGTTGGCTCGGGGATGATAACCGCATCGGCGATGATCCCGCGCGCCCGGCCTGCCACTGTTCCGTTGGCGCCGCCGAATTCTTCATCCACAACCGATTCGATCACCACATCCCCCTTCAGCCGCAGCCCGAGATCCATCAAGCATTTCACCGCCAGAATCGATGCCACAAGCCCGCCTTTCATATCGTAGGCGCCCAGCCCATACAGCTTGCTGCCCGAGATGACCGGCTCGAACGGAGAACCCTGCCATCCCGGGGCAACCGCCGCCGTGTCGATATGGCCGGAGAACAGCAGCGATTTGCCTTCGCCTGTTCCTGTCCACACCGCACTGACATTTGGCCGGCCGCTGTAATCCTTCCCAGGGTAGTAGGCCGGATGCTCGTGGAACCCGGGAACCTGCTCGGGCTCGTACAGCTCGGCCTCAAGACCAAGATCTTCCAGCATCATGCATAACGCTTCCTGGCACTCCTTCTCCGAACCGCTGATTACCTTATTGACCGTATCATGCCGGATCAGCTCAGACAGCATCTCGATCATTCGCTCACGGTTCAGCTGCACCCATTCTCTGATCCGGAGCTTCTCATCCTGAAGCTTGTCCTCCATCGGTTCGCCTCCCCTCTGTGGCCTTCCATTCGTCTGCCTTCCATTCGTCTGCCTTCCGTTCGCCCACCTTCCGTTCGTCCGCCTTCCGTTCACCAATCTCGCGCTCCTCCGCCATGCGCTCGTCTACTGCGAAATCCGGCTCGGTGTCGGCATATGCTTGTACAGATAGCAATCCACCATGCCTTCCTGGCCCTGATAGGGAATCCGCTGCTCCTCCAGTTCTTCCAGCCGGTCCACGCTGCCCGCCAAGTAAGCGGAGATTCGCGCAGCCGCCGTATCCAGACTCGCCAGCAGCCCGCCATAACGCAGGTCGATAATATCCCAGCCGAACGGCTTGTTCACGACATGCCAGCGCTCCAGATGATAGGAGCGCAGCTGCTCCACCCGCACGCGGATTTCCGGAAGCAGCTCCCGCACAATATTCGAGAGCGCCTGCTTGTCTCCGCCGAGATAGGCATCCGTGATTACAAGGCCTGCGTCCGCTTTCAGGGCAAGAACACTGCAGAGCCGTTCAAGCACTTCAAACACGAAGCCGTAGGCGCCATTCCGCGTTGCGAAGAGAGCCATTTGCTCCTGGAGTGCTTCATAATGTCCGGCCACATCAAGCCCGCGTATATTCTCATCGAACAAGCCCATCATGACATTCTGCCAGAGCATATAGCGGGACGGGTTGTACGTCTCCAGATTGCCCGGCTGAATGCCTGGCGGCTCGTCCACATTCTTGATCGCCATGAAGTCATCCATTCGGGCTCCCGTACAATAATGGAAGCGACGGCTCAGCTTATCTTCGTCCAGCTCCGCCGCATAGCCATGCTCGGCGAACAGCTGGAGGCCGAGCAGTGCGGAGAACCAGTCGCATTCCGTGCCGTCGTCGCCCCACAGCGTTGCGATTACTTCCGTTACCCCTTCGCGCTTGCACACATTCAGCGCCGCATTGGTCGAAGCAAGGGTGGCTCCGTAGTTCAGCACATACCCCTTCCAATTCCAGATGCCCCCGGCAAAGACCGGCGTCGATCCGAAACGTTTATGCTGGCGAATCCAATCCGTGTAAAAGGCCTCGTCATAGTGGTAGTAGTCCCAATACACGAACTGGATATGATCCGGCATGCCCGCGATGACTTCATCCGAAATCACGCAATCCTTGTCATAGTAATCTCCCTTGGGCGAGCCGGCGCGGAAATACATGTCACTCCACATCATCGGCGAGAGTCCCAGGCGATCCACGATCTCCATCACTCTCTTGAGGTGGGCGTTCATAATATCGAATTTGGAATGCAGGCCATTCTGAATCAGATACGCGCCAAGGCCCAGCTTCCAGGCTTCATCCATGCCGATATGAATACGCCGCGAGCGGACCGGGGCCGAAGCGGCAATGAGCATCTGTTCAATGAACTCATACGTGCGCTCATGACCGACGAGCAGCGTCTCCAGATCGTCCCGGATATCGGCATAAGCATTCCATTTCAGCACATCCGCCAAATGGCCGAGCGTCTGAATGCAAGGAATCATCTCAATGCCGAACTGGTCGGCATAGTCATCCAACTCTTTGATTTCCGCCTGCGAGTAACGTCCTCTCATATAGCCGAAGTAGGGATGTCCCTCCAGGTCGAAGCTGTCCTCGGCATAGAGCATGATCATGTCAAGGCCCATCAGGGCCATGCGGCGCAGGAAGGCTTTGACCGAGTCCGTTCGAATGACGGCACCGCCCTGGGACACATCGAACATCGGTCCGTTCATCTCGAATTGCGGCACTTCTTCAATCCGGAATTCACTTTGGCTGCGCAGAGCTTCAATCAGCAATCCGACCGCCCGGAAGAAATGAATTGTTCGGTGAAAATGAATATACAGCCCTTCCTTATTGGCTTCCACAATAATCCTCGGATCGATGTGGTGAACCACCTTCACTTCAACGCCATCGGCAGAGAGCTCCATCCCTGCATCAGATGCCAGTTCTCTCAGCCCTTCGGTTAATCCGTCGATATCTCCGGTAAAGTGCAACTTCAATGGAAGCCCCCCATTTTCAATATAAAAAATGATATTTCATCATGCAGAATTCCATATAATATAAGAAATATGCCCGAAAATCTGATTAAATCAAGCTTATCAAGCGTTGCTAGCTTTTGAAGAATATGTTTTAATTAAGTCTGCAGTTTCAATTTTTCAGTATACGGAAAAGGTGTGATCCAATCTTTTTATGAAAAAACAGTACAGTGTACCTGCCCTGGCCAAAGGAATGGCGATTCTGGAAATGCTGGCGTCCTCCAAGGAAGCCCTGGGCGTCACCGATATTTATGAACGAAACGGAATGCCAAAATCATCGATCTTTACGATTCTTGGCGAGTTCGAGAACCTGGGATATGTGATGAAGACGCATGAGGGTAAATATCAGCTGACGCTGAAGCTGTACAACGTCGGAATGGAGAGATTAGCCAAGCTCGATATCCGCCAGGCAGCCAGACCGGAGATGGAATGGGTCGCCGCGAATATGAGATTTACCGTGCATCTGGCCATTCTTGAGAATGACAAAGCACTCTATATTGATAAAGTGAACGGCCCGGGATTCGTTCAGTTCTCGACACAGGTCGGGCAGAGCCAGTATCTGCACAACTCTGCTGTCGGAAAAGCATTGGCAGCCTATTTAACGGACGAGCAGCTGGAACAGGCGATCCAGAAGCACGGAATGCCCAAGACTACGGAGCATACGCTCCAGACAGCGGAAGCTTTCAAGTCCTTTCTGGCCAGTGTCCGGGAGAAAGGCTACGCTATTGAAGACGAGGAAGGCGAAGCGGGAATCCGCTGTATTGCCGTCCCTGTCTTCGACAATACGGGGATGACCGCCGGCTCCCTCGGAATTACCGCCCTCAGAAGCGAACTGCCAAGCATCTCTTTCGATGATTTCGGCCATCAGCTGCAGGATAAGGCGATGGCGATATCCCGGAAGCTGGGGTTCGGAGCCTGACGCCGATTCAGGGCAGAAACAGAACAGCCCGGCAGGGGGCGGCGCAGACACCGGGAATATGCAGCGGCAGCGCCGCAAGGTTCCACGGCCCTTGCCCCGCTTCCCGCAGCGACACCAAAGGAGCCATCATCAGCCGGTCCTTGGCGTAATAGCGCTGGAGTAGCGTCATTTCAGCAGCCGGCTTGCGCGGATCTTCTATTGAAGTGATGTCCAGTCCCAGCAGTCCCACGTCATGATCGATAATCCAGTCCATCGCTTCCGGCAGGAAAAACGGACTTGTTTCGATGTAACCCGGCTTGTTCCAATAGGCATCCCAGCCTGTTGCAATCAGCAGTGCCTCGCCTGGCGCAAGACCACTCCCTGCCGCTTCTACCGCTGCTTCAAGCTCATCCGCTGTAATCGGTTCGAAAGGCTGCTTGTCCGGAAGCTGCGCTACCCAGGCTCTGAGCATCAGCCGGTCCAAGGAGATATCGCCAATAGTCTCACGGCCTTCAAACAGATGATTGGCTGTCTCCAGATATGTCCCTGCAAGGGAATGTAATTGAAAGGCATGTCCCTCATAGCCGTCGGCTTCAAGCGACGCAACCTGCTGCACCGAAATGTCGGGAAACGGCTTCCCGTAATTCCACATCCCGTTCTCCAGTCTCCCTGTAAGATCAAGCCATTTCTTCATTCGGCTCCTCCGTTCATACCTTTATGCTGACATTCTCGCCGGATGCTGACCATTCTCGCCGGGACTTCCAGTCGTCCTATCCCTTCCGACCATACTGATAGCCCAGCAGAGTCTCTCTCACGCGCTGTTCATCGGAAGGAAGCAGCGGCAGCCGGGTTTCCGCGCTTTTGAACAAGCCCAGATGATGGTACAAGGCTTTGGTCGTCGGGATTTCATCTCCGGGGCCGAACATATGAATGAAGGGGAGAATCGTTCTTGCGAATACCGCGAAGCTCTCCTCACGTCTTCCCTCCTGGTACAGATCCCAGCCTTCCTTGAATTCCTTCGGGTAAATAATCGGGGCAATGATCATGTTCCCGTCCACTCCCGCCTCAATAGCGCGGTAACAAATAATATCGTCTCCGCCGAATACCGCCAATCCGCCATCCTTCTTCAGCGCGCGAATCTTGCCCATGTTGTGATCGGTCATCTTGATCGCCTTGATAGCCGGGACGGCTGCCGCCAGCTCGATCAGCTGCTGGGCCGTGTAGAAGGTGTTGGTCGTTACCGGGTTGTCGTAGAAAATAATCTGCAAGCCGGTCTGTTCCGCCAGGCTTCCCACATACTCCTTGACCATCTCCAGCGAGTTCGGGAAATAGTAGGGACTCGGAACAAGCGCCGAGCGGATTCCTGCATCCGCCGCCGCCTTGCCGATGCCGGCCGCTTCCTGCAAATTCGTATGTCCGAGACCGATCACAACATGCTTGTCCGGTACGGCCTTGGCGAAATACTGAGCAATTTCAATCCGCTCCGCAGCAGATAATGCCGGCGATTCTCCTGTACTCCCTCCGATCACATAACCTTCCAAATACTCGGACGTATAGTCGATCAGATTGTCAAATCCGGAATAATCAATCTTCCCATTGGTGAACGGTGTCGGTATAACCGGAATATTCCCTTTCATGACAGGCCTCCATTTTTCTTTATGCTGAAAATTTGTTTTGCTGAATGAATTAGAAACTAATATAGCACCCCAAACTTCATAGTGTCAACGAAAATGGGACAAATTTGTTCTAAACCTGTACCATTATTTTTTCCGGCATATTATAATGGTTTTCTAGAATTGAATTTGATTCACCTAAATTGGAGGGGTATGGTTGAATAACAAAGAATTTCGATATATTGAAATGGCAGGGATTTTGAGGATGGAGATCCTGTCCGGCTTCCTGAAGCCCGGCCAGTTTCTGCTTCCCGAGAAAGAACTGTGCCAGCTCTACAACATCAGCCGAAACTCCCTGCGCCAGGCACTGGAGCTGCTTACCAATGAGGGCCTTCTGATCAAGATGGTCGGCCGGGGGACTATGGTTGCCAAGGATCTGGACATCACCAAACATGAGTCCAACGTGATTAACATCATTTGCCCCTACGATTCCTCCTATGTCAGAAAAGCACTTCCCATATTGATAGAAATGTTCAAGGAGCAGTATCCGCATGTGGAGTTCAGAGAGTTCAAGACGGAATTGCGCAACGAGAAGCTGCTGAAGGATCTGTCGGGCTTCGGCATCAGGGCGGACCTGGTTATCATCAGCGATCATGATATGCAGCATCTGCCGCTGGAGGAGTTCCTTGCGCTTGAGGATATCATTCCGGAACAGGAAGTGAACAATGATCAGCTGGTTAATGTGTTCCGCCATGAGGGCCGGCAGTACGCCGTTCCTCTCACCTACTCCCCGGTATTTTTGGCCTGTAATCCCCGGCTGTTCAGCGATAACGGTCTGGAAATGCCGACAAAGGACTGGAGCTGGGAGCAGTTCGCGGAAGCGGCCCGAATCATGACGAGAGATGCTAACGGAGACGGGCAAAGCGATATTTATGGCCTGGGGCTGTCCTCCTCCCTGTACCGCTGGCCCGTGCTCGCCAGAAAGTACGGCTGCTCTCTGCAGCAGGAGTCTTCGGGCACATTGAATATTGACGGACTCGGCGAGTTCCTCCGTTACATCCAGACCATGATTTATAAAGACGGAAGCAGTCCGGCCGCAGCGATCAATGATTGGGAGCTGCTGGCCCAACTGTTCGACGAAGGCCATCTTGGCATGTTCCTGACGACAACGCTGACCACCGGCATGCATAACGGGGACTTCCCGGTTACGGTCATTCCGATTCCCATGAGCCCGGAAGCCCATAAAGGGAATCTCACGATTGCGAACGGGATGATGATTCCGCAGACGAGCGGCAATCCGAAACTGGCCAAGCTGTTCGCCGAGTTCTCGATGCGGATGGATTATCAGATGCGAATGGCCAGCGAAGCCAAGTTTCTGTCTGTCTACCCCCAGGTCAACAAAGTAGTGTGGACAGAGCTTGAGCTTGGAGCGCTCGGGCTATCCCAGGACAATCCGGAGCATCTGTACTTCATGCATGAATTCCTTCCGAATTCGGCAGCCGAGATTTTGCATAGTGAAATGATTAAATTCTGGGCGGGTTTTGATGCCCCCGATGAGCTCGCCCATAGACTGCAAGGCTTGTTCGCCCCCTCCGAACCCCCTCATATCGAAGCCGCTGAGTAATTTCAGCGGCTCTTTTTTTTATTTTATATGTCATTATCCTTAACATTGGTGGTTGACTTCTCTTCATAACCTCATGATATAATGGAATCGGTACTAAACCTATACCATTTATTATCCGAGAAACATGTTATAATATCTACCACGTAATTGCGGATGCTGCAATCAAAAAAAGGAGTGACATCAGATGAACATTGCAAAATTAGCAGTCGTAAATGAGCAATCCGTTCAATTGCGAAGATGGCGATACGGCGTTAATGCATTTGAAGGATTTATAGAGGAGCTTCTGGACCAGCACCGAATCCCCTATCGCAGCTTCAAGACTCTGGATGAAGCCTTAAGCAATCAGCCGGATCTTCTTATTGTCGCTCTGTGCGAAGAGAACCGCGAGAATGGCAGCAAGTTGAAATCCTATGCAGAGAACGGCGGAACTGTTATCTCATATGCCGGACTGAACATGCTTGCCGAGGAACTGGGATATTATGAAGACCGGCCGACAGGTTCAGGGTACGCGGCGCTTCCGGAATTTAATCATTCCCCGCTGCGCTTCCTGGCGGCGATGCCATGGAGCCCTAACCGCACACAGAACAGTGCCGCAGGGGCGTCCGGCATGCTGCACCAAGGCAGACCGCAAGGCGCAGAAGCCGGACCGGCGCTGCTGTCCATCCCGGTCGGACAAGGCTTCATCGAACGCTGGTCGGTGAACATCCCCTTCACGATCGTTGCCCTGCAGCAGGGTACGGGACCTGTCTACGATGATGGTTCAGCCTCCCCGGACGGAACCATTCCGATCAGGGAGGATATATTGAAGGCCGATGACCGCTGTGCAATGGATTGGGAGTATGACCGGCTGCAGACGCCGACCGGCATGAGCTACTACGCCTATCCCTACGCGGACTGGTGGCGGGAGGTATTCATCAGCCATTTGATCAAGGCCGCCGCCGCCAAGGATCTCCCTCTTCCTTTCCTGAATTATTGGCCTGAAGGAGTTCCGGCGGTATTATCCATCTCGCATGACAGCGATCTAAATGTAGATCAGCACGCCGAGACCACACTGAATTTTCTCCGGCAACTCGGCATCCGGACGACCTGGTGCATGCTGGAGCCCGGTTATTCCGCCCGGTACTATGATGAAGCAAAGGCCGACGGCCATGAGCTCTCCCTTCATTACAATGCACTGGAAATGGACGGAGGAAGCTGGGGCGAAGAAGCCTTTCGCAGTCAGAGCCAATGGCTGAAGCGGTCAGCCCGGCTCACCAAAATCCCTTCCAATAAAAATCACTACACCCGCTTCGAGGGTTGGGGAGAATTATTCCTCTGGTGCGAACGCAATGGAATTGAAGCGGATCAGTCGAGGGGGCCAAGCAAAGCGGGTAACATCGGCCTGATCTTCGGCACCTGCCATCCCTATTTTCCAATCAGCGATTTCACCGAGGGCAACCGGTTCTATGATGTGCTTGAGATCGGTTTTCTCAGCCAGGATTTGAACCACCCCGAGCTTTACGATTCCAGTGTTGTCGATCCGTTCCTCAATGCCATTGAGCAGGCGGAAGGCGTTGCCCATTTCCTTTTTCATCAGGCGCATATCCACCGTTTCGAATCGGTCAGACAGGCTATCCGTGAAGTAGTAGACGGCGCCAGAAGACGCGGTTTCGCTCTCTGGACCATCGCCGAGGTTAACGACTGGGAAAGAGCGCGGCGGAATCTATGGATTGCCGGCCTCGACGATTCCGGTGTTCCTGTTCTGGAAGGAACGGCTTTGCCGCGGCAGACCGCCGTTTATGTTCCGGTAACGAGCGGCAATCCCGCCGAGGGGAGCATCCGTGAGCGTAAATTCGGAGTGTTGTGCAGCAAGCATATCGTGGGCGAGGAGGAGATTGAAATTGTCAAAGGTAATGACCGGATCCAAACCGTATGAAGAATCGAGTTATGTTCCCCGGACATGGCGCAGCAAGCTTTGGAGAGAGCGGTATATTTTCCTGCTGCTCCTCCCCGGTCTCATCTATTTCCTGGTCTTCAAGATCATCCCCGTCTTCGGAAATATTATCGCGTTCCAGGAATTCAATCCTTTTAAGGGAATATGGGCGAGCGATTGGGTGGGGCTGGACAATTTCAAGCGCATATTCGAAGACACGGAAGTGCTGAAAGTGCTGCGCAATACGCTATACATCTCTTTTACGCAAATTGTATTCGTCTTTCCCGCTCCGATCTTCCTGGCTATCATGCTCAATGAGGTTGCCAACAGCAAAGTCAAACGCATTATTCAGTCCGTTGTGTATCTGCCCCACTTCTTCTCCTGGGTCGTCATCATCAGCATCGCCACTATCTTTCTGAAGCCGGAAGGCATCATCAATCAGATCCTGGAAAGCCTCGGCTATAATTGGGTCTCGTTCATGACTAACCCGCATATGTTCGTTCCCATCGTCATTATTGAGCTGATCTGGAAGGAGACCGGCTGGTCCACCATCATCTTCCTGGCAGCGCTGGCTTCCCTGAATAATGAGCTTCTGGAAGCGGCGATTGTCGATGGAGCCGGACGCTGGAAACGAATCTGGAGCATCATCCTGCCTTCCATCAGCGGCACCATTGTTATTCTGCTGATCCTGCGGCTCGGCTCCGTGCTGGATTCAGGCTTCGAGCAAATCTTCCTCATGCTGAACCCGTTCAATAAGGAAATAGGCAACGTGCTGGACACCTTCGTCTATGAAAAAGGGATCAAGCAAAGCGATTTCAGCTTCAGTACGGCGGTAGGCCTGTTCAAAGGGGTTGTCGGTCTTGTGCTGGTCCTGGGCGCCAATAAAATCGCCAAAAGATTCGGCCATGACGGATTATTCTAACCTCACTTCAATGGAAAGGAGCGCCTGCCATGCATTATAAATCCAGAGCCGACAAATGGTTCAACGCCTTCAACTATCTTTTGCTAAGTATCGTATGCCTGTGTATGATCTTTCCGCTGCTGTACATTTTCTCGGTATCCTTCTCGACCATGCAGGACTTTGTGCAAAAGGATATTATTCTGTGGCCCTCCAAATGGGATCTTGGCGCATACCGCTACATCTTCAGCACCGAAACATTCGGACGGGCCATGCTCGTCAGTGCCTGTCTCACCGTTGTCATCACCTGTGTCAATCTGCTCATGACGAGCACAATGGCTTTTGCCACAACCTTCCGGTTCACCGGCTCCAAGCTGATTCTCCGTATGATCGTGTTCACGCTATTGTTCTCTCCTGGCTTGATTCCCAGCTATTTGATGGTACGCAATCTCGGGTTAATCAATTCCTACTGGTCACTGATACTTCCCGGTATGATCAGCACCTTCAACCTCATCGTCATCCGGCAATTTTTCCAGGGTCTGCCCAAGGAGATTTTCGAAGCGGCGAATATTGACGGAGCCAATGAACTGCAAATTTTCCGCAAAATCGCCCTGCCGCTGTCCAAACCGGCCCTTGCCGCCTTCGCCCTGTTCTATGCGGTGGATGCCTGGAACGCGTACTTCAACGTCATCCTGTACATGAATGACACCACCAAATGGACGATCCAGGTCGTCCTTCGCCAGATCGTCATCGTCGCACCGCCGGACAACAATTTGTTATCCAGCTTGCTGCGGGAACCGCCTCCAGCGCAGACCGTTCAAATGGCAGCTGTTCTGATAGCTACACTTCCGATTCTCATCATCTATCCGTTTCTGCAGAAGCATTTTGCCAAAGGGGTGATGCTCGGCTCAGTGAAAGGATAAGCGGTTGAAGCTCGCAGACAATCCAGACTCAACATTTATTACGGAGGGGATCTATTACTATGGAAAAGCTTAACAAAACGGTTCTGAGTTCACTTACCCTGATTGCGTTATTGACAACAGCGGCATGTTCATCCTCAAATAATGGAAATACTTCCCCTGCCGGCAATAATTCCGCCTCTTCGGCAGCACCTTCTGACGGATCTGACAAGAAGTACACGATCTCGATGATGGATATGACCTATGGCAAAATCCCCCCGAGTGACGGGGCCGGCGTCAAGATGATCAATGAGAAATTTAATGTCGATTACAAGACGACCATCGTGCCTTATGACGGCTACCTGGAGAAGATGTCCGCCACCATAGCCGGGGGCGATATGCCGGATATTCTAGGAATCGAGGAATATGTAGCAGCCGGGTCCCTCCAGAAGTGGGCTGACCAGGGCGCCTTCCTGAAGCTGAATGATTATATCGACAAATACCCGACTCTCAAAATGGTACCCGCCGAAGTCTGGGGGGCTGTGACGAACAAGGATGGCTCGATCTGGGGGATTCCCCGCTACTATCCGAATACGGCTGCCCAGAACTTTGCAATCCGCCAGGACTGGCTCGATAAGCTCGGACTCAAGATGCCGACGAGCTACGACGAATTGGCAAAAGTTGCGCTGGCCTTCACCAAAGACGATCCCGACGGAAACGGCAAAGACGATACTTACGGCCTCGTGATGAGCGGTGGAGGCTATCCGAACTATGCGATGGGCGCCTATTGGGACTTGAACTCCTGGTACCATAAGGATGCGGACGGCAACTTTATCCCAGGTTATATCGGTGAAGGCCGCAAGGAAGCCGTTAAAGTATTCGCCGATTTGTACAAGCAAGGGGCGATTACGAAGGGCTTCGGTGCCAATACGAGCTTCGAGCAAGGCCAGGCCGACTTCTATAATGGCAAGGCAGGCATCTATATTACCGGCATCCGCGGTCTGGATGAGAATCTGGCGAACTCCCTGCTGTCGGTCAACCCGAATGCCAAGCTCTCCGCCATTCCGCCGTTCGTTGCACCGGACGGCTCCCAGGGCTTTATGGCCCAGAAGGGATACTACCGGATCACCGTACTTAACGCCAAGCTGGCCGGTGACGAAGGCAAGATCGACCGCATTCTCTCCATGATCGACTACGGGCGCACCTTTGTTCCGATTGATCAGCAGACACCGGATAATGAAATTTTTGATTTCCGTAACGGCAAGAACGGTGTTGGCTACACCTACGAGAACGGAGTTGCCACCCTCTCCCAGCCGGATCAAGGGCTGATGCCTGCCAGCTATCTTCCAGATGCTGTGATGTGGGCTCCAAGCGTACTTGACAACAAATATTCCGAGCTCCAGACTAATCCACTCTACAAACCGCTTGTCAAAGAGCTTGAACAGCAATATCAGGATTTCGAGCAATATGCTGACCCTAGCAATTCCGGCTTCTCCGCAACACTGAATAGCGGTAAGGGCACGGATGCAATGAATAAAGTGACCGATACGCAAGTGAAAATGATCATGGGCGATACCCCTCTCTCCGATTGGGACAAGATGGTGGATGAATTCATGAAGAGCGGCGGGTCCGACATTATCAAAGAAATGAATGACAGCCTGAAAGGCAAGGAATTGATCGGCTATAAGAACATGAGCAAGTAATCCGGGCGAAACTTATTTTCAACCGCTGCAATGGACCGCAACCCAAGGCCCCATACGGCCTTGGGTTGTTCTTATTTTTTAATGAAAGGCGGGCTTGTTGTGAATCAGCAGCTGTACAGCCATGCGGGGAAGCCCTGCCGCAATTTTAATATCCTCGCGACGGAAGTGCTCATTGACCCTGTCGATGGCAGAGAGAAATTCGTGCTCTCCAACTACGCGATGGGAGAAACCGGCAGCCTCATCCTGATCGACACCATAACGGGTCAGGGAGAGAACCTCCCGCTTCCCGTTGGACCGGGAGCCTGGGGGCTGGTCAACTGGCATCATGAGAAGCTGGTTGTGGGGACCTGTGTCGATCATGCCTATTTGCATGTGCTTGATTTGCGCACACGGCAATGGGCGCCGGTATTGATATCCGAAGGAGAATCTTACTTCTGGGGGATGACGCTCGGCTCGGACGGGAAGGTGTACGGGGGGACCTATCCGGGCTGCTCATTGATGCAGTATGATCCGCAGACCCATACGCTCCTGAACTTGGGCAAGGTATCTGACAACGTGAGCAATCAGTACAGCCGTCCGGTCTGGGGAGAAGCGGCCGGTTATATTTTGATGAATTACGGCTTTGACACGAACGGAATGAAGGCATACCGGATCAGCGACGGCCAGTTTATCGAATTCGGCTCACCGGGAGAGCAGATTAAATGGGTTACCGGCAAATTGGTATGCACGGAGCAAGAAAATGGAAATGGGCTGGCCTATTACGATGCGGCTGCGCTGCAACCGGTAGACGGCGGCGCTGTCACGGAGAGGGACATCCCCCTGCTGACGCTCACCTTGACCGGCGGGCAGTCTGTTCCTATCAGGCATTTAGGCGGCAATCGCGCAGCCGGGGTGAAAGGGCAAGAGTATTTCATCGCGGATTTACCGCCGGATTCCGCTTCATACGCCGAGCCTATGGAGGTGGACTTGAAGCGCATCCCCGTTGAGGCGCCTGCTACAGCCATCTTCACGCTGCAATCGGACGGCAAGGAGCTGCTGTGGGGCGCAAGCGGATTCGGTCAGACCGTCTTCAGCTTCAATCCCTCCACCGGCGCCTACTGGAATTCACCTTCTGTATGCAACGCCGGCGGCGAGGTGTACGGATTGCAGTTCATTGATAACCGCCTGTTCATGAGCGCCTATGTCGGCGGGGATCATGTGCTGTACGATCCTTCCAGGCCTTGGGAGCAACTCCACAACGTCAATCCCCGTACTCTCCGATCCGTCGCCCCGGAGCTGATCCGTCCCGAAGGAAGAAGTGTACTGGGGCCCGATGGAGCATTCTGGACCGGCTGGTCTGCGCAGTACGGCGTGTATGGCGGCGGCCTTTCACGGGTCGATCCGGCAACGCTTGAAGTCGAGATTTGGTATGATCCCGTCCCGGGACAGCAGGTTTCCGGTCTGGCCGCCGATGAGAAATATTTGTATTTCACTACGAATGGAGGCGCAAGCGGCCTTCCTACCCGGAAGGTGCAGAGTCGGTTCATCGTCTGGGAGCCCGGGAAGGGCATCGTTCTGGAATCGCTTTTTGAAGAAGAGCAAGAAGCCGGCAATGCCATTGCCGCGCTGGGCGGCAAGGTCGTCTGCTGCGCCGGGGATGCGATTCATATTTTTGACCGCAGACAAGGGGAATTTGTAGCTGCTGTTCCGGTCGGACAGAGCTGCCAATGGCTGGTGGCGCTGGATGAGCGTACAGCCGGCGCCTTTTGCGGTGAAGAGTATTGGGAAATCGATATGGAGACAGGCAGCGGACATCAGGTAATCCGTACTCCGGGTTATGTCCGGGCCTCGGCCCTGCATGACGGCAAGCTTTATTTTGCAGCAGGGTCTGACTTATACGTATTGAATCGAACATATTTGGAGGGATAAACACAGTGAACAAGCTAGCGATCCATGGCGGACCAAAGACCAAGACAACCCCTTTCGGAAGCGGCAACCGGTTCGGAGAGGCAGAGCTTATGGAACTTAAAGAAGCGCTGGAGCAGGGAACCCTGTTCTATCATTACGGCGAGAAGGTCAAACAATTCCTTCATAAATTCAATGAGATGTACGGCGTGAAATACAGTGTCGCCACTTCGTCAGGCACCGCCGCCATTCATGTCGCGCTGGGCGCGGCAGGCGTCACAGCCGGAGACGAGGTAATTACCAGCCCCATCACCGATCAGGGGACCGTCATCGGCATTCTGTATCAGAATGCGATTCCCGTATTTGCGGATGTTCTGCCCGATACGTACAATCTCGACCCGGCATCAATTGAAGCGCGCATCACGGAACGAACGAAGGCCATCGTCGTCGTCCATCTGGCCGGCAGCCCTTGCGACATGGACGCCATTATGGCGATCGCCCGCAAACATGAGCTGAAGGTGATCGAGGATTGCGCGCAAAGCTACCTGTGCTATTACAAAGGTAAATTGACCGGCACTATTGGAGATTACGGCTGCTTCAGCACGAATGATTTCAAGCATATCTCCACCGGAGACGGAGGAATGGTGACCGTTAATTCAGGGCGGGAGGATGATTATGCCGTCACCCACGCTTTTGCGGACAAAAATTATCAGCGCTTCGATCATGTCGTAAGCCGGGATATCCATCATATCGCGCCCAACTACCGGATGACCGAGCTTCAGGGAGCTGTTGGGATTGCCCAGCTGGACAAGCTGACCTGGATTTGCGATATGCGGGAAAAGTACGGTACGAGGCTGATTGAAGGTCTTTCCGGAATTGCCGGTGTTTATCCTCCGAAAATTACGGAGGGCGGAACAAGCTCCTTCTGGTTCTTTCTGTTTCGTCTGGATACGGAGAAATTGACAGGCTCCGTAGATGATTTTGTGGCTGCGCTGAATGCGGAAGGCATCTCCTGTGTGCGCGGGTATATTCCGCAGCCCGTGTACCTCCAGCCTCTGTTCCAGACGAAGGAGGCCTATCCAGGCACGAATTACCCCTTCACGCTGTCCGAGGTTTCTTACGAGAAAGGCATTTGCCCACAGGCTGAAGAGGTGCTGCAGACCTCTGTCCGCATTGGAATCAGCGAGTTCTATACTCCGGGCGATATCGAGGAAATTATTGAAGCTATCGCCAAGGTTGCCGCTCACATGATCAAAGGCGGGCTGAGCTAAATGAGTGCAAAGCCGCTGAAGCTTGGTGTCATCGGACTGGATACGTCTCATGTGACCGCATTTGCCGAAATTCTGAATGATCCGGGTCATCCGCATCATATCCCCGGCGCAACCATTCAGGTCGCCTATCCCGGCAAGCCTTCTCCCGATTTCGCACTTAGCTGCGACAGAATTGAAGGTTATACCGAGGAATTGGTGAGCAATTACCACATCCGGCTTGCCGACTCTGAGGAAGCCGTTGCCGAGGAATGCGACGCTATTCTGCTGGAATCGGTGGACGGGAGAGTCCATCCGGAGCAGTTCAAGCGGATTGTTCCATATGGCAAGCCGGTCTTCATCGACAAGCCGTTCGCCTTAAGCTCGCGGGAAGCCAGAGAGATGCTGGATGCGGCAGAGCGGTTCCGCGTTCCGTGGATGAGCTGCTCCTCCCTTCGTTACGGAGAGGCGTTATCCGAACAGCTTCGAAGCATGGAATCCGAGTCGATAATCGGCGCCGATTGTCACGGGCCCATGGCGATTGAGCCTACGCAGCCGGGGCTGTTCTGGTACGGAATCCATGCTGTAGAAATGCTGTACAAGGTGCTGGGACGAGGCTGTGTGAGCGTCAGCGCGGCCAAGAGCGAGGATTATGATCAGATTACAGCGATCTGGGATGACGGACGAATGGGCACAATTCGCGGCAACCGCAAAGGCAATAACAAATTCGGCGTCCTGCTGCACGGCGATCAGACTACCCGTTATGCCAACATGAGCGATCATCACAAGCCCTTCTACGCTTCGATGCTGGAACAGATTGTCCGGATGTTCCATACCGGCATCGTCGATATCGATCCTGAAGAGACGCTGGAAATCATCCGTTTTATCGAATCTGCCAACCTCAGCCGTGAAACCGGAAGAACTATTCGGCTGCAGGCTCCACATGAATAGTGAACATTCATCACATCACCTATGGAGGTTAAGCTCATCATGACGACCAATAACAAGTCGCAGCTGGCACTGCTCGGAGGGCCCAAAGCCGTAACCGAGCATCCCGGCGACTTATTTACATGGCCCATCATCACGAAGGAAGATGAAGAAGCGGCGCTGGAGGTATTGCGGAGAGGCGCCATGTCCGGAACCGATGTAACGAAGCAATTCGAGGCGGATTTCAGAGAGTGGCTGCAGGTTGAGTATGCGCTTGGATTCAATAACGGTACGGCTTCGCTGCAAGCGGCCATGTACGGCTGCGGTGTCGGGATCGGCGATGAAGTGATCTGCCCGAGCATCACTTATTGGGCTTCCGGCGTCCCGGCTTATTCGCTCGGTGCGACACTTGTCTTCGCCGATATCGATCACGTCACCCTATGTCTTGACCCGAAAGACATCGAGCACCGGATTAGCGAACGAACCAAAGCGATTGTCGTCGTCCACTATTTCGGCTATCCCGCCGATATGGACCCGATCATGGACATTGCAAATAAGTATAATCTGAAAGTTATTGAAGATGTCTCCCATGCCCATGGCGGCATCTATAAGGGCCGTCCGCTCGGAACGATCGGACATGCAGGCGCAATGTCCATGATGGCGGGCAAATCACTCGCCGTCGGTGAAGCGGGCATGCTGGTCACCAGTGACGGGAACATCTATGAAAGAGCCATTGCATTCGGACATTACGAACGTTTTAATGAAGAAATCCGTTCGGACGCGCTGCGCCCTTTCATGGGTCTGCCCCTCGGCGGTCAGAAATACAGGATGCACCAGCTCAGCTCGGCGGTAGGCCGGGTACAACTGCGGCATTACGAAGCCCGATTGGCGGAAATCCGCCGGGCTATGAACTGCTTCTGGGATCTGCTCGAAGGGATTCCTGGGCTTAAAGCCCACCGGACAGAGAAGGAATCGGACAGCTTGATGGGCGGCTGGTACGCAGCGCATGGACACTATGTTCCGGAGGAGCTTGGCGGGCTGTCGGTGTACCGGTTCTGCGAAGCGGTAAGGGCCGAAGGCGTTGGCGATTGCTCCCCCGGCTGCAATCTTCCACTGCATACCCATCGCCTGTTTCAGGATGCCGATGTATATGGCCATGGACGACCGACGCGAATCGCCCATTCCTCCACCGACATCCGTGAGCAGGATACCGGCCTGAGTGTCAGCGAAGGAATAGCCGCCAGAGTATACAGCATCCCCTGGTTCAAGCACTATAACCCGGAGAGCATCGAACAATATGCGCTGGCTTTCCGGAAGGTCGCAGCGAACTATAAAGATTTGCTCGAAGACGATCCCGGCAATCCGCCTGCTATGGGTGGCTGGAACATGTTCAAGGCGCACACATGAGAGATTGGGGATTCGGCATTATTGGCTGCGGAAGCATCGCGGGCTTCCATCGCGCGGCCATTCATTCGCTGGACAACGCCCGTTTGGTCGGTGTAGCAAGCCGGTCGGGAGCGCGGGCCAAGGCTTTTGCCCTGGAATCCGGGCACTGTGAATGCTGGAGCGATTACCAGCAGCTTCTCGAACATCCCGGGATCGATATTGTCTGTGTCACTACGGAGAGCGGGTCGCATTTCCAGGTCGGCCAGCAGGTGCTTCTCGCAGGCAAGCATGCCATCATCGAGAAGCCCTTGGCTATGAAGGCCGAGGAAGCGAGGCGGCTCACCGGACTTGCGGCGGATCGCGGGCTGAGTCTGTCCGTCGTCTCACAGCGCAGGTTCGAGCCGCAAGTGGCTGCGGTTAAGCGGACGGTCGATGCCGGGAAATTAGGCAGGCTGCTGTATATTGAAGCCGGAACGCCGTACTATCGGACACAGCAATATTACGATCAGTCGGAATGGAGAGGAACCCTCGACATGGATGGCGGGGTGCTGATGAATCAAGGCATCCATCAGATCGATCTGATGCTCTGGATGGCAGGGCCTGTCAGCAGCGTGTATGGGCAAGTCGCCACCCTTTCGCACCGGATGGAAGCCGAGGATACGGGCACAGCCATCGTCCGGTTTGTCAACGGAGCGATTGGAACGGTTATGGCTTCCACGAGCATGAAGCCCGGATTTCCGCCATACCTTCATCTCTTCGGGGAGAAAGGGAGCGTCAAACTGCGTGGATCGTCCATCGTGCAGTGGTCGGTCGAAGGTGAGCCGAGTCCGAGTCCAGTATTCGAAGGCAGCTTAGAGACAGACGGGTCCTCCAATCCGCTGGATATCTCGCCAATGCACCATAAGCGGCAGTTCGAAGCTCTGCTGCAAGCCTTGGATCAAGGAAATGATCCTCCGGTAAGCGGCGGTGAAGGAGCATTGGCTGTTGAACTCATCGAAGCCATTTACGCTTCCTACGCTTCCGGCAAGGAAATTGCCCTGTTATCCACTTCATACACGCGAGGTGACACTCATGCAGACTAAGCAGAAGCTGCTCGACCGGCTGGGGATTCTGACAGATGAGGTTTCCCCATATTTAATAGAAGCTTTGGATTGGATTGCCGCTAATGAACTACGTCATGTCGAGCTTCGCTCTGTGCAGGGGATGAACATATTAAACTTCAGCAGCGCGGAAATCGCAGACATGCTGAAAGAAATCGAGTCACGGGGTTTGTTCGTGTCCGCCCTGGCCTCGCCGGTCTTTAAGTGTCCATTGAGTCCGGACAGGACCACAATACAGGGCGATCAGTTCGGTCAGCTGGAGCATCATGATGTAGCCGGGCATTTCCGGCTGCTGCACAGGGCCTTGGATGCAGCGGACATCCTCCGCACCCGATATATCCGGATCTTCTCCTTCTGGAGAGAAGATGACCCGGAATCATACGCCGAAGAAATCGCCGGACGCTTGTACGCAGCGGCTGAAATCGCATACTCGCGGGGAGCCATTCTACTGCTGGAGAATGAGCCCAGCTGCAACGGAGGCTCCGCGGAGGAAATCGGACGGCTGGCGGCATTGGCCGATCATCCTGCGCTGAAGCTGCTGTGGGACCCGGGCAACGAGGCATTCCTCGGTCGCCCGGCTTACCCCGATGGCTATAACAGCGTGAAACCCTATATCGCCCACGTTCATCTGAAGGACGCCATTTATCATCCGGATTCCGGTGGGCAATGTGTGCCAATCGGCCGGGGCAGTGTTGATTACGCACAGCAATTGGCCGCTCTTATGAAGGATGGGTATACAGGATTGTTCACCATCGAGACGCATTACCGTCCGCTCAATGGAAGCACAGCGGATGGCAGCGCCATGTCATTAAATGGACTGCGTCAGCTGCTACAGCACTAATTGCCATTCCGGCGCTCACCAAGAAGAAGCTGTCTTCAAGCAGATTCCTGCTGAGAGACAGCTTCTTCTTTCTTCAAATTATAACCGGGCGGGGTCCGTATATCCGTATATCCGTATATCCGTATATCCGCTGCCATTCTACGCATGCCCTATATGACCGAAACAGAATCCGGACCTATTTCTACTCCAGCCATTCTTCAAGATGCGCCGCAACGAAATCATCATCGTGAAGATGCGGATACTGGCGATACACCCGATCGATTTCCTCCGCCTGTCCTGCGGACAGCTTCTCATCCGGATTCAGGCACCAAGTCCCTTTCAATAACCCCTGACGTCTCAGCACCTCATGAATGCCTGGTATGCAGCCTTCGAAATGATGCGCCGGATCAAAAAAAGCCGCATTGGAATCCGTCACTTGTATGCTGCGCGTCAACCATTCCCTGGAGAACGATTCTCCGCCCCGTATCCCTTTGATTTCTTCCAGCAGCTCTACAGCTTTTCTCGTCCAGACCGCCCAATGACCGAGCAGCCCGCCGACAACGGATTTCTCAACAAGCCTGCCGTCCACTTCGAACCGGTAAGTCGTCAGCAGATCCGCAATGATGTTATCATCATTCCCCGTATAGAGCGCAATTTCATCGCACCGGCTGGAATGGCATACGGCCCGCGCCACGTCAAGCGTCTGATAGCGGTTGAATGGAGCCATCTTGATAGCAATAACACCAGGAATCTCCGCAAAGCTGCGCCAAAATTCATAGCTGAAGATCCGGCCCCCGACCGAAGGCTGCAGATAAAAGCCGATAACCGGCATTTTCTCCGCTACCAGCTCCGTCCGTTTGAGAATTTCCTGCTCGCTCCAGCCTGACAGCCCTCCCATGCTGAGCAGAGCCGCATCATAGCCAAGCTTGCCCGCAGTCTCGGTCTCGTTCAGCGCTTGTTCGGTAGGTCCGCAAATACCGGCGACTTTGATAAAAGGACGTGCAAGACCGGCCCGCTCCACCTCCTCGGATGCGAGCCGCAGCACCGTTTCGTAGAGGTTATGCGCCTTGTCGCGAATTTCGAATTGGGTGGAATGGACACCGACCGCCACACCTCCGGCGCCGGAGGCGATATAATAGCGGGTCAGCGCCCGCTGATGCCGTTCATCCAGCTTGCGGTGCTCGTCCAGGGCCAGCGGATGAGCCGGAATAACAAGCCCTTGATGCAGAGCATTCAGCAGTTCGGCGGATAATGCCTTGTAGGCTTTCATCAGAATTTCCCCTTCCGTTCCTGAAAATGTGTCGGCTTGTTCAGAACTTCCCCGCCGCTCTTGACCCATTCCGCAGTCCAGTTGATCATTTCCAGCAGCGATACAGACGGATACCCGAACCGCTGATGCGACTTGGCCGCATTATTCAATAGTGCGGTCTCGGACTCCTTGCCTTCGAACAATGCAGCTATGTCAAAGCGCTTGGCAAATTCAGAGGCCGCCCACCGGATGGACACGGTTTCGGGTCCGGTCACATTCATCAGGTTCGGCGGACTCGTACACTCTGCCAGGCAGCGCAGCGCAATAGCATTCGCATCCCCTTGCCAGATGACATTGACAAAGCCCATGGTCAGGTCTATCGGACGTCCCTCATAGACGGCGCGGGCCAGCTCCAGCAGGACGCCGTAGCGCATATCAATCGCATAGTTCAACCGGTATATAGTCATCGGTGTCCCATTCTTATGGGAATGATATTCGAAAATACGCTCCCGTCCCAGACATGATTGAGCGTACTCGCCGATCGGCTCGGGTGTCACGGATTCATCCGCTCCTCCGCTGGAAACCGGTGTGAACGGATAGACATTACCTGACGAAAAGACCACAATTCGGGAGTTCTTATACTTCTCCGCAACTCTGCCCGGCAAATACGTATTCATCGCCCAGGTAAAATGCTCTCTCCCCGTCGTTCCAAACTTGTTCCCCGCCATGTAGATCACATTTTCCACATCCGGCAGACTCATCAATTCCTGATCATTCAGCAGATCGCAGGAAATTGTCTCAATTCCGGCAGCCTCCAGCTCCGCGCGGGCCTTCTCATTCGAGAATCGGGAAATCCCGATAATCCGTTTGGACAGTCCTCCCTTGAGGACCGCATTTCTCGCCAGCTTCGCCAGACTGGGCCCCATCTTGCCCCCAACGCCCAATATGGCGATATCTCCCGATACCTTGGCCAGTTCATGCACCAATTCATCTGATGGCTCCGCAAGCTTATCTTCCAATTCCTCCACAGTAATCAAACAGGTCACCCTCCCTAATGTCTTCCTGTTTCTATCATACTGAAAGTCATTATATAAAGACAGGTCTTTATATAGTCTTTAAATAAAGAAAAAAAACGGGGCTTCCCCCGTTCAAAGAATTCTCAAAGTGTTCGATCGACCAAAAAAGAGAACCGGAAAATTTGCCGGGGTCTGCCTTTCGGGACTTTTTCCATACCGGATATTTCAACAAGCCCGTTGTCTATCCATAGCAGGAGCAGCCGATGCGCGCTTCTGACCGTTATTTCGAGCAGAGCGGCCAAATCATGAACGGTGTACTCATATTTACCGTAGCGGGCCATTTGAGTGATCAGTCTGCTGAGATAGGCGCTCGTCATCCCGGCCTCCTCCGCCTCCCTCATGAGTTCAGCTTCAACAGGCGGCAGCACCTTCTCCATGGGGTCCGCCATTTCGAGCGGTCCAATCAGCGTCCGGTCTTCTCTGACGATGAAGCAGGTATTGCCGCCGGCCTCCTTGGACTTGCGAAGCGCGGCTCTGGCGTGTGTGCCGGCCTCATTCGCCGAAATTCCGAAGCCGATCCCGATGCTCAGGGATATACCATAGGATTTATTCGCTTCTTTTCCCAGAGGAATCATCTTGTATCCCCCGGTCTCCCGCTCGAAAATTCCCCGTGTCGTGAAGAAGAGATATTCATCTCCGCCGGTAGAGATTAAATAGCCGTCCAGCGACTCCACATACCCGAGGACCATTCGATGAATATCCAGCTTCAGCTTCTGCACCTCATGTTCACTGTTCCACTTCATAACCAGCCTGCCGAAATCATCGACATTGATGATGCCAACGACAATTTGCAGCTCCTTCCCCCGCCGCGATTCGGTGGACAGCAGGGCACGTTCGAGGGATACGATAATATCCTGATCGGAGGGCATCATCCACTCATTCGGAATCTGTAGCTCCGTCAGCCGCTGGGCCACCCGCTCTACTCCGGTCAGGGCCATGGAGAAATCGGCTTTCTCCGACTGCTCGCGATGAAAGGCAATCAGTTCCTCGGGCGACGAATAGGCAGGCCCGTTATATACAACCACCTGAAAGCGGTCCAGCTCCAGGTCGCGCAAAGTACGTGCTGCTATGGTTTGGGTTAACGTATCAACTGACAGCGTACCGCTCTGCTTCCCCAATGCCACCAGATGCAGGAGCGCCTTGAACAGCCCGGCGCCGGTAAGCGGGACATAATGGACGGGGATCGAGGCCGGCAGCACTTCTTTTACTTTCCAATGCGCCAGCGGACCCGATAACAGGATTACTTCAACTTCCTGACTCAGCTCCACAGCGCAGGCTGCGGCTTCCTCCTCATGGTTGACAATCCGTACAACGGGATCGAAGGTGGGAAAGGATTGAACCATCTTTATTATTTTTTCCGTTACCGCCCGCGTTCCAATGATTCCGATCTTGATTTGCATGTAAGGGTCTCATTCCTCCGGCCATCAGGCTTGAACTTCAGTATTGATTATATCGAGCCGTACCGGATGAATACAACCCGAAGTCCGATCATCACAGGGCCAGCCAAGCGGGATCAGTCCCGTCCCAATCGCATTATCGGTCACTTCGGTTTATACTCAAAAGGAAGGATACCCCTGCAGATTCCGCATTGAGGAGTGAATGTCTTGCATAAGCCGCTTGCATTGAAAGAACCGATGCCGATGCCCGATCCTTCATTTCCGGTGAAGCTCCATAAAGTCTCCAATTATGAGCATGGCCAGACGCTCTTCTCCCATCATTGGCATGAGCATCTCGAATTTCTATATATTGCATCGGGCAGCGCCACGATTGAATGCAGCGCCACGCAGCTGCACGCAGAGTCCGGGGATCTGGTCGTTGTGAACAGCAACGAGCTGCACTACGGAATCAGCACCGCCGATGATTTGTTCTATTATGTCATTATTGTTGACCTCTCCTTGCTCCAGAGCCACTTCGTCGACGCTATCGAGACGAAATTTATTACTCCCATTTCCCGCAATCTGATGCTGTTCGAGAACTTGATTACCGGCGATGCCGATATCAACAACTGCTTAATCTCTTTGGTCCGTGAACTGAATGAACGCAGTCTTGGCTACGAGCTGTCGATCAAATCGCATTTGTATGGGCTGCTTACTGTGCTGGTCCGCAAGTATGTAACACCTGCCACTGAGGCGGACGCATACCGCCACCGGCAGCAGGATTTGGAGCGATTTCATTTCGTATTTCAATATGTGGATGAGCATTACAATGAGAAAATAACAGTTGAACAACTGGCCGCCCTAGTCCCGCTTAGCCGTGTCCACTTCAGCAGGCTGTTCAAGCAGCTGACAAATAAGACGATAACCGAGTATATCAATCTCGTCCGGATTAACCGGTCGGAGGACCTGCTCCGCAGCACTGGAATGAACGTTTCCGAAATCGCTCTGGCGACAGGGTTCAGCGATGTCTACTATTTCAGCCGCATGTTCAAGCGATTGAAAAAAGTATCTCCCAAGGAGTGGAGGAACCTCGGCAGCTCTTCCTCGGCCCATTAGACCGGGTTGAACAGACAGTTCGCGCTGACGATCCGGTGATATACCCCTCTTCCCAATGTTCCGTTAGCGTATCCCCACTCCGAATCGAAGGGAAGCCGCTGTTCATCCAGCTCGGGCAGCGAAGCCACACTGCCGTCGAGATACTGATGCAGCCGGTCTGCTGCTGTCTGCAATCTGATCAGAAGCGCCCCGTACCGCATGTCGATGACCTCCCAGCCGAAAGGCTTGAAAGACTCGAACCATACCTTTTGATGCAGCCTGCGCAGTTTGTCCACCTGGAGTATCAGCCCAAGCATTTCCTGCTCCAGCCGCGCGAGTCCCTGTTTATCTCCGTAGTCATACCCCTTCTTCAACCGGTTCCCCAGATCGCACTTCGAGATAAGAACATCCGCCAGCATACGGTACCATTCGAACATGCTCCGGTACACCGGATTTCGCTCAGCCGCATGCTCCAAATCTTCAGTGAGCTGCCTATAGTGGTTCGCCAGCGGAAGCCCCTCAATATTGGCGTCATAGAGGCCGATCAGAGCATCCTGCCAGAGCAGAAACTTGGATGGATTGGATTCCTGGCCGTTGCCGGGCTCGATCCCCGGCGTCTCATCGAACCGGCCAAGAGACAGGAAATCCGCCGGTTCACCCTGCACGCAGAAGCGGAATCTCTCCTCCAGGCGGCGTTCATCCACCTGTTCCGCATAAGCGTGCTCCGCATATAGCAGCAGCCCGTACCATGCGGACATCCAGGGGGTTTCCGCCCCGTTGTCCCCCCACATCGTCGCGACGACCTCTCTCACGCCGAGCTTCTTGCACGCGAGGAGCGCGGGGTCGGTGACGGAGCGCATTTTTCCGGTATTGGGGGCAATCCCGTTCCAGGTCCACACGCCGCCGGCGAACAGAACCGGCCTCCCGATCTCCAGATGCTTGCGGATGAAGGTCTCGTACAAGCTCTGTTCCTTATGGTAATAGTCCCAGTAGACGAGGCTAAGTCCTTCCGGTATGCCTTCTTGGACCTCTTCGGGGATGACAGCGTCCGGATCATAGTAATCCCCGCTGCGCGAACCGAGCCGAAAGTACATATCGCTCCAGATCATCGGCGACAAACCGTTGGTCTCCGCGATCTCCACCACACGGTGCAAATGCTCGTTCATCAGCTCGAACCGGTTCCGGTAGCCGTGGTCCTTCAAATATTGGCCCAGCCCGAGCTGATGCGCCTCATCCATGCCGATATGGATGCGGCGGCTGCGAAAGGGAGCCGAGGCGGCCCGGATCATACTCCCGATAAAAGCGTATGTCTCCTCCCGGCCTGACAGCAAAATGTCCGAAGTGTCCCGCATTCCTGCGGCGTAGTTCCACTTCAATGCTTCGGTAAGATGCGCCAGCGTCTGGATGCACGGAACCACTTCGATGCCGAGCGCATAGGCCCAATCGTCGATCCGGCGAAGCTCCTGCTGCGTATAGCGTCCCCGCATGTAGCCGAAATAAGGATAGCTCTCAACCTCATACGTATCCTCTGTATACAGCATGAGCCGGTTCATCCCCATCAACGCCATCGTAACAATGGCTGCTTCAAGGGAGTCGGCAGTCGGCACAGCGTTGCGGGAAGCGTCCATCATTATCCCTACCGAATCGAAGCGCGGAGTCTCCCGGATCAAAAAAGGAAGCTGCTGCGGCTCCGAGCCCGCTCCTTCGCTGCGCATTCTCTCCACAAATAATCCGAATGCCCGGAAGCCGTGATGGGGCTTCTCATACCGGATTATCCCGCTGCTGCCGTTCCACTCTGCTTCAAGAGGCCCTTCCCGCAGCTCCCACACAAGGGGGATTGCCGCCTCCCTGGTTTCAACAAGCGCGATTCCGTCAAGCCGGCTTGCCAGACGGGGAAGCCCTGCCGCCAGCGAGGAGAAATCGCCCTGCAAGTAAATCCGCATCTTAGGACTCGCCTCCCTGTGCGATCGGGTCTACATCCTGGCAGCTAAACCTGCTGTCTACCCCTTGATAGCGGAATGTGCGATGTCCGAAGCGTCCCGGAAATTCCGGCTTCGTCCTTTCGGGTCCTATTAACGATGTGCGCATATGCTAATCAGCCTCCCTAATCTGAATGGTGGTCATGGCGTTTCAAGCCCGATCACCCCTTATTTTATAGCCGTCCCTTCCGGGCGGTCGATGGAGGCATGATTCCTCTTTTTGTACAATTGCAGCCTTCTGAACCCGCAACCGGCACCAGCCGAGCCCTCTACTTACCGTCTTTAAGAGGCTTAAGCCGCTGATCGGTGGTGAAGAAGAGCCGGTAAATGAGCATGCTGAGCAGAATGCTAGTAATCGCGGCGGAAGAGGTGAACGAGAAGACGATGAGAATTTGATAACGCACAGCGATAACCGGATTTGCTCCGGCGATAATCATCCCGGTCATCATGCCCGGAAGCTGCACAAGGCCCACGGTCTTCATCCCGTCGATCGTCGGGATCATGCTGAATTTCACCGCTCTTGTCCGGACGTCCTGCATCGCCTGCCGGGGCGTCGCGCCCAGCGACAGCAGCGTCTCGATCACCCCTGCGCTCCGCGCAATCTCATGCTTGACATGATTGATGAACAGCCCGGACACCACCATAGCGCTCCCGATGGTCATCCCGCTGATCGGAATGATATATTGGGGAGTCGGCTTGATGATATGCAGGCCCAGCATTAAGCCCATCATCAGCAGCTCGGAGGCGGCAATCGATACCGCGATTCTCCAGACCAGCCCCTTGAGTCCCCGCCCCCGTTTGGCTGCATTCCATGAGGCGACGCCAATCATAATGAAGATCACGATCAGAATATAGACGACATGCTCGGCATGAAAAATAAACTGCAGCACATATCCAACGGCCAGAAGCTGAACCGCCGCGCGGATCGTTCCGACCATAATATCTTTCTCCAGACCAAGCTTCTGCCAAATGGAGACGAGCATGGTTCCAATTACAAACAGCAGCGTGAAGCTGAGTGCGGTTAGCGTCATTGCGGCAGACTCCCTTCCGCAGGCTGAATATACTGCTTCGCCAGCATGTCGATCGGCACGCTGAAGAATGATTCGCCAGGATATTCATGAAGCCCGCCCCCGCTCATGACCCAGACTTTATCGCTGATCCTTTGGGCCTGCTCCAAATCATGGGTGACCCATATGTACGACCCGCCCTCTTCGCTGTGCCAGCCCGTCAGCAATTCTTCAACCCTGCGGGCGCTGTTCACATCGAGTGAGGCTGTGATTTCATCCAGCAGCAGAATACGGGGCTGAAGCAGCATCGTCCGGATCAGCGATATCCGCTGCTTCTCGCCGCCCGAGCAGTCGGATGCCTGCTTGCCGGGGTCCAGATAGTCCAGGCCAAGCTGTTCCATCAGCCGTGCGGCAAGCTCCTGATTATACAGTGTTCCGTGCAGAACGCTGACCGTCCGCAGATTGTCCTCGATGCTGCCGGGCAGCATCACCGCTTGCTGGGCGACATAAGCCGCCTCCATTCTCCACTGCCGGGGGTCCGTCTCGCGGGACGCTTTTCCATCCAGCCTCAGTTCGCCGTCATCCGGCGCATCCAGCAGAGCCATCAACCGCAGCAAGGTGCTCTTGCCTTGTCCTGACGCCCCAATCAGAGCAATCCGTTCGGGCCGGGTGATTTCGACCGTTATATTGGAGAACAGGCGCTTGGACGGCTGTCCCTCCTGATCACGGATCGATTTGGACACATTCCTCAGTTCAAATATGGGGTTCACTTCCACTCCTCCTGACTCCTTATTGCGCGTGCGTGACACTGGTACTTATTATACCAATTCGTCCCGTGGCGGGAATATTAAAGACCAACAAACCGAAGGAAGCTCCCTCGGTTTGTTCAGCTATTGGCTCTATATAGTTTGGGTTTCGGTTCCCCTTACTGGCTCAGCAGATAGACCAGGAATACCGCAGCAAGCACGAAGCGGTAATAAGCGAAAGGAGCAAGCTTGAGCCGTTCGAGCAGCTTCAGGAACGTGATGACAGCCAGGAACGCCACGACAAAGGCGACAATAAATCCGGTAAGGAAGAATCCGGCATCGGACGCGTTCAGCGTATGAATGCTTTTTAACAGCTCAAAGCCGCTAGCGGCGATCATCATCGGAATGGCGATCAGGAAGGAGAAGTTGGTCGCTGCGCTATAGCTCGCGCCTGACAGCAGTCCGCCGGCAATGGTCGCTCCGGAACGCGAGAAGCCCGGCCATAACGACAGGCATTGGAACAGGCCAATGGATACCGCTTGCTTATATGACAGCTGGTCGATCGTCGCCGCCTGTACAGCGGTCTGTTTCTTTTGCCCAAGCAGCATGAATCCCCCTCCCAGCACTAGTCCCGCAAGTACCGTATAAGGAGAGAACAAATACGTCTTGATTACGGAATGAAGGGCAAGGCCCAGCACCATCGCCGGAAGGCAGGCCAGTATGACATGAAGCAGATTCAGCTTCGGTTGTCCGCTCTGAACCGCTTCGCCGGTCTCAACTGTCTTCAGCCCCAGCAGGCCCAGTATGCGCCTCCAGTAAATGATCGCCACGGCCAAAATGGCACCCAGCTGAATGATGATTTCGAAGGTATCGGCTTTATCTCCCGTGAATCCAAGAAGCTGTCCGCTTAAGATCAGGTGCCCGGTCGAGGATACGGGCAGAAATTCGGTCAGCCCCTCCACGATGCCTTGAATGATAGCAATAAACGTATTGTGCATATTTTATCTAAGCTCCTTTCTGCTTGGTTGCATTACGGTGGGATGTGCCGGTCTGGAGTCGAGGGAAGGAGACATTAGATAGACAAGTCCGATCACTGCGAACAGGAACGCGCTGACCCGGAAAGGCAGCAGCCCGTCTCCATAGCTTGCCAGCCAGCCTCCAATAACCGGACCGATCACAACGCCAAGTCCTTCTACGGAAGACAATAGACCCCAGCTGACCCCCACTGCTTCTTCAGGAATATAACGCGCCATCAAAGCGTTCCATGCAGGCAGCAGGGCCGCATAGGCGCTGCCGAGCAGCAGGGATAATGCCGCGGCTCCCGTGAAGGTGCTGACAGAGGTCAGCGCGAACAAGGCCGCCGCGAACACTCCGAATCCCGACACCAGGAACCATCTTCCCCCGGTGTGGTCGAACCATTTGCCCATTGGAACGAGCAGCAGAACCGCGCCGCCCCCGCCGATCAGCAGCACGATTGACAGCTCGGAGTGGGACAGGCCGACATGCTGGACGGCAAAGCTTGTCAAGAGAGGCACCAGCATGCCGCCCGCCGTCGTCTGCAGCAGCATCCCGGGAAGCAGGAAGCCGCCTTTCTTCACTTTGCTCCACAAGGCGCCTAACTGCTCGCCCGCAGAGACCTTCACTCGCGATATCCGGCAGCGGTCCAGCTTCACAAGGACTGCCGTAATCCATCCCGCTGCGAGTACACCGGCAATGACGGTGAGCGACAGCGGAATACTTCGGCCGACGATCAGATTCATCGTGACCGGACCGAGACCGAGACCAGCCATCCAGAACATATAGAGCGTGCCCATTTGCTGCGCCCGGTTATCTTCCTTCACCTGGCTCATGCAAAGAATCCAAATCGGGGAAAAGCCTGCTCCCATTAGAGCGGCGGCGGCTATTAACAGCCAGGGGTTATGTGCAGTCAGCAGCAGGGCAAGACCGGTAAACCCGATGATAAATCCGCCGTGCAGCACGATCCGCCCCGGGAACCGGTCGAGCAAATAGCCAGCCAGCCCTTTGATGAGGCTGTCCGTCAAATAGTGGACGGACACCGCGATTCCCAAGGCGGAAGTGGAAAGCCCCAAACCCGTCATCGCATAAGCCGGCAAATACGAGACCAATACGGCCCCTCTGATCCATTCGGTCAAGAACAAAATAATGGCCAGTCCGGTAAATGCCTGCGATTGTCCTTCTTTCGTTCCGCTAATATCCATGAGCGGTCTTCGCCTGCCCTTCCTTGAATTCGGGTGACGTCTGGCGAGCAGGATGGTGCAGCTCCAGTGCTCGCAGCGCTTCGTCAACGATAAGATCCGAAGAGGCTTGGTCCGCGTACTCTCTCATCGCGCGCTTCCGCTCCTCGCGGTAGAAGGGCTGCTCCAGCCTGCGAATCATCGCAATGAGCTGGTCTTCGTCATTCGCCACATCGATCAGTTCCCGGCCTGCCAGCCATCTGGCATTGCCCGCCTCCTGGCCCGGCAGCGGACGATAGACGATAACGGGCAGAGATTTCGCCAGCGCTTCCGTCAGTGTAATTCCGCCCGCCTTCGTGAGGAGGCCATCGGAGATGCTCATCAGCTCATGCATTTTGTCGGTGTACCCCAGAAGATGTACCCGATCCTGCCCCTGAAATTTCTCTTCCATCGCTGCGCGCAGCTTATGGTTATTGCCACAGACTGCAATCAGGTCGTAATCGGTGTGGTTCAGGATGGACTGAATCAATCCTCCGATATTGGAGAGAACGCCGTAAGCGCCTGCCGCAATTAGAAAATAGCGCCGGCTGCTGTCCAGCCAGTGCTCATAAAGCGTTTCTTCGCGGTCCAGAAGCTGCGTGAAATGGCGCCGAATGGGAATCCCGCTGACCACAATGCTCTCACCTGGGACCCCCGCTGCCTGCAGAGCCTGTTTCATTGCCGAACTTGCGGTAAAATATGTGGTCGTATAAGGATGCAGCCATCTTCCATGCACGACATAATCCGTGAGAACTGTGAACACCGGCACCTGACCGCCTGCTTCCCTGCTGATCCCGGCGGCAGCCAAATACGGAAAGGTGTGAATGATGAGATCGGGACGAAGCTTATCAAGCAGCCTCCGCACTTTCATTTTTCCCAGAGAATGCAGCAGCTTCCCAAAGGCCCGATCCGGTTTCATCGTGCTTGTCGTTTCATAGATGAACCCGTACAACTCTTGCGCAAGGGGCGAGTTATTCAAGTAGAATCTTCGGGACAGCTCATTGAGCCGCGGAAAGACCTCTGCGAACAGATCGACAATATGAACCTGATTGATGCCTCTGGCTTCAAAAGCCTGTTTGATCGCTTCCGCCGCTTTGACATGTCCATCTCCGAACTTGGAAGTCACGATAAGCACTGTTGGTGTCCTATTCACAAGAAAGATCCCTTCTTTCTATCCGGCCTTTCTTGACTGTAACTTATGATCGTAAAGGGATGGTTAACTTAATCTAAAGCACGAATTGATCTTTCTTCGTCTTCGTCAAATAAACAACAAGCCCACAAATGATGACCACAAATGTTACGCTGGTGCTAGTCGTGCCCAGTTCCAGACCGCCTTCACTGCGTGGCTGGGACAAATAATCCCCAAGAGATGCTCCCAAAGGACGGGTCAGAATATAAGCCAGCCAAAAAGCCGTTACCGCATTCAGCTTAAAGCGATAGTGCGCAAGCGCAACCGCTCCGATTACCGCCGCAAATATCAATGCCGAGACGAAATACCCCAGATTCAGGCTCTCCGCAACAAGATCCCCGGCTGAAGTACCCAAGGCGAACGTAAACAGAATGGTCAACCAGTAGAACGCCTCGCGTCTTCTTGTGGTAATTGAATGGATCGACAGCGTCCGTTCACTCTTGTACCACACCACGAACGTCACCAGCAGCGCCGAAGCAAAGAGTACGGTCGACAACTCAAGCGGAACTCCGAGATTATCCGCCAGATTGTCGGAGATCAGCGTGCCCACGACACTGATTAACACAACCGCGAGCCAGTAGAGAGCCGGGACATACTTTTTCGCCGACACCTGAACATACAGGGAAATCAGCAGCAGACCGCTCATGACGAGGGTTGTGTTGGTCAGTCCCCAATTCAGATTGAAATTCAGAAAGTCGGCTGCCGTCTCTCCTACAGTGGTGGACATCATTTTAATCAACCAGAAGAAAAGTGTGACTTGCGGAACTTTGTTCCTTATTGCGTGTTCATTCGAGAATAGAGACCCTGTTTGTTCCAATGCTAATCCCCTCCTGCTTTTTATCGCGCAATACAAGCCTAACGGGTAAATCTAAAGTGCCTGTGAACAGACGCTTAAATAATTCTTAATTCCTTCTGCCGGCCAAAAAAAGCCAAAGCTCATCCGAAGATGGGCCTTGGCTCGTTGCTAGTTAATTCAGGAACGAAGCCGGTAACCGGCTCCCCACAGCGTCTCAATATAGACCGGATTGGCCGAATCCTCCTCAATTTTCTCCCTCAGCTTGCGGATATGCACGGTAACCGTCTGGGTGTCTCCCAGAGCACTGGCGCCCCATAACCGCTCAAAGAGCTGATCCTTGCTGAATACATGATTCGGGTGCAGCACGAGAAAATGGAGCAAATCGAATTCTTTGGTGGTCAGTACAATCTCCTCGTCTCTGACAAAAGCGCGGCGGGAATCGGGGTCGAGCCGCAAATCCCTGATCTCAAGCTCGGCTGACGAAGCGCCGCTTCCCTTCAGACGTTCATAGCGGGATAAATGGGCCTTGACTCTGGCTACAAGTTCCGAAGGCTTGAACGGCTTGGTGATGTAATCATCCGCTCCAAGCCCGAGCCCCCGCACAATATCGATATCCTCCCGTCTGGCCGTCACCATAAGGATCGGAATATCCAGCTCCGCGCGTATTTTTTTGCATATCTCGAAGCCGTTAAGCTTGGGCAGCATGACATCCAGAATGATCATGTCGAAGTTGCCGCTCAGGGACAGATGAAGTCCTTGTTCGCCATCAACGGCGATTTCGGTCTGAAATCCGTTCATCTCCAGGTAATCCCGTTCAAGCTCCGCAATGGCAGATTCATCCTCCACAACCAGAACCGTTCGCTTCATTGTAGACCATCTCCTTTCTGGGCCGGGAGGATGATGCGGATGGCGGTGCCTTCCCCCTCCGTGCTCTCCGCACAGATGATGCCTCCATGCCCTGCGATAATCTGCTTGGCAATCGCGAGACCGAGTCCGCTGCCTCCTGTGTTCGTATTTCTTGACTCCTCCGCCCGGTAAAAACGCTCGAACACATGCTCCACCGCCTCCTCCGGAATTCCGGAGCCATTGTCTTCAATAGAGAGAATAAAGCCGTTCTGATCCAGGCGGGTGCGGACTGTAATTTGCTTGACCGGCTTATCCATATACTTCAGGCTGTTCTGAATAATGTTGCCGAGAACGCGCTTGAACGAATCCCGGTCAATCGAGACCCGGATCGCTTCTCCGCCGCCCAGCTCAATGTCCAGATCAACCCCGCGTTTGTCCAGCTCCACCTTCAGTTCCTCCGACCAATCCATTAAATAAGGCAGGATGGGAACGGATTCGAAGGAGAACGGCAGCTTCTGCATATCGAGCTTGGAGTACAAGAACAATTCATCGATCAGATGATCCATTTCTCCCGCTTTGGCGGCAATGGTCCGCATATATTTGTCATGCTTCTCCGGAGAATCCGCTACTCCTTCCAGAATGCCGTCCACATACCCCTTGATGGCCGTAATGGGAGTCTTCAAATCATGGGAGATGTTCGTAATCAGCTCTTTGCGGTTCGATTCATACTGCTGCTGGATGACGAGGGACTCCTGAAGCCGGGATCGCATCTCCTCAAAGACTCTTCCCAGCTGTCCCAACTCGTCGTTGCCGCCAATCCTCACCTGAAAATTAAGATCCCCATCGGCGACCCGCTTGGCCGCATTTCTAAGCTCCAGCAGCGGGCGGATAAATCTTCTGGACATATAGGTGGTCAGCAGGATATGCGTTAGCAAGAACACAATAATCGTCAAGAGAAACAGAATGGGGAAGAAGGTTCGTACGAAATGGACCAGCGGATCAATCTTGGTGAGCAGAAACAGGCTGACCGGCTTGGCATCCTTGGACAGCATGTCGAACTGCGATATCTGGTACCATTCATTCCCATATTTAATGCCGAACGGCTCGAGACGAGAACCGGCTTCCGTAAAGGCGGGCAGTTCCCCGATTAATCCGGCCCTGGATTTCAAATCATCCGACATATAAATATCCTGGTCGCCGGAACGGATATAGACCTCTGTGTTCTTGCTCCGCATATCCGCCGAGAATTCGGCAAGAAATGCCTGATCCGTCAGGAGAGCGGCATTTTGCTGAAAAGTATGCTTGATCAGATTATGCGTATCTCTTTCTTCCATTCCCTCGAACTTGCTCTCATAAGCATTCTTGAGACTTTGCACATCTCCGTGGTAGACCACCGTAAGCAGCAGGCTTGTGATGCCAAGCAGAAGCAGAGGAACCAGCAGCATTGCCGCATAAGACAGTAAAAATTTAATTCGGATGGACATGGATCGGGTTGGTCTCCTTATCTACAGATTGAATTTCACCCTGGAATCATCATACGACATTTCATCTTGTCCTCCAATGCACACAAGGATAAACGGGTCATGCAGCGGATAAAAAACGGACAGGACCTCCCTGTTAGGAGTAGTATCCTGTCCGGTGCAAATCGGATTCCTTCAACGGCTGCGCCCTCACGGCATTCTCTGCCAGAATTTAAGCGGCACTAAGCTGCTCTAGTCGCGATGTCTGCCTTCGTGCTCTCCCTTAACCTGAACGACATGCTTCCCGGTCAGGTCGATAGAATCCGGAGATGTTCCGTTGATGCCTGTCAGCTGAACATTCAGGCTGCCGGTAAGCGTATGGGCGACTCCCTGGGCGTCTTTGCCTGTAAATGCGATGTCTAATTGCTGCTGCGAAATCTCGTTGTCCGGGCTGATCACCGCCTTGAGGCTGACGCTCTGAATCTGGATGCCATCCTTGAGGTTCACATCCTTCAGATTGACCAGATTCTGCCGCAGCAGTTTCTCCGGATCGGATGAATGCGAAGCCGAATTGCTGTCATCGCGATTCCATTCCGACTGATCCGACAGATGCTTGAACGCAAGCGGGGCCATCGCCTGGACGACAGCCGGAATTTGCGCGCCGTCAAGCTGCAGCGAAATCGTCTTGGTTCCGTCAGCTCCGGCCGTAGAGGTTATCTCATCCTTTAAATTCCCGATCAGCGCATCAATAACGGTCTCTTCCTGGCTGCTGAACCAGAGAGAGTCTCTGCTCTTCTCATCCTGCTCCCTGCCTTCCGGATCTTCCTGGTCCTTCTTCACATAGTAAGTATCCGAAGCACCGGTCTTCCAGACCTCTTCCCCGGCCTGCTTGTACAGGTCCAGGTTAACGGCACCGGCTGTGCCGCTGACATAAATGGAGCCGCTTACGGTTTCCCGTTTCACGTCTGCCTTCAGCCGGCTCTGCGTCTTAACAAGCAGCGTATTGTCGTCCTTAAGCTCGGCATTGGCGCTGACCGTGACGCTGTCCAGATTCTGCACCGTAGCTTTAAGCGCAGATTTGTAATCGTCATAACCCGATGTCCCCGCAAACGCCGTAAGACCGGTAACCAGCATGATCGTGCCGCTGATACCAACCGCGCTTCCGGTTAACAACCACTTCTTCTTCATCCTTCCATTCTCCCTTTCCGCTTAATTGTCCTGCAAGCTAAGCCTAAGGGATAATCCTAAACTCGCTGTGAAGAGATTATTAAATCATTCTTAATTACGCCTTATACCTCCCTGCGGTCGAACAGAAGAAATCCTAGAGCCAGAAACAGAACCATTCCTGAGAGCAGAAATACCGATCCGGTTGCGAGCCGGGCCGCCGACGCGCTATGGCTGAGCCACAATACATACCAATCCGTATACGAGGCGATGGAGAAATAAGAGAAGCCTTTGACGAAGTAAGGAACTGCCTTGACTCCGGCATAGATCAGAATGGAGAATACCATGAAGCCCGCTGCACTGCGAAAAAATTGAGCGACACATACAAACAAAGCCGCAAGCGCCACCATGGACAGAAAAGCTGCCGAATACGCCTTTATCAGATTGAAGAAAGGCAAGCCCCCCGTATCCGCCATCCCGAGTCCCAGATTGCAGAGGGCGCTCACCGTCCCCAGTAGAATCAGCAGTATCCCGACCGATATGCCAAGCGCCAGGAACTTAGCCATATATGCCCCAAACCTTGTGATTGGCCGAAGCAGCGCCAGCTTCAAGGTTCGCGACGAGATTTCCTGCGGAAACAAATCGGCGATCTCCAACAGCATGAACAAGGGAATCAGGAACAGCGTATAGATCTCCAGCATTTGCACCGGATAGGAGGAGCTGACGGCGGCCAGTCCAAGAACAGGGTGAAGCGCCCGGAACAATGCCGCCAGCAGCAGCGGAATCAACAGGGTGACGGCGAGGAATACCATCGTCTTCTTACGATAAAGCATGAGCTGAAGTTCGTTTCTAAGTCCCGCTGACAGGCCGTCCATATTCCATCAGCTCCTTTCCTCTCTGCAATTCATTCATGTAGAACTGTTCCAGAGACGTGTTGTCACTCATCAAATCGGGCACCCTGCCCTCGCGGATCAGCACACCCCGGTTAATAATTCCCACCCGGTTGCAGAGTTGCTCCAGTTCGTGAATCATATGGCTGGATATCAAAAAAGTAATTCCCTGTTCATCCGATAAGCGTTTGACCAAAGCGCGGAACTGTACAACCCCTTCGATATCGAGCCCGTTCGTGGGCTCATCCCAGATGACGAACTCCGGGCTGTGCAGGACCGAAGAGGCCATGGCAAGCCGCTGCTTCATACCGGTGGAGAAGTACCCGATTTTCTCTTTGGCATATGTCTCCAGTCCGACCATTTCAAGCACTTCTGCAATTCGTTCCCGGCCCACCTCCGGATAAAAGTTCGCATTCAGCTTCAGGTATTGGCCCGCCGTAACATATTCGTGGAAATCGGCCGACTCGATCATGCAGCCAACCTTTCTCATGACCGAGGCGAAGGACGCATCCCTGTCCTGCCCGAACAAGGTTATGCTCCCAAAGTTCGGGGTAATCAGTCCGGTCAGCATTTTCAGAAGCGTAGTTTTCCCCGCGCCATTCGGTCCGAGCAATCCGTAGATATCCCCTTGTTCCAGACTCAAATCCACTCCGTTAATGCCTCTGCCGTTCCGAAATTCCTTGGTAACTCCGGTTAATTTCGCAATTGGATACATGTCAGTCCTCCTTTCTCGCTCAGGTCAGGCTCTTGTCCGGGAATTGGTCCGTTCCTTGTTGCGGCGCAGGAGCCACCAAGCCAGCATAATGACGACCAATCCGCAGATCGCATAGCTGATCGGACGCATATATTGTTCCACAACACCCCAATTATCGCCCAAGCGGTATCCCAAATAGACAAGGGCCGCATTCCACGGGATACAGCCGAGCAGGGTAAAGATGATGAATCTCCCCGGCTTCATCCCGGCAATCCCTGCCGGCAGCGAAATAAAGGTCCGGACGAAGGGCAGCATCCGCGTAAACAGCACCGTCCCTTCGCCAAACCGGGCGAACCAGCGCTCGGCCTGCTCCAGATGATGCGTGTTAAGGAGGATATATCTCCCGTATTTATCGAGCAATCGCCGACCTCCCGCCCTGCCGACGTAAAAAGCGATTAAAGAACCAAGCAGATTCCCGATACTGCCCGCGATCAAGACTTCAATCCAGGAAAGAGAGCCCTGCGCAGCCAGCCATCCGCCGCTGAGCATAATCACTTCACTAGGTATCGGGATGCATGCACTCTCCAGTATCATGCCGATCCAGATCCCCCAAATTCCCATGGTATTGACCAGATTCAGCGCCGCTTCGGATATCCAAGACAACAGTTGATGCATGATTTCCCTCCTCTTAGGCTAACCCTTATGTTTAAATGTAACGTTCGGATATAAACAGGATATGAAACGAATCTTAACGATTCCTTAAATTTGCATTGGATCATCTGCCCGGTAAAAAAGAGAAAGAGCCTGCAGGATGCATGAACACATCCTGCAGGCTCCTATTGTTGTTCTGAATTGGCGGCAAGTCCGTTAAAATTCAAATTCGTCTTCAAGAACGAGATTTCGCTCCGCGTTCCAAATGGGCATCACATATTCCTTAATGAGCGCCGCAACTTCAGGAACCGAATGGGCACCGGTATCAATGGTGTACAGCGGCGGATCAAAGTGAGTATCACTACACTGAAGCAGCAATTCGGCAAACTCGTGATGCTCCTGAAATCGTTCAGCGGTCCATGTAAAGTTATCAAACCGGTTCATCAGCCTTTTCTCCCGAACCGATCTATCACAATGCAGGTTGATATAGCACATCTGGCTGAATTTCGCGTAATCCTCGCAGAAAGCGGCGTCCCATGGTGTAAAATTGCCGCAAATGATCGTCCCTCTGCCAGAACGCGCAATAGAGTAGGCAGACCGCAGCGTAATGTTCATCCGGGTTCTTTCATCCAGGGTAGGCGTCATCCAGTGAAGCATATCCGTGCTGAAGATATCGAATTCCGGCATCGTCTTGCGGAGCATTTTCGAAACCGCTGTTTTCCCGGAGCCGCTGGCGCCAATGACGAAAAAAATGGGAAGTTTGTAATCCATCGTAGAGTCCCCTTCCACGTCTCTCCCTGCAAAGCTGTGTTCGAGATGAGATCACTCCTGCTGCGCATGGAAGTGATTAGGCTAGGTCGTGAACCGCTCCGGGTTGAGGATTTGCTACTTTCATTTATATTCGTTCTGCTGCTTAAATGTTGATAGGCTAAATGCCGGCTTCGCTTTTGAATTGAAGCTCATCATAAGTCAAAACCTTTTGCGTAGCCCCGCCGATATGCTTGATCGGCTTATGCTCCGTTCGATCGAACGACAAGGACAGAAATCCCGGTGTGGAATAATGGCCTGCCGGATCGATCAGGAATTTGCCGGGAATGATTTGTTCCAAATCAATATCCGCGTAAGTGATCCCTTCTTCATCATGGGCTAACGGGCTTCCGATTTCCATGCCGTTAGGAGCAATGATTTTGGCGAAACCATAACCAACCTTCATATAATTTTTCTGCTCTTCCGTTTCACATATTTTGTCACGCTGCGCTTCCGTCCAGATTTGCGAGGACAGCAGACAAAATACCTGGTTGGTCATTGCATAGTACCGGGTAGCCACCACGCATTGTTCCGGACCGAATAAATGACCTTCCTGCGGCATGCCAATCGGCCAGGAGGATACATGCACCTGTTCATTCATCGATGTCATCGCTGCAAGGTTGAGCGGCAGCATATGCTCCCAGCATTGCAGCCCGCCCAGATTGCCGAACTCCGTCTCGAACACCGGCATCATGCTGCCGTCTCTATCGCCCCAGATGGTCTTCTCCGCATTCGTCGCCTTCAGCTTACGGTGCTTGCCAATGAGATTCCCATTCGGATCAAACCACAGCTGCGTCAGATAAAGGGAGCCTCCCTCTTTTTCAGTGACGGATACACAGAAATAGACTTTATTCCGCTTGGCGGCCGCACTTAGCTTTTGCACAGCCAGACTGGGAATCTCAACGGAATTCTTATACAGTTCAATATAGTATTTCATACCGTAATCCGCATTGCCAAGCCAAATCCACCAAGGATATCCCGGTATAAAAGCTTCCGGAAAAGCGATGACCTTCGCCCCGTTGGCTGCCGCCTCATCGACAAGCCGGCATGTTTTGTCAACTGTCGCATCAAGGTCCAGCAGAACAGGAGACGCCTGAACGGCGGCTACTCGGTATTTGGGATAATTGGACATTGGATAAACCTCCCTGTATGGAATGAAGCGATGTGCTATTCAATTCAAGTATTCGAAGACTTCTTGGACTGGGGGGTTATCCTTGCATACGATTTTATCGACAGAGCAGGTGGACGAACGGGAATCTTTCGCTTATTGGCGTGAACGGATCTGTGACGTGTTCGTGCAGCTCGATGCATCCCAGCTTTCCAGGGAGAGATTCACCGGACGAATGGAGGTTGGGTATCTGGAGGACATCCAGATATCCGAGGTGTCGTCTGATCCGCAGCATGTTGTCCGCTCAAACCAGCAGATCGCGAAATCCGGGGAGGAGTATTTTCTCGTCAGCCTGCAAACGGCGGGTCAAGGGTATACCGAGCAGGATCGCCGTCAAGCGAGACTCGCACCGGGGGATTTTGTCCTGTACGACAGCACCAGACCCTACGTCCTGCATTTCGAGCAGCCGTTCCAGCAAATCGTCTTTCAATTTCCCCGTTCGCTGCTGATAACCCGCTGCAGACAGGCGGAGCGCATGACTTCTGTCCGGATTCCCGGCGCACAGCACCCGGTCGGCAACCTGGTATCGTCCTTCTTCAGAACTTTGGCCTCCTCCTATCGCGGTCTGGACCCCGCAGCCCGGATGCGAATAGCCGAGAGTGCAATGGATTTGCTGTCGGCTGCGCTGAGTACGTATTCCGGCACTGAGCTAAGCGAGTCTGTCTCCACGGCCAATGTCCATCTGTCAGGCGCCCGGGCGTTCATCTTCTCCCATCTGGCCGACCCCAATCTTTCCCCTTCCATGGTTGCGGCCAGCCAAGGGATTTCGATCCGTTACCTGCATCGCTTGTTTGAAGCGGAAGGGCAATCGGTCGCTGCGCTAATCCGGGATCGCCGCCTTGAGCAATGCCGCCGGGACCTTAGCGATCTGAACCAATCCCATCGCACCGTTACGGAGATTGCTTTCCAGTGGGGCTTCAATGATGCCGCCCATTTTAGCCGGATATTCAAGCAGCATTTTGGCATGAGCCCGACCGGATTCCGAAGCAGCGTATTCACTTGCTTGGCGACCGAAACAGCTTTAGTAAGACAGACACGGATGCGACCTTCATGCGGATGAAGGAAGACCACATGCGAAATGGCCAGCTGAAACCGGGATACAACGTACAGATCGGAACCGAAAACCAGTTCATTTTAGCGTACAGTGTTCATCAACGACCGACGGATACCCGCTGTTTACAGCCGCATTTGGATAAAGCTCAGGAATTATTGGGGAAATTGCCGCAGACCGTCATTGCAGACGCTGGCTATGGGAGTGAAGAAAACTACGCTTACTTGGAACAGGAACAGATTCGGGCTGTCGTGAAATACGGCAGTTACCATAAAGAGAAGAGCAAGGCGTGGAAGGCGGACATCTCTAAGATCGAGAACTGGACGTATCACGAAATGGAGGATGCCTGGACCTGCCCAGCCGGGCAAACGCTGGAGTTTCATAGAGAACACAAGGAAGCTTTAACGAGTGGATACGAAATTCACAAACGACATTATCGAAGCCGCTCCTGCGAAGGTTGCCCCCTGAAGGATCGTTGTACGAAGGCAAAAGGAGACCGGGAGGTGGTCGTTAGTCTGGAACGATTAAGATACCAGCACCAAGCACGGGAACTCCTTCGAAGCGAGGAAGGATATACCTTGGCTGTACGCCGAATGATTGAGCCAGAAAGTGTGTTTGGGCAACTGAAAAATAACCGGGGATTCCGGCGTTTTCTGCTTCGAGGGCTGTCCAAAGTGACCCTTGAGGTCGGGTGGCTTTCGCTTGCCCATAATATGCTGAAGCAAGCCGCAGTGGACCAAAAACGCAAGGCAGCGACCCTCCAATAACGGGAGAATCGCTGCCTTGCTGTCTTTTTAACAACATTTGGAATTAAGATGAGCTGTTTCTTCGTAGAAAATCTACTTATGGGACAGCCCCTTTGCCCTAGCACAATTGGCGGGTTTAGCCAATGCCCTGCTTCTAATGAAGCTATAGATGACTACTTGGAGGACGCCATCGCGTCCGCCTTGGTTACATGTACGGTCCCATACGGATGATGCGGCGGTGCATAAATGACATACACTTTAAGCGGCCTGTTCCCTTTATTCGTTATATTATGCCATTTGCCGGCCGGCACCATGACCGCATATCCATCATAGGCCATAGTCTCATAATCCAGTTGATCTTTGCGATCCCCCATCTGAACGAGTCCCTGGCCTTCTTCGATCCGGATAAATTGATCCGTATCCGGATGAACTTCCAGACCAATATCATCTCCCACATTGATGCTCATCAAGGTCACCTGGAGATGCTTCCCCGTCCATATTGCGGTGCGGTAGTTGTTGTTTTGCTCCGCAGCCTTTTCAATATTAACGACGTACGGGTTCGGTCCATAGTCTTTGACAGCTTCCGCAAATCGTACAGATGTATACCCGGCCACGGAGCCATTGAATGGCAATGGCGGAATTACGGATTGATATCCTGTACCCTGATAATAATTCGGGATCACATTCGGGCTATAAGGATACGGGTATACCGGATAAGAGTACCAACGCGAGTCATAAAACATGTATCTCATTCCCTCCATCATTTATACATCAGCATATGCCCATATGTTAGAAAGGTTCCGCATGATGTAATCCGGAGTGCAACCAGAGCGTTATGACCCAGGTGTTAGCTTCGGAAAAATGAGATTATCCTGCGGAATCCCGGGAGAATCTTCTGTGCTTTCCTTTCGTTGATTGGAGAGTTTCATGAGCTCAGAGACCGTCACACAGCGAAATCCCTGTTTCTGCAGCCTGGGCATAATAATCTTCAAGGCCTGAACAGTCTGGGAATGGCCATATACATGATCATGAAATAAAACAATATCTCCGTTTCTGGCGTTTCGTATGACCTTATCCGCAATCTTATTTACTCCGGGACGGCTCCAATCTTTGGTATCTTGATGCCATGACCAGAGGATAAGCTTCTGCCCCAGCCGGGTCGAGATGTTCACCAAGTCTTCATCATAAAAGCCTCCCGGCGGCCGAAACAATTCGCTCCGTTTGCCAGTAATGGCTAGAATTTCTTCCTCCGTCCGCTCCAGCTCCTTAACGACGAGATTCCCGTTAACCGGCCGTTTGAAATACACATGATGATACGTATGATTAGCCAGCTCATGCCCTTCTTCTACAACTTTCCGGGCAACCTCGGGATAGGCATGGAGACGTTCTCCGATAGCGAAAAAAGTACATCTGGCATGATATTGCTTCATTATCTTTAGTATTTGTTCCGTCTCCACCGGGTCAGGCCCATCATCAAAGGTTAAAGCAATAACCTTTTGATTGGTATGTACTTCCCATAGCACGGTTCCATTCTTCTCATACAGATCACGGCTTGCGGGCATCACGCCATTTCCCCATACCGTATCCTGATCGAACAGCAAAAGAAAAGTGATGATCAATATCATCGTTCGAAATGTTTTTCTCATTTGACCCTGTTCCTTTCCGATTCCGTTCTGGCTCTATGAGAAATACTTTCTCCATTAAAGCCGTTTTTTAGTGAAGAAATATATCCCAGAGCGCGTTCTCCACAATACATCCCCTCGCAGAAAAAAACTTGATGGCATGAAGCCAATCAAGTTTCTATTAAAGCTGTTTTAATTTATGCCTTGTACCCTCATCTATGGGCATTTGAATGGTGATATTTGCTCCCTCAATTTCTGTTGATCGAAATGAAATATAACTAAGATATAAGTTTCCTGCTAAAGGGTGATGCAACAGTTTTTGACCCTCTGGCGTTCCCATAATGCCTTGGTTATTCCACCATTTATTGAATAAAGAAGGATTTTGACTATCCAGGAATTTCTGCAAGGTGTCCGAAATCGTAACGGAAGCGGCGTCTTCCACAGGCGGTTTTTTATCTGACAAATTAAATAAATATCTTTATTCTTCGTTATTCAATTGAAAAACCCGACTCAAAGAGAGCAGCACGTCTATGGATGGATTCACATTCTGTCCCTGTTCGATGCGCACATACCAGTCAATGCTGACACCGGCCAAATCCGCAACTTCTTCTCTCTTCAGCCCTACCACTCTTCTTTTTTTATCGCATTTGAGTCCGAATTGTTCGGGTCTCAGTGTGGATCTTTTCTTTTTTAAAAAAAACCCAAGCTCCTTGCTTTTCGATATCATGACGACCTCTCCCATTTCGGTTCTGCTGAACATAGGCATTATTAATCATATGATAACCTGGCTTCTATTTAAAATGATTTCACCATTATACACTATCTTCATAACTCACAGAGAGGAAGATGTGAACATGACCAGTGATCTGAGATCCCGGAATTTCACAAATAAATTATTAGTAATGTTGTCCATTATTTGTGCCATAATGGTAGCCAATTTGTACTACGATCAAGTTTTATTGACTGATATCTCCAATTATTTTTCTATAGCTGCTTCCTCATCCGGCAAGCTTGCAACCTCTATACAGATCGGCTATACATTGGGGTTGTTGTTTATTGTTCCATTAGGAGATCGATTTAGCAGAAAACCGTTAATTATTTTAAGTATGATTGGTTCAGCTGTACTATTATATCTAATGACTTTAGTCTCTACATTTAATTTAATGGTAATTGCAGGATTCTTCATGGGCCTTTCCAGTGTTACGGCACAGCTGATCATCCCGTTTGTTTCGTCAAATATTTCGTCAGCCAAACGAGGGAGCATCGTCAGTCACTTATTAACCGGAGTATTTCTTGGCGTGTTGTTAGGCCGGGTATTAGGAGGAGTTGTCGGCCAATTACTGGGATGGAGAGCAGTCCATGAATTGGCGGCAATCGTTGTGTTAGCCCTGGCTGTTTACTTATTTTATACTCTTCCGCAGGATCAAATATCAAAGGAAAATTCATATAAAAATATTCTGTTGTCCCTGCCTCCATTATTGAAAAAGGAGAAAGTACTAAGAGAAACCATCGTTTTTGGTGCTGCCGCATTTGTGCATTCAATATTTTTTGGGTCTCTTTGTCCTTTTAGAAAGCAGTCCCTATCATTATGGCAGTGCCGTAGCTGGAATCTTTGGTTTCTTAGGTGTAGCAGGTGCAATAGCGGCCGGATTTGCAGGGAAACTTGCTGACAGCAGCAAGGTGAGCTCATGGAACCTGCTTGCTCTGGCTATCATGTTCATCTCTTTTATTATCTTAGGCATAGGCTGGTCAAGTCTCATCATTATTATCTTCATTACCTTTACTCTGGATGTTGGTTCAAGAATGAATATGTCTCTAAATCAGGGACGGATTTATAAGCTAGATCTCCAGAATCACAGGTGTCAGCCGGAATCCCCAATTCATCAAGTAAAGGAATGTCTGAAATGCGGCTTATGCGTAAAGGAGTGCCCTGTTTATGTATTAGAACTTAAAGAAAATGGCCCTGAAGAAGTTGCTGCTGAAGACTGCATTGCCTGCGGCCATTGTGTAGCGATATGTCCAAGGGAAGCCATTGATAATATGAGAACACCTTTATCCAATCAAATCAGCTCAAAAACATATCCAAAACTAAATCCGGAGGAGGCGGAAAACTTTCTTCGTTCAAGACGCTCCGTTCGCTCCTATAAAAAAACGCCTGTCCCCAGAGAAAAATTAACAGAACTTGTCCGTATTGCGCATTTTGCTCCCAGCGGACATAATCTTCAGAACTGCTTGATCAAGCGGTTTCCCTTGTCATCGATGAATTTGAAACAACTCACTAACATAACCCAACAACCTACTAACATAAACAAAGACAAGCAAAAAACCCTTGGCAAGCCAAGGGTTTCAGGGTAGTGGGCCCTACAGGACTCGAACCTGTGACCAATCGGTTATGAGCCGACCGCTCTAACCAACTGAGCTAAGGGCCCTGATTAATGTCTCCGTATGAATGATGACGGGTACTGCCTATGTGAAGCATTATTGCGGGGGCAGGATTTGAACCTGCGGCCTTCGGGTTATGAGCCCGACGAGCTACCGGGCTGCTCCACCCCGCGTCAGTGATCAACATTCAAACAGCGACAATAATTAATATACAGGATAGCAGGGCCATTAGTCAAGTGTTAAATGGATTATGGAAGAAATCGAACTCCGTACTTACCTTTGCGGGAGCGGTAGATCTCTACATAGCTGGGATCATGGTAGCCGTAAATCCAGCCATCCTGCTCCAGCCGTTTGGCCAGGCATCCGGCCTGAAACCGGGTCCGGAAGAGCTTGGCGAAGTAAATCCAGTTCATCAGGATGTCTCCTTTATGAAAGGTCTCGACTGCTGCAGGTATAGGATGCCCCTGAATCACGTCTTTATGCAAAAGCGCAATACACAGCACCAACAGCCCACGCCGAGAGGCGATGGGCTGTTGCTTTGAAGCAGGATAGACTGGAATGATGTAATGGTTTAGACGCCGAACGAAGACGGATCTTTTCTCCACGACTGGAGCAGTTCCACGTCGGTGGAGGCGATTTTTCCCTGGCCCAGCGCAACGTCGATCAGGGTACCATAGTCGGACAAGCTCTGCAGCGGAATGCCTGCTTCCTGGAACGCCTTCTCCGCCCGGTCCAACTGGTAGCTGAAGATGGCGAGAACAGCGACCGGATCGGCTCCGGCTTCCTTGACGGCTTCCGCAGCCTTCAGCGAACTGCCGCCTGTCGAAATCAGATCCTCGATCACGACAACTTTCTGTCCCGGAGAGATGATGCCTTCGATCTGGTTCTGCTTGCCATGTCCCTTTGCTTTATCGCGGATATAGGCCATCGGCAGGTTCAGCTTATCCGCCACCCAGGCGGCATGCGGTATGCCCGCTGTCGCCGTTCCGGCGATCACCTCGGTGCCGGGATATTGCGTGGCGATCAGCTCTGCGAATGCGTCGGCGATGTAGCTCCGGATTTCAGGGTAGGAGAGCGTAAGGCGGTTATCGCAGTAAATGGGAGACTTGATGCCGGATGTCCAGGTAAAAGGCTGCTGCGGACGCAGCGCCACCGCTTCAATTTTCAGCAGATAGGATGCAATTTGTTCGCTTCGGTTCAATAATGGGCTCATGCTTGGATCATCTCCTTAATAATGTTCTCCGCGGCTTGGCGCGGATCAGGTGCAGCGGTAATCGGCCGGCCAATGACGAGAAAATGGCTGCCTTGCCGGATGGCCTGTCCCGGCGTCATAACCCGGCTCTGGTCATCAAGCGACGAGCCGGAAGGGCGAATGCCCGGTGTAACGGTGCGGAAGCCGCTGCCGCACGCGGCAGATATGGCCGCAGCCTCCTGCGGCGAAGCCACCACGCCGTCCAGCCCCGCTGCAGCGGCCAGCTGCGCGTAGCGCACTACGGTATCCGGCACTTCGCCCGGGATGCCGATCTCGCCGTTCATCACGGACTGGCTGGTGCTCGTCAGTTGGGTCACGGCGATGACCAGCGGCCGCTTCAGCGCCGGGTTCTGCGCGATGGCGAGCTCAACGCCCTCCAGAGCCGCCTTCATCATGGCTGAGCCACCGGCTGCATGGACATTGAACATGTCGACGCCGAGCGCCGTCACACTCTGCGCTCCGCCCTTGACGGTGTTCGGAATATCATGCATTTTCACATCCAGGAAGACGGAATAGCCGTTATCCTTCAGTTCGCGTACGAAATCCGGTCCAGCCGCATAGAACAGCTGCATGCCAACCTTCATGTAGCATGGAATGCCTCTCAGCTTCCCGATCATCTCCCGCGCCTGCGACGCATCCGGGTAATCCAGCGGAATCATCAGCCGGCCGGCCATCTCCTCCCACTGCGTGTCCTTAGCACTGCTCCGTTCGTGCGCCGGGGCGCTTGAAGCGGTATCCTTCTCTCCGGTCATCTCCATGCTCCTTTACTGATAACATTACGTGCACCCGCAAAAGGTCCGGGCACAGCGGAACGGTCTGCGATGCCCGCAAACCGTCCCTGTTGATCGGTGTATGATTATCAAGTTTCCGTTACAAGCGGCTTATTGCCCAACGAAAGCCGGCATCGATTGCGAGGAGAAGTTGATCGTCTCCAGCATGCGCAGCAGCGCCGTTACGGTATCGAGCGATGTCATGCAGACGATGCCGTTCTCTACCGCCTCGCGGCGGATGCGGAACCCGTCACGCTCCGGCGTCTTGCCCTTGGTCAGCGTGTTGAAGACAAAGTTCGCCTGGCCGCCGCGGATGAGATCGATGATCGTCGGCTCGCCTTCGCCGATCTTGTTGACGTTCATCACGTTCAGGCCAGCCTGCTCCAGCGCCAGCGCCGTGCCGCCGGTAGCGATGATTTTGTAGCCCAGACGGTGGAAGCCCTTCATCAGATCTACGGCAACTTCCTTGTCTTTGTCGGCGACAGTAACGATGATCGAGCCCGTTGTCGGGATCTTCATGCCCGCCCCGATGAGGCCCTTATACAGTGCCTTGGCATACAGTCTATCGCGTCCCATAACCTCGCCGGTCGATTTCATTTCCGGTCCGAGCGTCGGTTCTACTCTGCGCAGCTTCGCGAAGGAGAATACCGGCACCTTGACGGATACGTAGTCGCTCTCCGGCCACAGTCCTTCCGAATAACCCTCGTCCTTCAGCTTGCCGCCAAGAATAACCTGGGTCGCCAGGTGGGCCATCGGGATGCCCGTTACCTTGCTCAGGAACGGTACGGTGCGCGAGGAGCGCGGATTAACTTCGATGACATACACTTCGCCTTTGTAGATGACGAACTGGATATTCACAAGCCCGATCGTCTTAAGCTCCTTCGCGATCTTCACGGTGATGTCTACAATCTTGCGTTGAAGTCCAACCTCCAGATGCTGCGGAGGATATACAGCGATGGAGTCGCCCGAGTGGACGCCCGCGCGTTCCACATGCTCCATAATGCCCGGAATGACTACGGTCTCGCCGTCGCAGATTGCGTCGACTTCGACTTCCTTGCCCAGCATGTAGCGGTCGATCAGAACCGGATGCTCCGGATTAACCTTGACCGCTTCTTTCATGTAGCTCAGTAGTTCAGTGTCGGAGTAGACGATCTCCATCGCCCGACCGCCGAGCACGTACGAAGGACGTACCAGCACCGGATAACCGAGCGACTGGGCTGTGCCTACCGCTTCGTCCACTGTCGTTACCGTGCTGCCTTTCGGCTGGGCGATATGAAGGCGGGACAGCAGCGCTTCGAACCGCTTGCGGTCTTCCGCTTCGTCGATGCTCTCCAGGCTTGTGCCGAGAATCTTCACACCGGCTGCGCTGAGCGGAGCCGCGAGATTGATCGCTGTCTGTCCGCCGAACTGAACGATAACGCCGATTGGCTTCTCCTGCTCGATGACGTTCATGACATCCTCGAAGAAGAGCGGCTCGAAATACAGGCGGTCGGAAGTGTTGAAGTCCGTCGATACGGTCTCCGGGTTATTGTTGATGATAACCGCTTCGTAGCCCGCTTTCTGGATCGCCCAGACCGCATGTACGGTGGAGTAGTCGAACTCGATGCCCTGGCCGATACGGATCGGGCCGGAGCCGAGTACAATTACCTTTTGCTTGTCTGAAGCCAGCACTTCGTTCTCGGTTTCGTAGGTCGAGTAGTAATAAGGCGTCGTAGCTTCAAATTCGGCTGCGCAGGTGTCTACCATCTTGTAGACTGGCTTCAGCCCCTGGCCAAGGCGGAATTCACGCACTTCGGCTTCCTTCGTCTGACTGCCTCCCGGCTGGCCTTCCGCCCGCAGTTCAGCGATCGCGCGGTCTGTGAAGCCGCGGCGCTTCGCCTGATACAGCGTCTCCGGCGTCAGGCTTTCTTCTTCGCGGATGCGGTCCTCGAAGGCGATAATGCCTTCGATTTTGTCCAGGAACCACCAGTCGACCTGGGTGATATCCTGAATTTCCTGCAGCTGGTAGCCGCGGCGGAACGCTTCGGCGATCAGGAACAGACGCTCGTCGTCCGGCTTCGCCAGACGGGTCTTCAGCACCTCGTCCTCCAGCAACTCGGCGCCCGGCAGCTTGAAACGGTGAACGCCGATTTCGAGCGAACGGATCGCCTTGTGGATCGATTCCTCGAATGTGCGACCGATCGCCATAACCTCGCCGGTCGCTTTCATCTGTGTGCCAAGCTTGCGGTTGGCGTAGATGAACTTGTCGAACGGCCAGCGCGGAATTTTGCTGACGATATAATCCAGCGTTGGCTCAAAGCAGGCATAGGTCTGACCCGTTACCGGGTTGACGATTTCATCCAGCGTGTAACCGAGCGCGATCTTGGCCGCCATCTTGGCGATCGGATAGCCGGTCGCTTTGGAAGCCAGCGCCGAAGAGCGGCTGACACGGGGATTTACTTCGATAACATAGTATTGGTAACTCTGCGGATCGAGCGCGAACTGCACATTGCAGCCGCCTTCGATGTTCAGAGCGCGGATGATCTTCAGGGAAGCGCTGCGCAGCATCTGATACTCGCGGTCGGACAGCGTCTGGCTCGGAGCCACGACGATACTATCGCCCGTATGCACACCGACCGGATCGAAGTTCTCCATGTTGCAGACCACGATGCAGTTATCGTTCGCATCACGCATGACTTCATATTCGACTTCTTTCATGCCGGCGATGCTCTTCTCGATCAGACACTGGCCGATCGGGCTGTAGCGAATACCGGCTTTAACCGTCTCGCGCAGCTCGTCTTCGTCCGCACAAATGCCGCCGCCTGTTCCGCCCAGCGTGTAGGCCGGACGTACAATAACCGGGTAGCCGATTTCTCCGGCGAAGTCCAGCGCTTCTTCCAGCGTCGTCACAATCGTGCTCTCCGGCACCGGCTGCTCCAGCTCACGCATCAGTTCGCGGAACAGGTCGCGGTCCTCGGCCTTCTCGATGGAATGAAGCTGGGTGCCCAGCAGCTTGACATTCTCCTGCTCCAGCACGCCGGCGCGCGCCAGCTCAACGGCCATGTTGAGGCCTGTCTGTCCCCCGAGGGTCGGCAGCAGTCCATCCGGACGCTCCTGGCGGATGATGCCGGTCACAAAGTCGAGCGTGATCGGCTCGATGTAGACTTTGTCCGCCATGTTGGTGTCGGTCATGATGGTCGCAGGGTTGCTGTTAATCAGGATAACCTCTACGCCTTCTTCCTTCAGCGCCTGGCAGGCCTGAGTTCCGGCGTAGTCGAATTCGGCCGCCTGGCCGATAACGATCGGACCAGAGCCGATCACGAGAATTTTCTTAAGCTTATCGTTCTTAGGCATTCGATTAATAGGCTCCTTTCACGGCTTCAAGCTGCGGTTTCGTTGTAGGGGCCGAGTTCCGGGCATCCGCCGCAAGCTGCGCCTGACGGGACACGGCTGGAGTGTTCTTTTTGTGCTGTGCAATCATTTCTAGGAACCGGTCGAACAGATAGCCGCTGTCATGCGGTCCAGGCGCTGCTTCTGGATGATACTGCACCGAGAAGGCAGGGAACCGCTTGTGCTTCAGACCTTCGATCGTCTTGTCGTTGTTGTTGATATGTGTAATTTCAAGCTCAGTGCTCTTAACGGACTCTTCATTAACGGTGTAGCCATGGTTCTGGGATGTGATGTAGCAGCGTCCGCTTTCCAGCTCCTTCACGGGATGGTTGCCGCCGCGATGTCCGAATTTCAGCTTCTCGGTATCGGCGCCGCAAGCCAGGGCGAACAGCTGATGGCCCAGGCAGATGCCGAAGATCGGATAGTTGCCGAGCAGCTCGGCAATCGTCTTGGCGGCGTAAGGCACATCTTTGGGGTCCCCGGGACCGTTCGACAGCAGAATGCCGTCCGGATTGATCCGGCGGATTTCGTCAGCCGTTACATTGTGGGGAACCACGATCACGTCGCAGCCGCGGTTATTGAGCTCGCGCAGAATTCCTGTCTTGGCGCCGTAGTCGACCAGCACGATCTTTTCCTTCGTGCCCGGGCTGCTGTAGGCGCTCGCCGTCGAAGTGCGGGCCACCTGGTTGCGAAGCTCGGCAATCGTCGTATCGTTCATCATTTCCATAAGCTCTTGAACCGGCTTGTTCGAAGTGGTGATGATCGCTTTCATCGTGCCGTAATGGCGGATGATCCGGGTCAGCATCCGGGTGTCAATATCGCTGATGCCCGGAATGCCATACTCTTTCAGCAGATCGTCGACGCTGTATTCAGCACGCCAGTTGCTCGGCACACTCTCATGACGGCGCACAACGAAGCCGTGAACGAATGGGCGCACGGATTCGAAATCGTCACGCGTAATCCCATAGTTCCCGATCAGCGGATAGGTCATCGTCACGATCTGTCCGCAGTACGAAGGATCGGACAGCACCTCCTGGTAGCCTGTAATTCCTGTATTAAAAACGACCTCGCCGGTCTTCTCGCCCTCAGCGCCGAATGCGGTGCCGGTAAAAAGCGTTCCGTCCTGAAGCAGCAATCTAGCCTGCATTCTTCATCCCACTCCTCTTCATCAGTAATTATGGAAGCCCTCGAACTTGGCTCAGCAAATTGAGGCTCTTCCTCGATATTCCTTCATCCAGTGTGCCGGATAAGGCAGCATGAATGTATTTATCGCATAATGGGGCGCCCGGGGTTGTGCCCAGAGCATTCTCCTAAGCCATGCTTCAGTCCGGCTTAATCCTTAAGACCGGCTACAGCCTCTTCACTCCATACGATCCGGCCTTCGTTCACGGTCATAACCGGCCAGCCCTTGAGCTTCCAGCCGGTGAACGGCGTGTTGCGCCCTTTGCTGGCGAAGCTCTCCGGATCGACTTCCTTTTCCGCATCCAGATCGATCAGTGTCAAGTCAGCAGGAGCACCCGGCTTCAACTCGCCGGCGTTCAGGGCGAATACCCGCGCCGGATCAGCCGTCATCCGCTGCACCAGCAGCGCCAGACTCATTTGGCCTGTTGCCACGAATTTCGTGTACATCAGCGGGAAGGCGGTCTCGAAGCCGACGATGCCGAACGGAGCGAGCTGCATGCCCTTGGCTTTCTCCTCGGCACTGTGCGGCGCATGGTCGGTGACGATCATATCGATCGTTCCGTCCAGAAGCGCCTCGATACACGCCTCCACATCGCGGCGGGAGCGCAGCGGCGGGTTCATTTTCCAGTTGGCGTCAAGACCCGGAATGTCCTCTTCCGACAGCAGGAGATGATGCGGGCATACCTCTGAGGTTACTTTGATGCCGATTTGCTTGGCCTGGCGGATCAGCCGGATCGATTGCTCGGTGCTCACATGGCAGACATGGTAATGCACGCCCGTCGCCTCGGCCAGCAAAATATCCCGTCCGACGTGAATGGCTTCCGATTCATTCGGAATGCCCTTGAGTCCGTGCTTGCGGGCGAAGCTGCCTTCGGCGACCGGCGCTCCAACCACCAGCGAGTTGTCCTCGCAGTGCGCGATAACCGGCATATTCATTCCGGCCGCAAGGGCCATGGCGTCCTTCATCGTCTGCGCAGTCTGTACGCCTACTCCGTCATCGGTAAAGCCGATTGCTCCGGCTGCTTTCAGCGCCGCGAAATCCGTCAGCTCCCCGCCCTTTTGTTCCTTCGTAATCGCGGCATAAGGCAGAACCTTGACCAGTCCGGCCTCGCGTGCCTTGTCTTTGATGAATGTGACGATTTCCGGAGAGTCCGTTACCGGTTTGGTGTTCGGCATGCAGGCGATCGTCGTGTAGCCGCCCTTCGCCGCAGAGCGGCTGCCCGTCTCGATCGTCTCCTTATGCTCAAAGCCCGGCTCGCGAAGATGGACGTGCATATCGATCAGTCCAGGGATGAGCAGCTTGCCGCCCGCGTCAATCACTTCGCCGCCCTGTACCGCTTCGTTGTCATCCACAATGGAGGAGATGGTCCCGTTCTCGATCACGACAGCCTTGCGCTCAAGGCCGCCCTCTGCATTCAACACGCTGGCATTTTTGATAATCACGTTCATGCTTCTCCTTTGTCGCCCGCGACGGATTCATCCGGGCTCTTTCGTTATTATATAATAAAAATTCATTTATGTGTATAATTATTAACCCTTATGAACTTCCCTACCGGATCGCCCGCTCGATAACCGCCATCCGTACCGGAACGCCGTTGGACATCTGCGGGAAGATCAGCGATTTGGCGCTCTCGACGACTGCGTCGTCGATTTCCACGTTCCGGTTAACCGGAGCCGGGTGCATAATCACCGTTCCGCTTCCGAGACGCGCTGCCCGTTCCTCCGTCAGTCCGAAATGCGTCCGGTAATCCTCAGCCGATTTGATCATACCGCCCGCGTGACGTTCCAACTGCACGCGAAGCATCATGACGACGTCCGCTTTCAGCGCCTCGTCCATCGTGACGTACGGCGCATGCTCCGCAAGCTCCGGCGCCTTCATGTTATCGGGCGCGCAGAATTGAACCTTGGCTCCCATCTCGGTCAGCCCCCACAGATTCGATCTCGCTACACGGCTATGCATAATGTCTCCGATAATGGAGACCGTCAGTCCCTTGATCTCGCCGAAGGTTTTGATCATGGTGAACATGTCCAGCAGCGCCTGTGTAGGATGCTCGTTGTTGCCGTCCCCCGCATTGATCAGCGGAATGGATACCTTCTCGGAGAGCTGCTGCAGCACACCGGTCGGTTTGAGGCGGACGACGCCGGCATCGATGCCCATCGATTCCAGGGTGCGGACTGTGTCGTAGATCGATTCGCCCTTCTCGACGCTTGAGGCGGCCGCCGCGAAGTTCAATACCTGGGCGCCCAGGCGCTTCTCTGCCATCTCGAACGAGAACCGGGTTCTCGTGCTGTTCTCAAAGAACATGTTGGATACAAATTTCGAGGCCAGTACCGGATTCAATTTCTCCGTCTGCTTGTCCCAGTAGGATGCCCTGTCCAAAATCGCCGTTATCTCGCTCCGGTCCAAGCCCTTCAGACCCAGCAGACTGCGCTCCTTCACTGTAGTCGCTGTCATCATGTTATTTTGCCTCCCAGTTCGAAATGATGTGCACTTCGTCAATGCCGTCAACTTCCTTAAGCGCCACTTCAATCGATTCATGCTTTGAGGTCGGTACGTTCTTGCCCACATAATCCGGACGAATCGGCACTTCGCGGTGTCCACGGTCAGCCAGAACCGCCAGTTGGATCATCCGCGGCCGCCCGCAGTCCATCAGAGCGTCCATCGCAGCCCGGATTGTCCGCCCTGTGTAGAGGACGTCGTCGAACAGGATAATCTTCTTGTCCCTGGTGCCGAAGACTCCCGGAGGGATCAGCAGACTGCCAGGCTCCTCGCGGCCATCGGCGCTTCCTCCGCTGCCGGTCTTCTCAAGGTCGTCGCGATAAGGCGTGACGTCGAGCTCGCCGCAGGGAACATCGGCTCCTTCGATCTCCTTGATCCGGTCCGCGATCCGCCGGGCCAGATAGACGCCCCTGGTGCGGATGCCGATCAGCACACAGTCCTCGATCCCTTTGTTCTTCTCCAGGATTTCGTGAGCAATGCGCGACAGCGCTCTGCGGATCGCCGTTTCATCCATAATGACGTTCTTCTCGGTTATCATGCTTAGCCAGCCTCCAGGACTTCAGCGCCCGTCCCCAATGTACCCGGAAATCAAAAAACTCCTTGCCCGAACCGGGCAAGGAGTGAAATCCGCGAATGTAGAGTGATGGTGGGTGCGCAGCAAAAGAACTCCGTACAGACAGACGGATTCCTTCAATAAAACCGCGAACCTCGATTCACGTAACCTTGCCAGCCTCACGGGACTGATTTAAAGGCGCTATTCATTTATCGTTACGATTATGACAGAGCGAACGGGACATGTCAACTATTACCCTCGAATATGTTCAAAATTAGGTTAACCCACTAGGAATTTTACATGCATGCCGTTTTCATATTGAGATATTTACCCGCAGGTCCAAAATATACCTGGAGATTATCATTAATTGGGAAGAAGTTTTGTGGGGAAAAAGAAAAGCGCCCAAGTCCAAAGGACTTAAGGCGCCTTGTCATATTAATCTTAGAATTCAAACTCAACGTCGCTCAGGCGGCGTTTGATTTCGGAAATAACCCGCAGCTCCTCTTCTTCACCCTTGGCGATGAAGGTAACGGAGAAGCGCACGAACGCGCCGGCATCATCCCACGGCACCGTGGAGATCAGCTTCTCGCGGATCAGATATTGGGAGAAATCTTCGCCGGATTCGAAGCGGCGGCCGTTCTTGACGCCCTTAGGAGCTTCTACATACAGGAAGAAGGAGCCCTTCGGCTTCTCAGCCTTGAAGCCCAGGCTGTTCAGCGCATCAACCAGCAGGTTGTGGCGGCGGGAATACTTGGCTGCAATTGCTTCGGTAATCTCCGGATGAGCCAGACCGTAAGCGGCAGCCTTCTGGATCGCGATAAACTGACCGGAGTCGTTGTTGTCCTTCACGTCGCCGAACGCCTTCACGATCAGCGGGTTGCCGGCAACGAACCCGATTCTCCAGCCCGTCATGTTGTACGATTTGGACAAGGAGTGCAGCTCCACGCCCACATCCTTCGCACCCGGAACGGACAAGAAGCTGAGCGGCTTCAGACCGTCATAGGTCAATGCGGCATACGGAGCGTCATGAATAACGACAACGTTATACTTCTTGGCCCACGCCACCACTTCGGCAAAAAATTCCGGAGTCGCGCTTGCGCCCGTCGGATTGTTCGGATAGTTCAGGTAGATCAGCTTCGCCTTGTAGGCGATCTCTTCCGGAATGGAGCTAAGGTCCGGGAGGAAGTTGTTCTCTTTCTTGAGCTCGACCGTATACACTTGGCCGCCCAAATATTTCGTATGTGTGCCAAGAACCGGGTATCCCGGAATCGTCATGATCGTAATGTCGCCCGGATTGATAAAAGCGGACGGCAGCATCGCCAGAGCGGGCTTGGAACCGATGGAGTGCAGCACTTCCGTCTCCGGATTGATTCCGTCTACATTAAAGACTTCCTTCAGATATTTGGCGGCCGCTTCCTTGAAGTCGGCAATCCCGTTGTCGGCGTATCCGCGGTTCTCTTCCTTGGCCGCTTCTTCCGCAAGCTTGGCGACAATGCCTGCATCCGCCATTTCATCCGGTTCACCTACACCCATATCGATCAGTTCGATATCCGGAAAATCCTTCTTCGCCGAAGCCTTGGCGCGCTTGATCTTCTCGAATTTATAGATGTTGGTGTCCTTGCCGTAGTTCGCCCCGCCGATCCGGTCGGCAAAGCTGTTCTGAATATACGTGTTCTGATATTGTTCGATACTCATGAGAACGTCCTCACTCCTGGTCCTTTAATATAGATGAGTCCGCGTGTGACGCAGACCGCCTTCCTTTTAAACCCTGTACATCAACTATGCCGCAAACCCCGCGTCAATAGAATGGACAAATCGGCTGTTCATTTGTACTTATCTGCTCCGCAGACGGGCCAGCAGATCCTCCATATCCTCCGGCAGCAGAGCGGAGAACTCCATATATTCACCCGAGGATGGATGCACAAATCCCAGCACAGCGGCATGCAAAGCCTGTCCGCCTTCCATATGGACGCCTTTGCTGCGCCCGTACACCGGGTCCCCCACCAGCGGGTGGCCGATGAACTTCATATGAACGCGAATCTGATGCGTTCTTCCGGTCTCCAGTTGAAGCTGCAACAGTGTACAATCGCCGAACCGCTCCACTACCGTAAAATGGGTAACGGCCCGCTTGCTGTTCTTCTCCGTGACGGTGTACAGCTTGCGGTCATGAGGGTCACGGCCGATCGGCGCGTCCACCGTTCCCTGATCATGCGCCATATTGCCCTGAACAACCGCCAAATACTGGCGGGTCACGCTATGAGCTTTCAGCTGAGCCGCCAGCGAATTGTGGCTGGCATCATTCTTCGCCGCCATGATGAGGCCCGACGTATCCTTGTCGATCCGGTGCACAATCCCCGGCCGAATCTCGCCACCTATTCCCGACAAGTCCTTGCAGTGATACATCAAGGCATTGACAAGAGTGCCCGAGGGATGGCCCGCAGCCGGATGAACAACCATTCCGCGCGGTTTGTTAATAACAATCACATCCGAATCCTCATAGGTAATGTCAAGCGGGATCGATTCCGGTGTCAGCTCCGACGCGGCAGGCTCCGGAACGGTAACGGAGATTTCATCCCCGGCCGCGAGTTTGTAGTTGGCTTTAACCGGACGTCCTCCAACCGTTACATACCCGCCTTCAATCCACTGCTGCACCTGAGACCGGGAGATCTCCTCCTCCCAGGACTCGGTAATATATTTGTCGATGCGTTCGCGGGCGTATTCCTCCTGAACGGTCCAGACGACGGCACCCGATTCCGAAGCCTCGTCCTCCATCCGCTCATTGCGGTCGTCCTTAACCAAAGATCTTCATTCCTTTCCCTGCGGATCGCTTGTTTCCTTCACTTCAACGACTTCCGTCTGGCTGCCCCGCATATCAAGCAGAGAGTCCAGAATGATCAGAGCAACCCCGACCACAATGCAGGAATCCGCGACATTAAAGATCGGGAACGTATAGCTGCCGAAGTTGAACATCAGAAAGTCGACAACCTCGCCAGTCAGCGCCCGGTCGATAAAATTGCCAACCGCTCCTCCGAGCACAAGTCCAAGCGCTGTGGACAGCAGGCGCCGCGTATTTTTCAACTTGTTCATATACCATACGATACCTGCTAATACGACAATCGTGACCACAACGAGAAACCACCGCTGGTTCTGCAGGATGCTGAACGCGGCGCCGCGGTTGCGGTGCGAGGTAATGACAAAAAAGTTCCCGATCACCGGAATTTGTTCATTGATTGCAAGGCGGGTGGAAATCAAATACTTGGTTCCCTGGTCAAGCAGAAACATAATCAGCGCGATCAGATAATAGATCACTTCAGCTCGTCACTCCGTTCTAATTGTCCCTTTTAAAGCCGATTCAAATGCATATTGCGGCTTATATATTGTAGCACAGGCCTTTAGAACCCGTCCATTGGGCCTGTCTGTCAGGTTATTTTGGGAAGGGCATGAAAATGTTGATTTAGTAAAATAAGCGTCAAACGGCTACCCTAAACGAAGAAGACAAGGCCGCTCGCAGCGGCGTTCGTCCGAGACGGAAAGGAGAGATGGGCCCATGAATCACCTGACCCCCGAGCAGCTATCGGAACTACGCAGCCGGCTGATCGCGCAGCGGGAGGATATCCGTTCCAGACTGCATGACCTTGACAACCATGGTCTGGAGGAGTCCATGCGCGATATGAGCGGCGATTTAACCGAAATCGATAATCACCCGGCGGATGCTGCCACCGACCTCTATCATCGTTCCATGGATATCTCTATCCAGGAGCGCGAGGAGCTGGAGCTGGCCGCGATTGACGAAGCGCTTAAGTCCATGGAAGACGGAACCTACGGCATTTGCGCCGCGACCGGCAAGCCCATTCCATATGAACGGCTTAACGCCCTCCCCACTGCCAAATACCTGAAGGAGCATAGTCCAAGACAGGAGAAGCCGCATACCCGGCCGGTGGAAGAGGAATTTTTGGCTCCGCCCTTTGGACGAAGCAGCATGGATGAGCATGAGTACAGCGGCTTCGATGGTGAGGACGCCTGGCAGATCGTTGAAAGCTACGGCAGCTCCAACTCCCCGGCAATGGCTGAGAGCAGCAACATCGACTCATACAATGACATGGAGATCGAAGCGGATGACCCGGACGGCTGGGTGGAGCCCTGGGAAAACTTCATCGCCACCGATATTACCGGAACCGAAGTAACCGTCATCGGCGGTCCGCAGTATAAGCGCTATTTGGACAGCGGAGAAGGAGACTTCCTCCTCGATCCATATGGCGGCAAAAATCAGAGGGAGTAGCCATGCGGCTGCTCCCTGTCAGTACGTATTCAGTTGAAGCTGATGCTGCACAATGCGCACGATGTCTGCGATATAATCCCCGATGATCGGCAGATTGAGCGCCCCCAGCACCTGCAGAACATAGATAATGGTTGCCGCGAAAAAGGTGAACCCGATCGCGATTCCAACCCCTCGCGCAACTCCCGAGAGCAAGTTCAGCCAGATCAGCCGCCAAGGGGAATACAGCAGCTCCGTATATTCCATGACCCGCGATTTCTCCATGCGCTGCGCCCAGCCTGTGGCGAACCGGTATACCGCATCCAGCTTCTCCGGGTCCGGGAGATCGGGCTGCCTCACGGGCGGCATATTCATTCCTTTGTCCTGTTCGGACCTTGGATATCGGCCAGGCTCCTGGCCGTTCGGCTTCCTCATGACTCCTGCCTCCGTCCCTTTAGCGCCGCAACGTAAGACGAGCCCGGGGGAAGGAGTGCCCTCCTTCCCCCGGGACTCGTCACTTTGCGGGCAGAAGCTTTCAGTCACTTACCCGCAAGTTATACGTCTGCGAACCTTTCTTCCCTAGTATATGCGCTTTGTGGACAGGTCATTCGCCGCCTTTATCCGATCAGAATGCCGATTGTTTTGCCGCCGATATCCACCGTCTCCGGCACCAAATCGTCGATGAAATTGACAGTTGTCACCAGAACATTATCTCTCAGGACATTTTCAAAAGCGGTAACCGCCTCTTTCAGCTCGGCGTCCACATTAAGCGACAGTGCTACGCGCTTGTCGATCGGCAGATCAAGCCGTTTGCGGTAATCTTGCACAGCGCGGATCACTTCGCGGACCCAGCCTTCCTGCTCAAGCTCAGGTGTGATTTCCGTATTCAGTGCAACGGTGATGCCGTAGCCGGAAGCGGAAGCGAAGCCCGGCTTGGCCTGCTTGTCGATCAGCAGCTCTTCCGCAGTGATCGTCAGTTCCTCGCCTTCCGTCGAAGTGAGCGCCAGTTGGCCGCTTTGAACCACCTCACGGGTTGCGTCGCTGTCCATAGACTTCAGAAAGCCCTGGATGAAGCCGACGTTTTTGCCGTATTTTTTACCGGCGACCTTCAAATTCAGCTTGAGTGTGAAATCGACAAATCCGCTGTCGCTCGTCTCCAGCACGATGTTCTTGACGTTGATTTCGTCCTTGATGATCTCCTCGTAATCCGCGACGCTGAAGCTCTGGTCAATCGAAACGATGAGCTCGGACAGCGGTTGGCGGGTCTTGATTCCCGTCTCGTTCCGCACGTTGCGCGCCAGCTCGACGATATTACGGGCGCTCTCCATATTCTGCTCCAGTTCCGTATCGATCAGACTCTCGTCGGCGGCCGGATAGTCGGCCAGATGCACGCTCTCGCCTCCGCCCAGGTTGACGAAGATATCCTCGGCCAGCATCGGCATGAACGGCGCCACAATCTTCGCCGTCGTCAGCAGGACATGAGTCAGCGTACGGTAAGCGTCCAGCTTCTCTTCGCCCAGCCCGCTGCCCCAGAACCGGTCGCGCGAACGGCGGATGTACCAATTGCTCAGCTCGTCGATAAAGTTCTCGATTGCCTTGGACGAGTTGACGAAGTCATTGATCGCTAGTCCTTTGTCCACAACCAGGATCAGGCTGTTCAGACGGGACAGAATCCAGCGGTCCAGCTTGTGGGACGAGAGCTTGAACGGATGCTGGGCCGGATCGTAACCGTCAATGCCAGCGTACAAGGTCAGGAACGAATGGGTGTTGACCAGCGTGTCGACGACTTTGGATTTGCTCTCTCCGACAAGGCCGCGAGAGAAGCGCTTGTTGTTCCACGGCGCGCTGTCCGACAGAATCGCCCACCGGAAGGCGTCGGTGCCATACTCATTCATGATATCCCACGGGTTGATGACATTACCCTTGGATTTGGACATCTTCTGGCCGTTCTCGTCGAGAATGTGGCCGGTTGCGATAACCGCTTTGTAAGGCGCCTTGCCCTTGAACAGCGTGGACACCGCCAGCAGGCTGTAGAACCAGCCGCGCGTCTGGTCGATGCCTTCGCAGATCATATCTGCCGGATATTGATCTTCCAGCTTATCCTCGTTCTCGAACGGATAATGGCTCTGCGCGAACGGCATCGAGCCGCTGTCGAACCAGACGTCGATCACTTCGGATGTGCGGACCATTTCCGCGCCTTCCTTGAACGGGCTGCGCAGCTTGATTTCATCCACATACGGCTTATGCAGCTCGATGTCCTCAGGCACATCGCCGATCGCCATTTCTCTCAGCTGCGCGATGCTGTGCGGCGCGAATTCCTTGCCCGTCTCCTGGCAGACCCAGACGTTCAGCGGAGTGCCCCAGTAACGGTTGCGGCTGATGTTCCAGTCCACAAGCTCGTCAAGGAACTTGCCGAAACGGCCTTCGCGTACATGTCCCGGATACCAGTCTACGCCATTGTTGTTGGCGATCAGCTGATCCTTGATGGCCGTTGTGGCAATAAACCAGCTGTCCGTCGCGTAGTACAGCAACGGAGTATCGCAGCGCCAGCAGAACGGATAGCTGTGCTCGTATTTTTCCTTGCCGTAGAGCAGCCCTTTCTCCGAAAGCGCCTTGACGATGTCAAGGTCGCAGTCCTTCACGAAGCGCCCGGCAAAATCCGTCACCGTATCCGTGTACTTGCCCGAAGCGTCCACTACGTTCACGAAGCTGATGCCGTTCTCGCGGCAGGCTTTGTAGTCATCCTCGCCGTGTGCCGGCGCCATGTGAACAATACCGGTACCGCTGGCATCCGTTACGAACGAAGCGCCGACGATGACATTGCTGCGCTCAGCCTTGATATAGCTGAACGGCGGCTGATATGTTTTGCCGACCAGTTCGGAGCCTTTCAGCTCGGACAGCACCTTGTGATCTCCTTTGGCAACTTCTTCGACCAGATTCTTGGCCATGATGTACACGCCGTCTTCCTGCTCAACGCGCACATAATCCATGTCCGGATTAACCGCAAGCGCCATATGCGCCGGCAGCGTCCAAGGCGTCGTAGTCCAGGCCAGCACGTATTCGCCGCTGTCATCAAGCTTGAATTTGGCCGTGGCGCTGAGATCCTTGACCGTCTTATAGCCCTGCGCCACTTCATGCGAGCTCAGCGTCGTCTGGCAGCTTGGGCAGTACGGGCTGACGCGGTGTCCACGATACAGCAGACCTTTGTCATGAACCGTCGCCAGGATGTTCCATACACTCTCGATGTAGGTGTTGTTCAGCGTCACATAAGGGTTGTCGAGATCGGTCCAGTACCCGATCGCTTCCGTAAATTCGCGCCACTGCTTCTCGTAGTTAAAGACGCTGTCCTTACACTTCTTGATGAATTTCTCCACGCCATAAGCTTCGATCTCCTGCTTGCCGGAGATGCCAAGCTGCTTCTCAACGCCGAGCTCAACCGGCAGGCCATGCGTATCCCAGCCCGCTTTGCGGACGACGCGGTAGCCCTTCATCGTCTGATAGCGGCCGATGAAGTCCTTGATTACGCGGCCCAGCACATGCCCGATATGCGGCGCGCCGTTAGCGGTCGGCGGGCCTTCGTAGAAGACATAGTTCGGCTTGCCTTCGCGGTTATCAATTGATCTCCGGAACGTATTCTCCTCGTTCCATTTCTTCAAGATGCGGACGTCACGGTCACGCGCTTTTTCTTTGATATCTACTTTTTGCATTCTAAGTCAACTCCTTAATAAAATCGATCCCCCTCAATCCCCCTTGCCAAGCGTATGCTTTCGAAGAGAGTTTCCATGGGAAACTTTCAGGGGACTCCAAGGGCTCCGCCCTCTGGACACCCGGAAAGTTTGTCGATATCCGGGGCAGAGGCGGGGTTTGAGTTACGTTGGCGGTAGGCCCGCTTGCCGCAAGCGGCCGCTCAACTATGGCACCCGAGCCGCGAACCCCGCAGGGGCAGCTTTCGCGAGGGGCCAATTGCGCGCGGGGCAGAGGCGCGCGCAGCCGGACAGCGCATGAAAGGCCCCGAGCGCAATCCCCGCCAGGGGAATGCGCGAGAAGGGCCGCTCCCTGCACCAACCCCCTCCCCCAAACGCACCGAACCCTGCTCAACAACAAAAATTGCGGGTGTCCAGAGGGCGCAGCCCTTGGGGTCCCCCTTACAAAGGGGGATTTAGGGGGATGACCACCGGCAAACACAAATAACGCCCCGCCCCCTAAGGGGCGAGGCGACGCTCGCGATACCACCCTAATTCCGCGCTGGCTCTGCCTTAACGGCACAGACAATCGCGATCTCAGCTCCCGCGCAAGTCACGCGGGTCCGGTGTAACGTCCGGTTGACGGCTCGCCTTACGCACGGAGGAAAAATCCGCTTCGGACTCGCTTCTTGGGGAGGATATTCCGGCATGGGATGAACATCGGCTTGCAGCAGGATGCCGACTCTCTGGGGATCACAGCCATGGCGTACTTGTCCCGTCATCGAATTCATATGATACGTTTCAGATATGTTATAGTTATAGCTTCTTTGACGTTAAATGTCAACAGGCGGGCGATACCGTAATTATTTTGTCTTTTGGCGCATCGCTTCAATCTGCTGGGAATCCAGCCCTGTTGCTTTGACGATTGTCGGGGTGTCGAGCCCGAGTGAAATCAGGTTCCGGGCCACCTTTTCTTTTTCCATCAACCGGCCCTGCTCAACACCTTGCTCGATCCCCTGTTCGATTCCTTGCTCAATGCCTTGCTCAATGCCTTGTTCAATACCTTCCTCATAACCCCAGCGTTTCCAAGCCGGCATCAATTCCATGATTTCTCTCGCCTCCTCTTCTTCGCCCATCTCACGCAGCTCGCGGACAATGGCTTCGTCTTCCTCCTGCGAGGGATCGTAGTACAAATCCGCAATCGACATAATAAGGGCTAGCCTGGCATCGTCCAATTCTCTGCGGAGCCGGAGCAGCATGCGCAAATATGCCGTCCGCAGTTCCCTTGCTTCCTTCTTAGTATATCTCATCTTCCCCAGCAGCGCAGCAGCTACCGGGTTGTCGGAGTTGATAAAATCCCGCCAATTGTTCCGCCTCAGCTTAACCTGCAGAAATTGAAACCGCAAAATATCATGTTCAGGCAATTTCATAACGAGAGTGTCCCGCTCCTCCCGCTCGTCATCCATCGTGAAAACCGCAATCGGAATCATCAGTCTATACTCGTTGCGATGCCTTTCGAACAAACGGCTGAAATAGATGAACATCCGCTCATGAAAGGTATCGTCCCGGTAGGATTGAGGTTCCAGGTGCACCAGCACAAAGGCGGCGCCCTCGCGAATCCGGGTTTCAAGCAGCAAATCCAGTTGCCGCGCTTCCTGGCCCACAATATCAACAAGCAGTTCCTGTTGCAAAAAACGGGTGTGACCGTGATCCAACTGGCAGGCGAGTTCTGGCAGAAACAGTTCGAGAAATTCTGCGAAAAAAGTCTGCAGCAGCTTTTTGAACGCTTCATCATGGGGTGTCTGCGATGATTCCCCAGAGTGCTGCGTCTTCCCGGTTTTACTCCGGTCTTCACCCCGACCGGCGCTGTTTAAGATTGAATCGGGCTTCCCATTCCGATGTCCCATCCTTGTCCTGTTCCTCCCCCTCTCTGATCGAAATCCGCTTAATTAACACAATTAACGCGAAAAAGCCGACCGTCCCCTTCATGGGAACGATCGGCATATGCTGTATGACCGATAACATACGGCTGCGCTGCCGCATGCTGAATATAAAATTCATGGCGAATCCCGGTTTGGATTTCCCCTTAAAATACCTCTTCTTTGACCTCGCGGCTCTCCAGCGCGTCCCAATCATCCTGGGACAGCAACTCCAATTGCGCTTCCACAAGCGTCCGGAACCGGGTGCGGTAGATCGAAGCCTGCTTACGCAGCTCTTCGGTCTCAATCGCAATTTTGCGCGATTTGGACAGCGCCTCGTTGATAATCCGGTCCGCGTTCTTCTCCGCTTCCTTGATGATCAGCTGGCTTTCCTTCTTGGCGTTGTTCTTCACTTCATCGGCAGCCTCCTGGGCTACGATAATCGTCTTCGACAAAGTATCCTCGATGTTCGTGAAATGGTCAAGCCGCTCCTGGAGCGCCAGAAGCTGGTTGTTCAGCTCCTTGTTCTCCCGGATGACACTCTCGTAGTCCTTGATAACCTGATCAAGAAACTCATTGACCTCGTCTTCATCATAACCTCGGAGCCGCCGGGCAAACTCCTTGTTATGTATATCGAGCGGCGTTAATGGCATGCTGTGCACCTCCTAGAAATTTCGGGCCGGTTACGCCCTGCCGTCCATTCATCCCTCAGGATGAAGAAGTAAGTCTGAGCAACCAAGTTCGGGACAGGACGAGCGGCCCTCTTCACCTGCCGGATTCACGAAAATCTGCTCTCCAACAATTATCGGCGTCCAGCTCCGCAAATGTTAGCTGCCCTATAGAGTTAATCAATTTCGACAAGCCATGAGAAATTCCTGCAAGAAATTTATACAAATTTCCCGACCTTGACCCGGTAACGGCCTTTCTTGGTCAGGCTTCCGACCTCAAGCATCTTGAAACGGCCAAAGCCCTGAACGGAGACGACATCGCCTTCCTTCAAATGACTGGACGGATCTTCTTCTACCTTCCAATTTACCCGCACACGTCCCGCCTTAATCGGGGCGAGGATTTTGCTCCGGCTCAGGCGGACCACATCGGCGGCAATGCCGTCGAGGCGCAGCGAGGAGACGGTTAGCTCCACCGGGTCCAGCTTGACCTCGGCTGTCTTAAGTGCCGAGACGGGAAGGACCTCTACGCTTACCGAAGCGCGGCCGACGCTGCTCAGATGAAGAGCTAAATAATCGGCGATATCCGACGTCACTACGGCATGACAGCCGCCGGGAAGGACGTGAATATCGCCGATTTTGCTGCGCTTGATTCCGAGTCCCAGGAGGGAACCCATATAATCTCCATGCTCCAGGTCAGACTGCTTCTGTTCTTCCGGTACGATGTTCAGAACCTGCAGTCCCAAGTCTTCGCCGTCCAAACTGCGGTAATCCGGCGCGATTAGAGCCCTTCTGCGCTCCGCTTCCTCATGTCCGCCGTCCCATTTGACCTGGACGTCCGGATGCCGGTTAACCAGAGTATGCAGAATATAACCCTGACGGGGATCGAGAAAATCGGTCAGCTTGGCTTCATGATACCGCGCTGCGTTCTCCACCCACTCATAGGCCTGGTCCACAAACGGCCGTTCATCAGGGTGAAAATGTCCATTGATATCGTTCTTCATAGGCTATGCGATCAGGTAGTTCAGAACCGCGACGAGCCCTCTCATCGCCAGCTCCAGAACGAACAGTGCGACAATGGGCGAGAAGTCGATCGTGCCGAACAGGGGCGGAATGATCCGCCGGAAAGGCCGGAGATACGGTTCAACCAGCTTGCCCAGCAGCTCTCCGATAAAATTGTCGCGGACGTTGGGGAGCCAGGACATCAGTACGTAGAAGAGAATCATATAGAAATAGATATTGTACAGTATGTTTATTATTGAATAGATTTGGGGCAACGCCCATTCACCTCATTCTGTTATAGTCTTGGTCGTCTGCCAGGATTTCCGAAATGGATCCTTGAATTTCCACTGTATCCGGCGTGCAGAGGAAAATGTTGCCGCCGATCTTGGAAATGCCGCCGCCCAGGGCGTACACTGTTCCGCTCAGGAAATCGATGATCCGCATCGCCTGATCGTTGCGGACCCGCTGGAGATTGACGACCACGGTTCGGTGCGAGCGGAGATGGTCGGCGATTTCCTGGGCTTCGTCATACGACCGCGGCTCATACAGCACAACCTTCACGTTCTTCTGCGAATGGATACTGACCACATTGCCTGCCCGCTGATTTTTGCGATGCTCGACCGGAGCCGGCGCCAGTTCCTCTTCCTCATGCTGCGTTAGCGCCTCGCGTTCAACGACCTCTTCCTCTTCCTGCAAGCCCAAAAAACTCATAAACCGGTTCATCACGCCCATTACGATCCCTCCTCATGGCCTACCAACACCGTACCCAGGCGAACCCAGGTGGCTCCTTCTTCAATCGCCACTTCAAAATCGTTCGACATTCCCATCGACAGCTCCGTAATCGGCTCCGGCGTCAGTTCAAGACCATTAAGCTTGTCCCTCAACTCGCGAAGACCGCGGAAGACGGGCCGCGTAAGCTCCGGATCTTCTTCATGCGGCGCCATGGTCATCAGTCCGATCACCTTGAGGTTGTTGTAACCCGCGATCTCCCGCAAAAAATCAGGCATCTTCTCCGGTTCCAGCCCGAATTTGGTATCCTCGCCGGAGATGTTCACCTGAATAAACACCTTGACGTCAATACCAGCCGCCTCCGCCTTGCGCTGAAGCTCCTTCGCCAGCGACAAGCGATCCAGTGAGTGAATATATTGAAACTTGCCGATAACGTCTTTTACCTTATTAGTCTGCAGATGCCCGATAAAATGCCAGGTCCCCCGGTTCCCGAGCGCCTTCCACTTGTTCTCCGCATCCTGCCAGCGGCTCTCTCCGATATCCTGAAGCCCGCCATCCAGTACGGCAGACGTCTTCTCGAGCGACACATATTTGGTCACGGCGATTACTGTAACGTCCTGGCTGCTGCGTCCGCTTCTTTCGCAGGCGCGCTTAACGCGCCGGCTGACTTCGGCTATTCTTTCCTGCAATGTCGAGGACAACGGTCAACTCTCCTTTATTCCGATCAAACTCGCCATTCGTCCCGTCACTCCATTTTCCTTACGGAAGGAGAAGAACAAATCGCGATTACAGCTTGTACACCAAGATGTAGTTTCGATATGAGTCGTCAATATTCCTGCTTTTATCATAATGCGTCGGTTCAATTCTTTCAAGTTAAGCAGCATTTTGCCGGCATTTGCTCCCGAAGGGCGGTACAGTACCTCCGCGCCTTTTTCCACTGGCGGAAGGCTGCCTTCCAGCGCGCGGACGCGGTCCATAACGAAGTCGTCGACCTCGTAGCAGCAGCCGCCGATGCTTGGACCGATTGCGGCGCGGATTTCCTCCGGTCTGCTGCCATAGGTCTCCTCCATCTGCCGGACCATTGCAAGCGCGATTTCAGCCACCGTACCTTTCCAGCCTGCATGGGCAAGGCCGACGGCGCCCAAGACAGGATCGCAGAAATAGAGCGGCACGCAGTCCGCATAGAAGGAGGTAAGCAGAACGCCGGGTACATTGGTCAACAGGCCGTCTGTGTTCTGAAAGGCCGAAGACCGGTCCAGGCTGCCCCTCCCTCTGTCTTCCTCTCTTACGACCGCAATGTCCGCTCCGTGTACCTGCTCGCCGCATGTCCAGTCTTTCAGCGCGAAGCCGAGAGTCCCGGCGACCGTCTCCCGGTTCGAGATGACATCCTCCGGAATGTCTCCGACATGAAAGGCACAGTTCAAGCTCGTGTACGGTTCAGAGCTGATGCCACCGCTCCTTCCGGTGAAGCCCGCTACAAGTCCCGGATAAAGCCCTCTCCAAGGCTGCAGTTCATAAAGAGCCGGCTCTTTTTTCAACCTAACAAATGGTTCCATTCTCTCACCCCGCCTTTAAGTGTATCATAAGTCACGATGCGGCTTCATACAGCTTCTTCGTATATACGGAAAAAGAAAGAGCGGGTTTCCTCGTGACCTGACGTTGGTTAATAGGCGCGGCGTTCACTCCGTTCATTTCGATCATTCCGCTCATTCCGGTCCTCGCGCTGCAGCACCAGAATCTCCCGATCTTCGGTTTCCTGGGAAGGACGCGGTTCCTCCATTTTAACCAGCACCACATCGGAGCCGATCTTGACGATATTCCGCCACGGGATCACGAGATCTGCGCCTCCGCCGAACAGTCCGAGAAATCTTGTATAGCCTGGCACAACGATCGCCTCGATAACGCCACGCCGAAGATCAAGCTCCAGATCGCTGATCTGGCCCAGCCGCCGTCCGTCAACCACGTTAATGACGTCCTTGGCCTGGAAGTCGGATATCCTCATTTTTTTACCCCCAGCCGCCGTTTCCTGATTCATGTCCCCCACCTCTTGCACGCGTATATCCATACTATATGTCCGGGCGGCTTGGACGCATTCATTAAAAAAACAACCCCACCTTCGGGAATGCCCCGGGTGGGATTGAATATGCCGTAAGCTTTCGTATTTACTTAGGATTTCACATGCTTCTGCATCTGCTGGATCGCCGATTTCTCCAGACGGGAGACCTGGGCCTGGGAAATGCCGATTTCCTCGGCTACCTCCATCTGGGTCTTCCCCTCAAAGAAACGCATCGACAGAATGCGTTTCTCGCGCTGTCCGAGACGCCGCATCGCTTCCCGCAGGGCGATTTCCTCAATCCAGGAGACGTCCTTGTTCTTGTCGTCGCTGATCTGGTCCATTACATAAATGGGGTCTCCCCCATCATGATAGATCGGCTCGAAGAGGGACACAGGATCCTGAATCGCATCCAACGCGAAGACCACATCTTCTTTGGGAACACCAAGCGCCTCCGATATTTCGAAAATGGTGGGTTCCCGTGAATTTTGGTTGGTCAGGCTGTCCCGAACCTGCAGCGCCTTGTAGGCGATATCCCTGAGGGAACGGGAGACGCGAATCGGATTGTTATCTCTTAAGTACCTGCGAATCTCGCCGATAATCATCGGAACGGCATAAGTGGAGAATTTAACGTTCTGCGATAAATCAAAGTTATCGATGGCCTTCATCAGCCCGATGCAGCCCACCTGAAACAGGTCATCCACATACTCCCCCCGGTTATTGAACCGCTGAATGACGCTGAGGACCAGCCTCAGGTTGCCGTTCACCAATTTCTCTCTGGCGGATTTCTCGCCCTGCTGCTGCAGCAAAGTGAACAGTTCACGCATTTCCACGTTCGTCAGAACGGGCAGCTTGGCGGTGTCCACTCCGCATATCTCGACTTTGTTTCGGGTCATGATGATTAACCTCCCAAGGAGAAACATTACTGTACATTATCTCCCCGGCAGGCCATTTTATTCCTTGCTTGTACCCTTGAGCGGAGCGGCCGGATTCTTGGATGCACGTCCCTTGATCAGGGCACCGGCTCGCCTTCAGACGATTACACCATCTTGTTGAACTCCTTGCGAAGGCGCTTGATAATTCTTTTCTCAAGACGGGAAATGTAGGACTGGGAAATACCGAGAAGATCCGCCACATCCTTCTGCGTCTTCTCCTCTCCGCCCCGAAGCCCGAAGCGCAGCTCCATAATAAGCCGTTCCCGCTCGCTCAGCTTCTCCAGTGCCTTCTGCAGCAGCTTGCGGTCTACCTGCTCCTCAATATTCCGGTAAATGGTGTCGTTCTCCGTCCCCAGCACATCCGATAGCAGCAGCTCATTCCCATCCCAGTCGATATTCAGCGGTTCGTCAAAAGACACCTCGCTGCGCGTCTTGTTGTTGCGTCGCAGGTACATCAGGATCTCATTCTCGATGCAGCGGGACGCGTAAGTGGCCAGCTTGATCTTCTTCTCGGGATCAAAGGTATTAACCGCCTTAATGAGGCCGATCGCACCGATAGAGACCAGATCCTCGATATTGATTCCGGTATTCTCAAATTTGCGCGCAATGTAGACTACCAGGCGCAGATTCCGCTCGATCAGCATGGCTCTGACGGCTGAATCGCCGCTTGGGAGCCGCTGAAGCAAATAATCCTCTTCTTCACGGGTCAGTGGCGGGGGCAGCGCCTCGCTGCCGCCGATATAGTAGATTTCCTGGCTTTTCAGCCCCAGCAGAAACAGCACGCGGTAATACTGGAGCTGAAAGGCCAGTCTCCATTTGATCATCGTTGTTCCTCCTTCCAGAAGTTCGGACAAGCAGGCTTGTAACATTCGCTCCGCTGTCCGGGAGAATGAAGATGGCATCGGCGTTCCGGAAGCCATGCTGCACATATTCCCCGGTCAGGCAGCGCCTCCCGGGTCCTCGGCTGATGTTCCCTCCGCCAGATCGGGATGGATAATCGCCTGGTAGGCTCCCTCCGAGGACAGGGTTCCGCCATCCAGCCCGATAAGCACCTTGCGGTGGCTGAAGGTGTCTCCTCCCAGCGTGACCTCCACCGCATCGGGCTTCAGGGCGAGCATGAACGAAGCCGACCGGTTGACTCCCCTGTACGGTACAAGCCTCAGCCGGTCGCGCCAGGCAAAGGACTGCCCGTCCAGTTCCAGCACCAGCTGCTCGGCGCCTTCCTGCGAGATTCGCCCTTTCCAGCCTGGCGGCAAATAATCTTCCCAAAGCGATGCCTCCATGACCATGACCGGTGTCCGGGTCAGCGGATCATAGAGCCGGTTGCCGGTATCGAGGAGCCCGGGGCAGCACACGGACACCCCGCCGATCTCCACCTTTACCGAGCCGATAAAGGTCTCAAGCTTCTCTCTCTTCGCCCGTGAAGAGAGGACGGCTTTGTAGCAGCCAAGCACAGCCAGCAGTACGGCCAGGATGAACCAGAAGCCGATTTTTAGCCGGTAGGCATAGCCTCCCGCAGCGGTATAGAGAATGCCGTTCCAGATGTCGCCTGAGCTTTGCAGCAAATAGTGAACACCAATCACACCGCCCGCTGCCGCAAAATTGATGATATAGAACGCGCCAAGATTTCTCATGAAGCTTTGCAGGCTCCTCCATCCGAATGCGGTCAAGAGCATGATCAGGGACAGTCCGAATTTGATCAGAAAGGTGTACAGAAATGATAGCTCGGGAACAAACATCATCACCACATACAACGCACCGACCAGCGCGGACAGCCAAAGCCTCCACCAGCGGATCTTGATCTTAACCATCCAACCTGTCAATCCCAGCAGTACAGCGTCGATCAGCAGATTGGCGGCAAAAATCAAATCGATATAAACGACCATCTCCTCACCTCTGCCATATGTAATGTCCTGCGGGCACACAGGCTTGGCTCACGGTCTTTAGCTGCGATAGGAATAGTATAGAAAGTTCAAGGTTCAAAGTCTGTCTAAACGTAGGGGAGGAAGTGAAGGTTTTTTTGTCGAGATTTATGGGATGACGGCATTAAAAAAAACGGCTTTCACCCAAGTTAAGGTGAAAGCCGTTTGGAGAGGCAAAGGTCTAGGCTTACTCGTGATTGCCCCGTGAACGGTTGCGGAGGAAGGTTGGAATGTCGAGCTGATCCGAGCTCGTCTGATTGCCGAATGGACGGAGATTGTTATTCTTGTCCACTGCCGGCTCACTTTGAGTCGCGGATGGACGGCGTCCCGGCACAGCAGGGGCTCCCTTGTGCTCGAAGCCTGTCGCAATGACGGTAACCTTGATTTCGTCCTTCATGCTCTCCTCGATAATGGCACCGAAGATCATATTGACTTCGGGATCGGAGGCAGAGGTCACGATTTCGGCCGCTTCGTTCACTTCATAGAGCGAAAGATTGGAGCCGCCGGTAATATTCATGATAACGCCGCGCGCGCCCTCAATCGAGGTTTCCAAGAGCGGGCTCATAATGGCTTTGCGTGCAGCTTCGGAGGCGCGGTTCTCGCCGGTCGCGATACCGATACCCATCAGAGCCGAGCCCCGCTCGGTCATAATCGTCTTGACGTCGGCGAAGTCAAGGTTGATCAAGCCGGGAACGGCGATGAGATCCGAGATGCCTTGAACCGCCTGCCGGAGAACATTGTCCGCTTCGCGGAACGCTTCCAGCATCGGAGTCTTCTTGTCGACAATCTCAAGGAGGCGGTCATTCGGGATCACGATCAGCGTATCGACCTTCTCCTTCAGCGCCTCAATGCCGAGTTCTGCCTGGTTGGAACGCTTGCGGCCTTCAAAGGTGAAGGGACGCGTCACGACGCCTACGGTAAGCGCGCCGCATTCCTTGGCGATTTCTGCGATGACCGGCGCAGCTCCTGTACCGGTGCCGCCGCCCATACCAGCGGTTACAAATACCATATCCGCTCCCTTGAGCGTGTTCGAAATCAAATCGCGGGACTCTTCGGCCGCCTTCTTGCCGACTTCAGGGTTGGCGCCAGCTCCCAGCCCGCGTGTCAGCTTGTCCCCGATTTGCAATTTATGCTCCGATTTGGCCATATGCAGCGCCTGGGCGTCTGTATTTACCGTGATGAATTCCACGCCCTGAACGCCGTTTTCAATCATCCGGTTGACAGCATTGCTGCCGCCGCCGCCAACGCCGATGACCTTGATCTGCGCCAAGCTCTCCATTTCAAAATCAAATTCCAACATAATGTTCCCTCTCCCCCTCAAAGTGCTTGGATGGCCGGTCCAAGTAGTTCTGGACGTTCGCTATATGAAATCGCTGAAAATATTTTTTAAACGTTCCACAAATCCCTGCTTCGGAGCCGCTTCCTGGCTCGGAGCTGCGCTTGGCTTGCTGCTGCGGTTCACTGTCTTCTTGTTCGCGCTGGCGCCTGCAGTGCGGCCGCGGTAGCTGCGAACGACATGATGCAGAATGCCCACGCCGCCGGTATATCCGGGGTCCCGAACCCCGATATAATCGGGAACCGCGATCCGGACGGAAGCCGAAAGCTCCGACTGCGCCGCCTTAAGCACACCCGGCATGGATACAGTACCACCCGTTAGTATATAACCTCCGGGGAGGTCGGTAAACCCGAGACGCTTCACTTCCTGGCGGATCAGCTGGAAAATCTCCTGCACGCGCGGCTCGATAATCGCGGCCAGATCCTCCTGGTTGAACTCCTTCTCCACGTTGCTGCCGATGCGCAGCACCTTGAAGACGACATCAGATGCCGCGTCCTCGATCCAGGCGCAGCCGTATTTCAGCTTGACCTTCTCAGCCTGGTCAGTCAACGTGCGCAGACCGTAGGCAATATCATTCGTTACAAATTCTCCGCCGATCGGTATAGTGGAGGTTGCAATCAGGGAACCTTCTTCATATACGGCTATCGTCGTAGCGCCTGCCCCGATATCGACCAGCACCGCCCCCATCGACTTCTCGTCTTTGGATAACGCTAACCCGCCGGCTCCGAGAGACATCAGCACCAGGTCTTTGATCTTCAAACCCGATTTCTCCACACAGCGCAGCAGGTTATGTATGGGTGTCTTGGCGCCGGTCACGATGGTGGCTTCCACTTCAAGGCGGACGCCAATCATGCCCCGCGGGTCCTGAATGCCTTCAAGACCATCGACGATATATTGCTTGGCGACGACGTCGATCACCTCGCGTTCCGGCGGAAGCGCAATTACCTCGGCCGCTTTCAGAACACGCAGAATGTCTTCTTCGCCGATTTCGCGATCTTCATTCTGCACGGCTACGACGCCATGGCTGGATTGCAGACCGATATGGTTGCCGGAAATGCCGACATACACTTCGGATATTTGAATGCCCACCATTTGCTCGGCGTGCTGGATCGCGTTCTTGATGGACTGGACCGTCTGGTCAATATCCACGATCGCGCCCTTGCGAATGCCTTCCGAGTCGGCAGATCCTACACCGATAATATTCAAGGTTCCGTTGGTTACTTCCCCGATTATTGCCCGAACTTTGGATGTACCGATGTCCAAACTAACAATGATGTCATTGTTGCTCAAGCCCTATGGCACCTCCTGTTTGACGTAATGGTTTCCATATCTTCGATTAGGTACGGTATACGTCTTTCTACTAATTCCACCATGCCTAATCCTTTCCCTCTTTTTTCTACAAATTTTTTAAACGGTATGAAGCGCTCTAAACTGGAAAATAATCCAAGAAAGAAAGAATTCGAGGAGTCTCAGCGCTATTAAAAAATCCGAAGAAAAAAGAGGGATAAAACATTATAGCCCATAAAACCGATTGTAGCATTTTTTATCCCTTATGAGTAGGGGCTAATTCTCTTCCTCTTCATTGTTTGTTTCAGGTATGAAAGGAACATAGGAATCGGCTTCCAGCATGGTAATGGTTCCGGGGCTGTTCGTCTCGATGACCTCGTTCAAATACCCCACCTTATCCTTCAGCAGTGAAACGGCCGTGATGACCTCAAACCTTGAGCGGGTATACAGCTTGATCCGGTCCGGAAAAGAAGGCGTCGGCGAGGGAACGATCTCCGATATGTCGCTGGTCAGCTCGTTCGGGATGTCCGCAAGCGCCGCGCACAGCTTGGACCGGTAAGGATCGGACGGCTTCCACCCGGTAAGAATCGGCTTCTCCACGGCAATTCCGCTATCATCGATCGACACCGAAGCTCCGCTGGACAGAATCGCCTTCAAGCTTCCCGAGGTATCGATTTCATAAGCAACGGCTGGATATTCCGTTATCTGGACGGTAATAGTGCCCGGAAAAGACTTCTCAACCATCGCTTTCTGCACCGTCTTCAGACTCTGAAGCGACTCTGCCACCTTCTCCTTCGAGACGGCGAAGTATTGTCCGCCCTTCTTGAGCCCGCTCTGCTTCAGCAGCTCCTCCTGAGTGGAATACTTGCTGCCGAGAAAGTCTATCTCCGTGATCCGGCTCGCCGGGGAACGGAAGAAGACAACGCCCAGCAGCGCGGCGAAGAGCAGCATCAGGATCACTGTGAGTTTTCGGCTCTTTTTCTTCTTGGGCTTGTCCTCTTGCAGGACAGGCATCCTCGTATTTGTCATGACCACTTCTCCGTAGTTAAAGCTCTGCCCCCTCCGCCAGCAATTAAGCCGGAGGAGGGCAGAGACGATTAATTGGCCAGATCGATCGGCCCTGGCACGGGCGTCTTGCGGATAATTCGGGCGCCCAGCTTCCGGAACAAGTGCTCGATGCCGTCATAGCCTCTGTCAATATGATGCGCCTGCTCCACGACGGTTGTTCCCTGTGCGGCCAGTCCGGCGATGACAAGCGCGGCGCCGGCCCGCAAATCAGTTGCCTCAACGGTTGCACCGTACAGGCGCTTGACGCCGCGGATAAATGCACGGTTCAGATCCGTCGTAATATCGGCTCCCATTCGCACCATTTCTTCCACATGCTTGAATCTGCCCTCAAAGACCGTTTCTTTGATAACGCTGAAGCCGTCCGCCAGCGCCAGCAACACCATGATCTGCGACTGCAGATCCGTCGGAAACGACGGATAGGGCGAGGTTACGATCCGCTCCACCGCACGGGGGCGTCCCATACAACTGATATTAATTATATCATTGCAGACCGAGATTTGAACACCGGCGCGCTTCAGTACATGAATCAGAGCGTTCAGGTGCCCGGCATTCGTATGGGTAAGCGTCACGTCTCCCCGGGTCGCCGCGGCGGCGATCATGACGGTGCCCGCGACGATGCGGTCGGGGATTACTTCATACCGGCAGGGCCGCAGGGTCTGAACGCCCTGAACCGTAATCGTGTCGGTGCCCGCGCCGATAATCGAGGCTCCCATCGCATTCAGGAAATTTTGAAGATCCTGAATTTCCGGCTCTCTCGCCGCCCCCGTGATCGTCGTCGTGCCCTCTGCGGTCGCAGCCGCCATCATGATATTCTCGGTCGCGCCGACGCTCGGATAATCCAGATGAATGTCTGCGCCCTTCAAGCGTTCGGCCCGGCAGCGGATCTTGCCTCCGGACTCTTCGATTTCCGCCCCCAGCGACTGCAGTCCGCGCAGATGAAGATCGATCTTGCGCTCGCCGATCGCGCAGCCGCCCGGCTGATAGATCGTAACCTCCCCGAACCTCGCCAGCAGAGGCCCCATCAGGAAGATGGAAGACCGCATCTGCTTCATCAGATCCTCCGGCACATGGGAGGAGCATGCCGTTGACGTATCCACCGTTACGGCATCCCCGTCATGTTCGGCAACGCAGCCGAGCCGTTCCAAAATCGCCAGCATGGTGTAAATGTCCAGCAGCTTCGGCACGTTCCCCAACGAGTGAACGCCTTCGGCAAGCAGACTCGCCGCCAGAATCGGCAGCGCCGCGTTCTTTGCTCCATGGATACGAATGGTGCCGGACAGGGGAATTCCGCCCTCAATCACCAATTTGTCCAATGTGTCACCTCCGAGATTACCGCTCACCCCCTGCTCCATGGTGCACAGATGCCTGGTCCAGGACGCTCAGGCCGTCAGGGTCGGCCGCCTGCCGGAAGACGCGCGGCGCTGAATTGGCCGGCAGGCGCGGTGAGCGCGCCTTTTGCCTATCCGCGGCAAGCAGCTCTGGGTGATTGTCACGATTTATAAGATATCGTATGTAGCAGCTCTCAGGTGTGTGACAGAACGGCGTACAGGCGGACGCTGCCTTGGGCCGTATAAGACCGGCCAGGCTTGCGTGAAGCCCGAAAAGTCCGAAATCCCAACCGTGGAATAGCTCTTACTTTCGCGCGGCCAACCGGCGAAGCTCGTGCACAATCACTCCGGCGGAATCCCGCTTGCCCAGCTTCCGCGAGGCCTCCGACATTGACCGGCGAAGCTCTCCGTTACTCGTGATGGAAGAGACCGATCGATACAGCGACTCTCCGGTCAAATCCTTCTCCAGAATGACGACGGACGCTCCCGCCTTCTCCAGCTGGCGCGCATTGGCTTCCTGGTGGTTGTTCGTGACGTTGGGCGAAGGAATCAGCACGGAAGGTATCCCGAGAGCCGTAATCTCCGCCAGAAACGACGCTCCCGCGCGGTTCACAATAAGCGACGTGCACGCAAGTACCTCCGGCATATTGTGGATGTAGGGAACGACATGCAGCCAGTTCGGCAGGCTGCCCAGCTTCTCCCGCAGCTGCTTGCGCGTGTCTTCGAAGTAAGGCTCGCCAGTAACGTACACGTAATGCACATTCGGCTCTTTCTTGGTCAAGGGCGCCATTCCGATCATCGCCTCGTTGATCGCCTTCGCTCCGCGGCTTCCTCCGACCACCAGCACGACCGTACTGTTCTCGGGGATGCCCAATGAAGCGTATCCCCGCTTCGGATTGGCCGCGCTGACTGTGGTCGCCCGGGGGTTGCCGGTGTAGATGACTCTCTTGCCTCCCGGAAAAGCCGACTCCGTTCCTTCAAAGCTGACGGCTACCGTACTGGCATACCGGCTCAGGAACTTGTTGGTCAGGCCCGGGATCGCATTCTGCTCATGAATAAGCGTGGGAATGCCAAGCTTGGACGCCGCGTAGACGACGGGCCCGCACACGTAGCCGCCCGTCCCCACGACGACATCAGGCTTGAACTCCTTCAGCATCTTCTTGGATTCCCGGACACCCTTGAGAAACCGCATGACGGTCTTCACATTGTCCAGGGACAGACTTCTGCGGAATCCGGTGATGTCGATCGCGCGGAACGGAAGATTCTCCTGGGGGACCAGCTTGCTCTCCAGCCCTCTTGTTCCGCCGATATATAAAAACGCGGAGGGCTCTTCCTCCGCTTCCAGCTGCCTGGCGACGGCGACGGCGGGATAAATATGCCCTCCCGTTCCGCCACCGCTTAATACGATACGCATGTTGCCCTTCACCTCGCATAACGGGATAGATTGAGTAAAATGCCGAGCGCCGTCAGCATCAGCGTCAGCGACGACCCCCCATAGCTGATCAGGGGCAGCGTGATGCCGGTGACCGGCATAAGACCGATGACGACGCCGATATTGATCACGACCTGAACCGCCACCATACAGACGATGCCGACAGCCAGATAGCTGCCGAAGCGGTCCGGCAGGCTCATTGCCACCCTCATCCCCCGCCAGATCAAAATCAGAAAGAGGATCAGAACGGCGATGCCGCCGATAAAACCCAGCTCCTCAGCCAGGATGGAAAAAATAAAGTCCGTCTGCGGCTCGGGAACATAGCTGTACTTCTGGCGGCTCATGCCAAGCCCCAGCCCCCCGAGGCCCCCCGGTCCGATCGCATACAGCGACTGGATGATCTGATAGCCCGCGCCCAGCGGGTCCGACCATGGATCGAGAAAGGCCGTTATCCGCTGCAGCCGGTAAGGCGCCGCGGCGACAAGACCGGCAAAACCTGCCGCTCCGGCCGCGCCCAGCAATGACAGGTGCTTCATTCTCGCGCCGGCGGTGAACACCATCATCAGCGCCGCTCCCGTCATCACCGTGCCGGTTCCAAGATCGGGCTGCATCATAATCAGGCCGAAGGCGGAGCCAATCAGCGCGAGCGGAGGCAGCAGTCCCTTGGTGAACGTCGTTATGTCGTAATCCTCGCGGCTCAACCATTTGGCCAGGAACAGGATCATCCCCATCTTCATGAACTCGGAAGGCTGTATGCCGAAGGAACTGATGCCAAGCCAGCTGCGCGCGCCGCCGCGCACGACCCCGATGCCGGGAATCAGGACGATGACGAGCAAGATGAAGCACAGGATCAGCGCGGGCTTGGCCAGCCGTTTCAGCACACGGTAATCCAGGTTGGCCATGAAGAACATGGCCGCCAGCCCCAATGCCGCGAACAGCAGCTGCCTTTTGACAAAATAAAAGGAGTCGCCATAATTGCGGAAGCCCAGTACAGAGCCCGCGCTGTAGACCATGACCATGCCTATGGCGAGCAGCGCCAGGATCGGAATAACGAGCCAGATATCGGGAGGAGCAGGCTTTGACTTGTTCATGAGGAGCACACCTCTTGCTTCGTAGTGGAAGCTTATCCAAGCCCCCCTACTTACAGATTATGCACCGCCTCTTTAAAAATACGCCCGCGCTCTTCATAGGATTTGAACATGTCCCAGCTTGCGCATGCGGGCGACAGCAGCACGACATCCCCTTCTTCCGCCAAAGCGGCGGCTTCCTGAACAGCCTTCTGCAGCACCGAGGCGGCGCTGCCTTCATTATCGACGGTGACCACCGTCTTTAATCCCGCGAGCTTCGCGACGGAAGCGAGCTTGTCCTTGGTCTCGCCGAGCGCGACCAGCGCCTTGACACGGCCCTCAAGGATTGGAATGAGCTCCATATAATCGGAGCCGCGGTCGAGCCCGCCAGCGATCAGGACGATCGGCTGTTTGAAGGAGACAAGCGCCATGGTCGTGGCTTTGGCGTTGGTCGCTTTGGAGTTGTTGTAATAGCTGGCGCCGTTCTTGTCTTCGACATATTCCAGGCGATGCTCCACGCCCCGGAACGAGGCCAGCGTATCCGCAAGCACTCCGGGATCGGCGCCAGCCGCGATGGCGATGGCGATGGCCGCCAGCGCGTTCTCCACATTGAAACGGCCGGGCAGCCCGATGGAGTCCACCTCGGATATTACTGTCTCGCTCTCGGTGTAATCCCGGTAGATAATCGTCCGCTTCAGATTATCCTCCACATCCGGCACATAGGACGGCCGGACGAACACGCCCTGAAGAAGTTCCTCGGTCATGGAGAAGGGAAGAATCATGCCCTTCATGTACGGCACGAGCTCCCGGCAATAAGGGTCGTCCCAATTCAGGACGGCTGTATCGCTCGCTTCCTGATTGGCGAACAGCTTGGCCTTGGAATCGACATAATCCCGCATATCTCCGTGATAGTCGAGATGGGTCTCGGCTACGTTCAGGAGACAGCCCACCTTGGGCCGGAAATCCTGCGTGCCCTTCAGTTGGAAGCTGCTTAGCTCAACCACCATCCAGTTGTCTTCACTGGCTTCCTGCGCCGCCTGACAGAGCGGAGTGCCGATATTGCCCGCGACGATGGGATTCATCCCGGCGGCCTCCAGCATTTTGCCAACCCAGGTTGTCGTGGTGGTCTTGCCGTTGGAGCCGGTAATGCCGATGATCGGAGCCTTGCACAGATGATAGGCGACTTCGACCTCAGTAACGATTTCGATGCCGAGCTCCAGCGCCTTCTGCACAGGCGCAGCGGAATAAGGGATGCCCGGGTTTTTGACGACCAGCTTGACGCCTTCATGAATCAGGCCGTCCGGATGCCCTCCACATATAACAGAAATTCCCAAAGACTCCAGTTCGGAAGCTTCGGGACATTGTTCTCTATCCTTTTTATCGTTGACTGTAACCAGGGCGCCGCGCTCATGCAGCACCTTGGCGACCTGGACGCCGCTCTTGGCGAGGCCGAGCACGATCGTCTCCTCGCCGCGATATTGATCCGGATGTTTCATTGCCTACAACCCCTTGCTAATGTATAGTCCGAGACCGGCCAGTACGATGCCGACCGCCCAGAACGAAATGACAACCCGCCATTCCGACCAGCCGCTCAGCTCAAAATGGTGGTGGATCGGGCTCATCTTGAAGATGCGCTTGCCCCGGGTCTTGAAGGATGCCACCTGCAGGACCACTGACAGCATTTCAATGACAAAAATGCCTCCGATAACAACAAACAGCAGCTCGCTCTTGGTGACGATGGCGATGGCGCCGATAGCGCCGCCAATGCCTAGCGAGCCGGTATCGCCCATGAACACTTTCGCCGGATGGGCGTTAAACACGAGAAAGCCCAGCACCGCGCCGATCATCGCGGCGGCGCAGACGCCCGCGGCGATCGAGGTCGCCTGCATCGCTACAACCGCATAGGCGGCAAGCGCGATAGCGGCCGTGCCGGACAGCAGCCCGTCGACCCCGTCCGTGAAGTTGACGGCGTTCGTGATCGCCATCATCATGATGACGATGAACGGATAGTAGAACCATCCCGTCCAGTCGAAACTAACGGAGGTTCCGGGAATGCTGATCGCGGTGCTGTGTCCCGCGGAGATCAGCAGCGCGCACATGACCGCGCCGACAACGAGCTGGCCGAGCAGCTTCTGGCGCGGCGTCAGGCCGAGAGAACGCTTGAAGACGATTTTGATGTAATCGTCCAAAAAGCCGATCAGGCCGTAACCGAGCGTCGCCACCAGCAGCACGTAAAAGTCCGTGTTGACGACGGAAAATTTCAGGTACGACAACGTAAACGCCACGATGATGATAATGCCGCCCATCGTCGGGGTCCCTGCTTTTTTCAGATGGCTCTGCGGCCCGTCATCGCGGACCTGCTGGCCGAATTTCATCCGGCGCAGCAGCGGGATCAGCAGCGGAGCGGCGATCACCGCAAGGATAAAGGATACGGATATGGTCAGTAGCAGCAGTTGGTAATCCACGGGTTCACCCTCTCAAATCTCTTGCTATTGCAGCATTAATCAAAACGGACTCTCAGAGCCTGAAGCGTCTCTTCCAGCTTCATGCCCCGCGACGCCTTGAACAGCACGATGTCCTTCGCACCTACCGTATTCAGCAGCGCAGCTGTCAGTTCGGTTTTATCCGCATAGGCATGCACCCGGTCCGGACCGAAGGAGGCTCTGGCCGCATCGGCCAGATGAAGTGACAACGGGCCGTATGTAAAGACCCGGTCGACCTTGGAGGCATCCAGATAAGAGCCGACTTCGGCGTGAAAGGCTGCCTCATCGGGCCCAAGCTCAAGCATGTCCCCCAGCACCGCGATTTTGGAGCCTGCACTCTTCATGGATTGAAGGACGTCGATCGCGGCTTTCATCGAGGTCGGACTGGCGTTGTAGGCATCGTTCAGAAGCGTTAGGCCGGCTTTCGTCTGAATCAGCTCGATCCGCATGCCGGTCAGCTTGAGGCCCGCCAGGCCTTCCGCCATCTTCTCGCCGGTGACGCCGTAATGCTCGGCGACCGCCATGGCAGCCAGACAGTTGACCACATTATGGCGTCCCGGAAGCGGCAGCGTGAACACCTGGCCGTCATGACGGCTGGAGGTAAAGGTCGTTCCGCCGGGATGATTCATTATGCCGATCGGGTAATCGTCATTTCCCGCCTCAAGCCCAAAACGGAAGATCTTCATGCCTTCGGGCGCCTTGAAACCCGGCTCCTGCATGACTTCGGCGATCAAAGGCTCATCGCCGTTGCAGATCAGCAGCCCGCCGCTGCGCAGCCCTTCTACGATCTCCAGCTTCGCCCGTGCGATTTCCTTCCGGGAACCGAGCTGGAGAAGATGCGATTCGCCGATATTGGTAATGACGGCTGTATCGGGCCGGCCGATCGACGAGAGCAGCGCAATTTCGCCGCGCGCGCTCATGCCCATCTCCAGCACCGCGATATCGGTATCCTCGGGCATGCTCAGAATGGTGAGAGGCAGCCCGATATGATTATTGAAATTGCCCTGCGTCTTGTGAACCTTGAATGTGGTCTCCAGCAGGGCGGTGATCATATCCTTGGTCGTCGTCTTGCCGTTGCTCCCGGTAACGGCAACGACGCGAGGCGCCGCTTCACTCAAGTAAGCGGCGGCTAGCGCCTGCAGCGCGGCCAGTGTATCGCCGACTACGACGGCATTCCCCGCCGGTGCCGGTCCCTTACCGGCCGACCACAGCGTTGCTGCGGCTCCGCTCTCAAGCGCCCCCGCGGCGTAATCATGTCCGTCGAAATGATCGCCGGACAATGGCACGAACAGGCAGCCGGGCGTGATCTTCCGGGAATCGGTAACGACTCCCCCGATGCGGGTCTCCGGCGAGCTGCCTGGCGAAAGTTCGCCGCCGCACATGTCGGCGACGGCCCCCAGTGTTCTTGTAATCAATGGCTTCTACCCCTTATGGCTTCTTTGGCGACAATGCGGTCGTCGAAATCGAGAACGGCGCCGCCGATTAGCTGGTAGGTCTCATGACCTTTCCCCGCAATCAATACTACATCTCCGGGGCTTGCCATATCAACAGCTTTCCCAATCGCTTCGCGCCGGTCCACGATCAGCTCATACCGTCCGCGCTCCACGCCGTCCTCGATCAGTCCCGCCTCGATGTCCTTCAAAATGGCGTCCGGATTCTCGGTACGCGGGTTATCGGAGGTAACCAGCACATGGTCGCTGTATTTGGCCGCGATCTTGCCCATCAGCGGGCGCTTCGTCTTGTCACGGTCCCCGCCGCAGCCGAAGACGGTCAGCACCTTGCCTTCAGCGAATTCGTTCACCGTCTTGAGTACGTTCTCGAGTCCGTCAGGCGTATGCGCGTAATCCACGACCACTGTGTACGGCTGGCCTTCCTCCACCGCCTCCACGCGTCCGCTGACACCGGGGACGGATTCCAGGCTGCGTTTGATGTCTTCCAGCGAAATATCCTCTAGCAGGCATGCCGTAACAGCGGCCAGCGCATTGTAGACATTGAACTTGCCGACCATTTTCAAGGAAATATCAGCTGAACCCCTAAAGGTATCCACATGGAAGGAGGTGCCTTTGCCGGTTATGGAAATCTGTGAGGCACGCACGTCCGCTTCGCTGTCGATGCCGTAGGTGATCGTCTCTGCCGCAGTCTGTGCCGCGAAATAGACGCTCGCTTCATCGTCAGCATTCAGCACGGCGTATTTGCGCTCTTCCTTACGGGGAGAGAGGGCATTGCCGAGTCTGGAGAAGAACAGCCCCTTGGCGGCGCGGTACTCCTCCATCGTATGATGGTAATCGAGATGATCCTGGGTCAAATTGGTAAAAATTGCGGTCCGGAAATCGGTCCCCTTCACGCGGCCCTGCTCCAATGCGTGCGAAGACACCTCCATCACACAGCTTTCGACTCCCTGAGTGACCATATCATGCAGATGACGCTGAAGCTCCAGCGATTCCGGCGTCGTCCGGGGCATTGGATAGCTAACCCCGCCGTAGCGCATTTGAATCGTTCCGATCAATCCCGTCTTGACCCCATGGTCTTCCAGAATACGCTCGATCAAATACGTGGTCGTCGTCTTGCCGTTCGTTCCGGTGACGCCGATCATCTTCATCCGGCTGCTCGGCGAGCTGAAGAACACATTCGAGAGCAGCGCCATGGCGAAGCGGCTGTCGCCTACCACGATCTGCGGCAGCTCCAGATCCAGCCGGCGCTCGACCACAAGCGCCGCCGCACCGGCCGCAGCCGCCTGCGGCGCATAATCATGCCCGTCAACGGTAAAGCCCGGCAGGCAGATGAACAGGTCGCCCGGCTTCACCTTCCGGGAATCGACCTGCAGATCGGTAATTTCTGTGCCGCTGTCACCGTACAGGCGCGCGGCGGCCAGACAGGAAGAGAGTTCCTCAAGTTTCATCTTCAATCCCTCGCTCTACTGATTTCAAATCAGATATCGTCTTTACTCATTCTGTCACATGGTCTTTCTATCATTATGGACTTGATGATCCCATATAAATCCGGATTGTTGAACCTCGCTCCAGCCGTGCTCCCGCTTTGGGTGCCTGGTTGATTACCGTATCGCCGGTTCCGGAACGGACCAGATTAAAGTTCATGTTCATATCCTCGTAAATATCCTGAACGGACGCCCCTACGAGATCCGGCACGGTGTCGATCGGCGTCTCGCCGTACTTATACACCTTGGAGAGCTGATCGGTCCGCTGCGGCACTTTCATATAATGCAGCGAATCCTCCAGAATGTTCTGCACGATCGGCGCGGCGACGACGCCGCCGAACTGGATGCCCTTCGGGTTATCGACGGCGGTGTACACAACGATCTGGGGATCATCTGCCGGCGCGAAGCCGACGAAGGACACGATATGCTCCGATGCAGAGTACCGGCCGTTCACGACCTTCTGCGCGGTACCGGTCTTGCCACCGACCCGGTAGCCGTCGATAAAGGCCGGACGGCCCGTACCTTTGGCAACGACGCTCTCCAGCGCTTCGCGCACCTTCTTGGAGGTGTCTTCGGAGATGACCTGCCGCACAAGCTCCGGCTTGACCTCCGACACCGTAGCTCCGGTGTCCGGGTTGATCCACGCCTTGGCGACATGCGGCTTATAGAGCTTGCCTCCGTTAATGGCAGCCGACACCGCTGCAATCTGCTGGATCGGCGTCACCGAGACGCCTTGGCCGAAAGCGGTCGTCGCCAGCTCTACAGGACCGACCTTGGACGGTTTGAACAGGATGCCGTTCTCTTCGCCGTTCAGGTCGATCCCCGTTTTACTGCCGAAGCCGAAGTTGCGGATGTACTGGAACAGCGTATCCTTACCGAGCCGCTGGCCCAGTACGACAAAGCCGGGATTGCAGGAATTCTCCACAACCTGCAGGAATGTCTCGCTGCCGTGGCCGCCTTTCTTCCAGCAGCGCAGCCTCGCTCCGCCAACCTCGATGTAGCCCGGATCGAAGAAGCGGTCGTTCTGCAGATCCACCTTGTTCTCGTTGAGCGCGGCGGCCAACGTAATTATCTTGAAGGTCGAACCGGGCTCGTACGTCATCCAGATCGGCAGATTCCGGTTATATACCGAAGAATCGTATTCCTTGTACTGTCCCGGCTCATAGCCCGGACGGCTGGCCATCGCCAGAATCTCCCCGTTCTTCGGGTTCATCGCAATCGCCCAGCTGGCGTTGGCCTGATATTTCACCATAGCCTGGTCGAGCTCGCGCTCCATGATCGATTGAATCTGCTTGTCGATCGTCAGCTCCAGATTCAGGCCGTCCTGCGGCTCCGCATATTTCTCCGAAGAACCGGGCATCAGCCCGCCGCCGGCATCGGATAGATACGAGATATTCCCGCCAATCCCTTTCAGCAGCTTGTCGTAGACGGTCTCGATCCCGGTTATTCCCTGGTTGTCGATCCCCGTGAATCCCAAAATATGTGCGGCAAGATCCCCATAGGGATAGAACCGCTTGCTGTCTTCGGCAACAACGATGCCCGGCAGCTGCAAATCACGAATGCTTCCGGCAAGCTCCATCGTAATTTTGCGTCCGCCGGGCTGCAGTCTCACCGTGGATTCTCTCTTGGATAACAGGGTCGCCAGCTTCTCCTGCGTCATTCCGAGCAGGGGGGCCAGCTTCTCCGCCGTCCCTTCCTTGTCCTTGACCTGGACCGGGATGGCATAAATGGTGGGCGAGCTGACATTGTAGGCAAGCTTCGTCCCGTTCCGGTCCAGAACCTCGCCCCGCTTCGCCGTGAACGGGATGTTCCGGCGCCATGAATCCTCCGCCCTTGCAGTCAACTTTTCGCCTTCGGCCAGCTGAACGTAAGCCAGGCGCAGAGCCAGGGCCACGAACAGCACGGCAAGCCCGATCAGCGTCCACAGCATGCGCCGCCGCGACAAGATTTTCGACACTCTCATACGTCAACCCCGCTTTCCCGCAAATAGACATGGCTTCCTGAATAGACGTCTTCAGGCGTTTATCCTTGTCTCCATGCTATTCGGGACAAACCGAGGTTAGAACAAGCCTAGTTCGTTGTCGTAACGGGAGCGCTGGCGGCCTCCCTATCGACTGAGCTGTCTCCGGAAGCCGGACCGGCGGCAGCACCATCATCTGACGCAGATGACCCATTATCCGCAGCGCCTGCGCTTCTCTTGCCCTCACCGCCGCTTGCCTCGGCATCATCTCCCGAAGCCTCAGCACCGTCTTTCTGTTCGTTAGGCTTCAGTGTAAGAGTTACCTCCGCCTTGCCGTTCTTCTGGGCAACGGACTGCTCGGTTACGTAACCTTCGCCGCTCACCTGAATCCCGACCTTAAGCAAGCTCAGAATCTCCAGAGCATCGCGGAGCGATGCACCCTTCAAGTCCGGAATCGAAGGGTTGCCAGTCTGCTCACTGAGCAAATACACCTTCTGGCCCGTCGCAAGCGCCGTGCCGGCAACCGGATACTGGCTGATCACCTTATCGCCGTTGCCGACGGTCTCGAAATCGTAGCCTTGATTCAGCAACAACTGTCTGGCCGATTTCATCGTCTGGCCGGTCAGATCCGGAGCTTTGCGCGCTACGGCCGCTTCCGTCTGAGTCTTGGTCTTCTTATCCTGATCGGTGTATGTCTTGGGAACGCCCATGTATTCCAGCGACTGGGACACGATCTTCTTGAAGATCGGCGCCGCAACGGCGCCGCCGCCGCCTTCCGTCTTCGGATCGTCGACAATAACGATGACGGCGATCTTCGGATCGTTAACCGGCGCGTAACCGATGAATGACACCACATTCTTCGTGTAGTCATACCCGCCCTTCCCGTCAGGCTTGATCGTCGTACCGGTCTTGCCGGCTACCCGATAGCCTTCAATATACGCATGGCGTCCGGTTCCGATATCCTGGTCGGCTACAACCTGCTCCAGATAGAGTCCAGTCTGCCTGGCGCTCTCCTCGGTGAGAACCTGCCGCACCACCTCGGGCTTCGTAGTGGTCGCCTTGCCGGTATTGGGATCGTCGATTTCCTTGACGATATACGGCTTCATCAGCTTCCCGCCGTTGGCAATAGCCGATACCGCAGCAAGCTGCTGGATCGGTGTGACCTGTACCTTACCGTGACCGTATGCCAGAGTCGCATATTCCACATTGTATTGAGGAGAGAGAACGCCTTTGGCCTCGCCGGGGAGGTCGATGCCAGTCTTGGTATCGAAGCCAAAGTTCCTAATATATTGGACCAGACGGTCTCTGCCCAGCATCTCATAACCCAGCTTGACAAAGGCTACGTTGGAGGAACGCTTGACGCCTTCCAGATAGCTGATCGTTCCCCAACCGGAACGGTTGATGTCGTGCAGCGGTTTGCTGTAGCCTTTGATCCGGATGGAGCCAGACTGGAACGTTGCGTTCGGATTGAACAGCTTCTCCTGAACAGTCCCGGCCAAAGTTACGATTTTGAAGGTCGAGCCCGGCTCGTAAATCGATTTGACCGCGTGATTATAGAAATCGCCCTGATCCTGCGTCGCCCAGTACTCATTGGGATTAAAGGTTGGCAGGTTGGCCATGCCCAGAATCTCCATCGTGCTCGGATCGGCAGCAATAACGGTCATACTCTTGGGATGATACTCGTCGTATGCTTCCTTCATCGCGTCTTCGATGTAATACTGGATCGTGCTGTCGAGCGTAAGCTTCAGGTTGTCGCCGTTCACCACGGGCTTGAACGTCTCAGCCGCATTGGGGAGCTTCACGCCGTTCCCGTCACTCTGGTAGTTGAGCGAGCCGTTCGTACCTTTGAGCTGCTCGTCGTAAAAAGCCTCCAGGCCCGCCACGGCCTTGCCCTCCCGGTCAGTGTAGCCAAGCACATGCGCGGCCAGCGAATTTTTCGGATAATAACGCTTCTGGTCGCTGACATAGCCGATCCCCGTCTCGCGGATCTCATGCTCCTTCTGGAGCTTGTCGCGCAGGGCGATCACCTTGTCGACAACGGTCTGATCCACCTTCCAGCCTTCATTACGAACCTCGCGGCTTTTCCAAAAGTTGCCCTTTTCGTCTTTGGCGTCAACCAGTTTTTCCAGCTCGGATACCGGCTTGTTCAAAATCTCGTGAAGCCCCTGCACGACCTCGTCCCGGATGCCCTGCGTATGTATCACTTCCGGATCGACGACGATGGTATAGGCAGGCACGTCGCTTGCAAGAACCGTGCCATTGCGGTCGGTAATCTCTCCGCGCTGGGCCTTGATGATCGATGTGTGCGCCCAGGTATCACTGGCTTTCTTTTGCCAGAAATCGCCCTGCAGCACCTGAATCCAGAATACCCTTCCGACCAGAACAAGAAAAAAGAGGGTAATACATCCCCCTATAAACAGCGATCGAAGCTTTATTCTTTTTACCATTCGCAAACCTCACTACTTTTTTTCGCTTGACTGACGGCTCATCGGCTACTTGTCATCGGTATAGGACACGTTATGCGGGACGAAGATGGTTTTCTCATCGCTTGGAGACACCCAGCCCCAGGAGCGCGCCTTGGCGGGCACCTGCTGCTCCAAATCCTGTTTCTGCTTCTGGTAGACTGCGATCTGCTTCTTGTCGGCGGAAATTTTCGAGTCCAGCAACTGCGCCTGCTTGTTCAAATCATAAATGTGGACGTAACGCCATACCAGGACGGTCCCCACGATGACAAACAGCCCAAGAGTCAGCAGATACAGCAGCTTCTCCTGAAGCGGAAGCGAGGTGCGCCTTGTGACAACCTTTGTCTTTTCGCGGTAGCGCGGGTTTTGTTTCTGTTCTCTTTGCTGTTCTACTGCCAAATTGCCGCGGGTATAGGCCATCCTTCGACTCTCCTTTTCGTCTTTTACAATTTTTCAGCAATGCGCAGCTTGGCTGAACGGGCACGCGGATTGGCATTCAGTTCCTCTTCGCCTGGCGAGATCGGCTTGCGGTTGACCAGCTTCATCTGTCCTTCGCCGCCGCACACACAGACCGGAAAATCCGGCGGGCAGGTGCATCGGCTGACATAGCTGTTCAGAATCTGCTTGCAGATCCGGTCCTCCAGCGAATGGAACGTAATGACGGACACGCGGCCTCCCGGGGACAGGCACCGCACAGATGCGTGCAGAGCCTCTTCAAAAGCGCCCAATTCATCGTTCACGGCGATTCGAAGCCCCTGAAAGCTCCGTTTGGCGGGGTGACCGCCGGTTCGCCGCGTTGCAGCGGGAATTGCCTCTTTGATAATATCGGCTAGTTCCCCCGTACTATTAATAGGACGCTGTGCCCTTCGCTCAATAATTCTTCCTGCAATCCGTCTGGAGAACTTCTCCTCGCCGTATTGGAACAGAACGCGGGCGATTTCCTGCTCCGGCCACGAGTTCACAATGTCAGCAGCAGTCAGGGAGGATTCTCTGTCCATCCGCATATCAAGCGGTGCGTCTTGGTTGTAGCTGAAGCCGCGCTCCGCCTCGTCGAACTGCGGGGAGGACACCCCAAGGTCAAACAGGATGCCGTCAACCTGGGGAAATCCGTCCTTCTGAGGAACTTCAGGCAGAGACTTGAGCTCTTCCTCAAGGAAGCGGAAATTGCTTCTGACAAGCGTGACCCTGTCCTTGTAAACCGCGAGCTTCTCCCTGGCGTTATCCAGCGCCCAATCGTCCTGATCGAATGCGATCAGCCGGCCCTTGTGCCCCAGCCGTGAAGCGATCAGGGAGCTGTGGCCCGCTCCGCCAAGCGTGCAGTCCACATAAATGCCATCCTCCCTGATGTTAAGTCCTTCTGTCGCCTCTTCCTTCAGAACCGTGATGTGGTGAAACAAACTTCATCCCTCCAGGGCAGTAATCGTTATTAGGCTATAATTCAAAGTTGAAATCCACCAGCTTCTCGGCAATCACGTTAAAAGACGCCTCCGACTGCCCGAAGTACTGCTCCCAAAGCTCCTTGTTCCAGATTTCCACCCGGTTCGAAACGCCAAGAATGACACAGTCCTTATCAAGTTTTGCATACTCTCGCAAATTGGCGGGCAGGGTAACCCGTCCCTGCTTGTCCCACTGGCATTCGGTCGCTCCTGAGAAAAAGAAGCGGCTGAACGCACGGGCGTCGGACTTCATCAGCGGCAGACTTTTCAGCTTTTGTTCCATGATTGCCCATTCTTCCATGGGATAAACGAACAGACAGGAATCAAGACCCCGGGTTGCCACGAAGGACGTGCCGAGCAGTTCACGAAATTTGGCCGGAATAATGATCCGTCCCTTATCGTCAACACTATGCTGGTATTCCCCCATAAACATAGGCTGCCCACTCCCTAATTCCCTCTGATCTCCACTTTACCCCACTTTTCACCACTTAAGCATAATAGATTCGTCGGTAAAAATCAAAAACCTTTTTCCGGTTTTAGGAAAATTCTTCCTGAAAGGATTCACTCCCCATTGTCCTCATACGCTGCGAAATCCGCATAACAAGCGTAGTTTCGGACAGTCCAACGCCTCTTCGAGGAGCTATTTCTACGTGCGAACGGCGGTTGAGCTGGGAAGCATTACCACCCATTTCAGCTGTGTACGTTTCAGATGGGTAACGTTTCAGTTGGGCAACGATTCAGTTGAGTAACGATTCAGTTGAGTAACGATATCCTCGTGTGATCTTCCAACCGCAGTGCATTTACTTTCCGGTGCTTGGCGAGGCGTAACGGACAAGACGACGCGGTGCGTGTGCCGGTGTATACGTTTGAATGCAGAGGGTCAGATACATTGTCCCGACACGTCTCGACCGTACGCAAATGGTGACGAAACCTGGCTCTCGGCTCTTCCATAAAATGACGGCGTCAGCTTCAATGCAGTTTCTCTTTCGCACGGGATGAGCGCATATTCCTGGGACTCCCAATTTTTCCTTCCATTATAATTAGGATAAGATTGGGTGTTGAAACCGCAGCGACCATCGGGCACGAAACTTGTAATTTCTTATATTTGGACAAAAAAAGTTCCCGCTTCCTGCAAGGAGCGGGAACTTTTTGACTGATTGTCTTGCGGCCATCATTACATTAGTCGTTCAGATTCCAGCTGTCCAGGTAAGCGATCTGCTCGGGCGTCAGCGTATCGATGCCGAGACCCATGCTCTCCAGCTTGTAGCGGGCAACCTGTTCGTCCAGATCGTAAGGCACGTTTTCTACTTTAACACCGATTGTTTTGTAGTTGTCATTCACATATTTCAGCGACATAGCTTGAAGTGCGAAGGTCATATCCATAATTTCGGCCGGATGGCCGTCTGCAGCGCCCAGATTGACCAGGCGGCCTTCGGCGAGCAGATACAGCTTGCGTCCGTCCTTCATCCGGTACTCCTCAATGTTCTTGCGAACGGTGCGGATGGATTCCGCGCGCTCGGCCAGCTCCGGCTTGCATACTTCAACATCGAAGTGTCCGGCGTTGCACATAATCGCCCCGTCCTTCATGACATCGTAGTGCTCGCCGCGGATGACATATTTATCGCCGGTAACCGTAACGAAGAAATCGCCCAGCTTGGCTGCCTCCACCATCGGCATGACATGGAAGCCGTCCATATGAGCCTCCACCGCTTTGATCGCATCGACTTCTGTTACGACGACATCTGCTCCGAGCCCTTTGGCCCGCATGGCCACGCCTTTGCCGCACCAGCCGTAGCCGACCACGACGACCGTCTTGCCCGCCACCATCAGGTTGGTGGTCCGGATAATCCCGTCCCAGACGGATTGACCTGTGCCGTACCGGTTATCGAACAGATGCTTGCAGTACGCATCGTTCACAGCTACCATCGGGAATTTCAGGATGCCCTGCTTCTGCAGCGCCTTAAGCCGGATAATCCCGGTAGTAGTCTCTTCCGCACCGCCGCGGATATTCTCCATCAAATCCGGGCGTTCCGAGTGGAGCAACGTCGCGAAATCGCCGCCATCATCAATAATGAGATCCGGCTTGCTCTCCAGCGCCTTGATATTCAGCGCCTTGAACTCCTCGGGCGAAGGGTTGTACTTGGCGAATACTGTAATACCGTCCTCTACCAGCGCCGCACACACATCGTCCTGCGTCGAGAGCGGATTGGAGCCAGTAATGGTCACTTCCGCGCCGCCCGCCTGAACAACCTTGGCCAGATAAGCCGTTTTGGCTTCCAGATGAAGAGTGATCGAGACTTTGAGCCCTTTGAACGGCTGCTCCGCCTCGAACTGCTCGCGAATCCGGTTCAGCACAGGCATATGCTGGCGAACCCAGTCGATTTTGAGATGTCCTTCGGCTGCGAGCGACATGTCGGCTACAATACTGTTTTGCCGGGATAATGAACTCATGAAAGTACCTCCTGTTTCAGATGGACTAAACTTGCGCCTTGCATGACCGTCCTACCGGCCGATTACATGTACAGGACCCGGTGTGTCCCGGAATAATCCGCCGGCAGCTCCAGCAGATGCTCCAGCCAGGACAAGCCGTATTTATTTAAATAATACGTGACGTTGTACACTCTCTCCTGCAGTCTGCCGAGCGGCATCAGCGAGCATTCAATCCGCTCCCACTGCCGGAGCGCCGCTTCGCTCTGCTTGGCCATCGCGCTCACGACCTTGCCCTCCAGGAAATCGATCTGGTCCAGGATTTTCTCCTTGTTGGCGGCCCCCAGCTTGAGCAATCCGGCCTGGACAGTACCAATTTCCTCGATTAACGGGTCATACATGCTCGCAAAAGAGGCTTTGACTTCGGCAAATTTCCGGCCAAGCTGCAGCTCGTCCTGAGCCTCCAGCCAGCTCCGCTTCTTCTCCTCCAGACCTACCAGCACGTCTTCAAAGGTCAGCCCGTATTTCTCCATATGCTTGTGCAGCGTACCCTCGACGACCGTGTAAGACATCCGGGGCAGAATCGGCGGCATCTTCATGCCAAGCTCCGCGAAAGCCCGTCCTGTAATGCCCCAGTAGGAGATCTCTCCCTGTCCGAGCACCGTCGCCAGCACCGGCAGCAGATACTCATGCATCAGCGGACGGGTCAGCACGTTGTTGCTGAAGCGCTCGGGATGTCCCTCAAGCAGCTCCAACAGCTCTTCCTTGCTGAAAGCGACATGCCCTTTGCGGTCCGTAAACCTTCCGTCCTTCTTCACCAGAAGAAGACGCATTCCTTCATGAATGTAAAAAAGGTTCGCGCCGCCTGCCGCCACATCAGCCTGGAGCTCATGACCGCCGCTGAAGATATCATCCGCCGTCTTGTGGTATGACGCTTCCAGATCGTCGTTCTTCTCAATCAGCGCGCGGAACAGCGGCTTCTCCAGCGCCCGCAGGGCAGGGTCTGCCGAGTCTAGCAAAATCAAGCCGAATCGGCCGAACAAAGCACCGATCATCTCGGCAAAAGCGGAAGTCATGCTTCCCTGCCGGGCCGCATTTGAGGCCAGCTCCATGATCTCTTGCTTGAACTCGCTCTCCTGAAGCAGCTCGCCAAGCTGCTCAAGCGGTCTGGCGAAGCTCTCCTCGCCCACCGGGATGTAGCTGACAGGGCTGCGCCCGGTCTCCTCCGCCTCAATCTTCAGCTTGACCACTTCTCCGGACCGGTCCAGCACATACGTATGATTGACCTCATCCCAATCATGGTCCTCGCCCGCGATCCAGAAGAGCGGAACGACCGGGCGTCCGAGTTCCTCCGATGCCTCTCTTGCAGCGGTGATCGTGGTTATGATTTTATAAATGACGAGCAGTGGTCCAGTGAACAGTCCGCTCTGCTGTCCGCCGGAGATCACCAGCGTCTCCGGCTGTTCCAGCAATTCCAGCGAGCGCCGAACCGCTTCATGATGATTGAATTTGGCGTTATAGCTGCGCAGAACTTCCGTCAGACGGCTGCGGTCCACACGGCTGTCACTTTGGCTGTCCAGCCAGGCGGCACGCTCCTGTCTGGTACTTTCATGCTGATAGCTTCCGCCGAATAAATGCGACACCTTCTCGTCGCCCCTCAAGAAAGCCTGGGCGAGCGCCGGTCCGCCCGGCAGAGGCTCCGGTACAACGTTCATCAGGTTGCCTCCCGTTCTGCTGATGCGCCCTATATGATACTTGTCAGGCGTCCGTAAAAACTTCCTTTTTGATTGTATCCAAACCTGAACGTTCCGTCAAAGCGTTGAGCAAGGATTATGCCTGACTGCGCTCTTAACCAACGATTGTTTCCCGGGAAACAAGTCAAGAATGATAGGTGTTTGTCAAAAAATAAGGTTTCCCCCGCTTCCGGACAGAAGCGGGGGAAACCTGTTACATTCCTCGATTAGTGCAGCATTTCGCAATCAGGCATACGCCTTGGCTACAAAGTGGCCCTTTGAAACTTCGACCAGCTTTGTTTCATCCTCGTTGGTCTGCTGGCCAGCCGAATAGATCGGGCTTGCCAGCTCGTCATGCATATGCAGACGCTTCTTGTTGACTTCGATTTCCGGATCGGGAATCGGGATCGCGGACAGCAGCGCCTTGGTGTATGGATGAATCGGATTGGCGTACAGCTCTTCGCTCTCTGCCAGCTCAACCATTTTACCAAGGTACATAACGGCGACACGGTCGCTGATATGCTTAACCATGGAGAGGTCATGAGCGATGAACAGGTAAGTCAGTCCAAGACGGGTCTGCAGCTCTTTGAGTAGGTTGACGACCTGAGCCTGGATCGATACGTCAAGCGCCGAAATCGGCTCGTCGCAGACGATGAATTTCGGATTGACCGCAAGCGCGCGGGCAATGCCGATACGCTGGCGTTGGCCGCCGGAGAATTCATGCGGATAGCGGGTGGCATGGTCATGGTTCAGACCAACCATATCCAGCAGCTCCTCGATCCGCTTCTTGCGCTCGGCGCGGCTTCCTGCCATGCCATGAATGTCCAGCGCCTCACCGATGATATCCGAAACCGTAAACCGCGGATTAAGCGATGCATACGGGTCCTGGAAGATCATCTGCATATCGCGGCGCATGGCTTTCATTTTACCCGGAGACAGCTTGTAAATATCTGTTCCGTTAAACTTCACACTGCCGGCCGTCGGCTCATACAGACGGAGGACCGTGCGTCCCGCCGTCGTCTTGCCGCAGCCCGACTCGCCTACCATACCCAGCGTTTCGCCTTCGCGAATCGAGAAGTTCAGATTATCGACCGCCTTCAGCACTTTGCCTTTGCCAACGTTGAAATATTTCTTGAGGCCTTCTACCTCGATCAGCTGTTTGCTCAAGAGTTTTGCGCCTCCTTGGCCATCGGATGCAGATTCCAGCAGCGCGCCGTATGCGTGTCGCTGAATTCCGTAGTGCCCGGATCAATTCTCTCGCAAATCGCCATCGCTTCGCTGCAGCGAGCGGCGAACGGACAGCCGACAGGAGGCTTGATCAGATCCGGCGGCGTGCCGACGATCGGGATCAGCGGCTCGCCTTTCTTCTGGTCCAAACGAGGCATCGAACGAAGCAGTCCCTTCGTATATGGGTGCTGCGGGTTCTTGAAGATTTCCCATCTCGTTCCGGTCTCGACCACTTCACCCGCGTACATGACGATGACACGGTCGCACATGCCGGCGACAACGCCAAGGTCATGGGTGATCAGAATGATCGACGTACCTAGTTGTTTCTGCATATCTTTCATTACTTCCATGATCTGAGCCTGAATGGTTACGTCGAGCGCAGTAGTCGGCTCGTCCGCAATCAACAGAGCAGGACGGCAGGCCAGCGCGATCGCAATCATCACACGCTGCCGCATACCGCCGGAGAACTCATGGGGATATTGGTTAAAGCGGGCCTCGGCATTCTTGATACCGACAAGCTTCAACATTTCAATGCCACGCTTGGTCGCTTCGGCCGCTGACATTTTCTGATGTTTGATCAATACTTCCGTGATTTGCTTGCCCACTTTGATCGTGGGGTTCAGTGAGGTCATCGGGTCTTGAAAGATCATGCCAATGTCTTTGCCGCGAATTGCTTCCATCTCTTTCGTGCTCTTCTTCAGAAGGTCTTGCCCTTGAAAAATAATCTCGCCCTGCTTCACCTTGGAAGGAGGTGACGGAATCAGCCGCATGATCGACTGGGCCGTGACACTCTTGCCGCTGCCGGACTCGCCGACAATCGCTACTGTCTCGCCTTTGCCAATTTCAAAATTCATTCCGCGGACAGCTTGCACTTCACCGCCCGACACAAAAAACGATACTTGCAAGTCTTTAACCTGTAAAATCGGGTCCATTATGGTCACCTCCTATTTCTTGAGTTTAGGATCAAGTGCGTCGCGAAGACCGTCGCCGAAAATATTAAAGGCGAGCATCGTTACACTGATCAGAATAGCCGGGAACAGCATGCGCCAAGGATATGCCAGCCAGCCAGTGAGCGCGTCACTGATCATGGAACCGAGCGAAGCCTTTGGAGCCTGCACACCGAGACCGAGGAAGCTCAGGAACGCTTCGGCGAAGATCGCATTCGGTACCGACAACGTAACGGTAACAATGATTGGGCCGATGGCGTTCGGCAGCAAATGCTTGAACAGCAGCCGCTTGGAGCCTGCGCCCATGGAGCGGGAAGCAAGGACGAATTCGCGGTTCTTGAGCTGCATAATTTCACCGCGCACAATCCATGACATCGTAATCCAGCCGGTAATCGTCAGCGCCAGTATGATCGTCCCTAAACTTGGCTCAAGCACGACGAGCAGCAGAATAACTACCAGAAGGTAAGGAATGGAATACAGAACTTCGGAAATCTTGTTCATGATGCTGTCTGTACGGCCGCCGAAGAAGCCCATAATGCCGCCGTATACAACACCGATGCACAGGTCGATCAGAGCAGCCGCCAGGCCTACGATCAGGGAGATACGCGCGCCGTACCAGGTACGCACGAACATGTCGCGGCCCAGATCGTCGGTGCCGAACCAATGCTCTCCATTTGGAGGTACATTTGTATTCAGATAGTCGTTGGAAAAATAATCATACTTAGTAATGTGCGGGCCGATAATGGCGCCGATAATGATCAGAACCAGTACGCCGAGCGAAACCATGGCCAGTTTGTTCTGGCGTAGACGCTTCCAGGCGTCCTGCCAGGCCGACAGACTCTCGCGCTGAATGACTTCAGCCTGCTTCTCGTCCACGCCGATCTTCCGGAAGTCTTCGGGCTTCAGTTCTACGCCGGGCGGAACCATTTGGTGTTTAGCTGCCACTTGATTAGCCCTCCTTTTCTCCGGTTAATTTAATGCGCGGATCGACGAATACATAGGCGACGTCCGTAATGAAGCGGGCAACCATCAGCAGGATGCCGTAGAAAATGGTAATCCCCATAATGATCGGATAATCGCGGACGCTGATGGCTTCCACGAACTGCTTGCCGATACCGCCGATACCGAAGATTTGCTCGATTACGACAGATCCCGTTACGATGTTCGCCGTCATCGGTCCCATGTAGGTAACGACCGGCAGAATGCCGTTGCGAAGTACGTGGCGGAACAGAATGGCAATCCAGTTCAGGCCTTTGGCTTTGGCTGTCTTGATATAATCCGCATGCAGCACCTCAAGCATGCTGGACCGGGTAAGTCTTGCAATGAACGCAATCGGCTGCGCGGATAGCGCCATTACAGGAAGCACGTAGTCCCTCGGTTCTTTAAAGCCCATTACGTTGACCCAGCCGAGCTTCGAAGCAAATACATACTGCAGGACGGTTGCCAGCACGAAGCTTGGAACCGCTATGCCCAGCACCGCCAGAACCATGGCCGCCGAGTCGATGAACTTCCGGTGATATAGAGCCGCCAACATGCCCAGCAAGACGCCGACAATGACGGATACAACGATGGCCACAAGGCCGAGCTTCAGCGAGGCGGAGAAAGTCTGTCCGATAATATGCGAAACGTCTTGATTCATCCGTTTCATGGACACACCAAAATCACCTTGCACGATATTGCCCAAATATTTGAAATACTGCTGGTAGACGGGCTTGTCCAAGCCATACTGTTCGTACAGCCGCTGGCGGATTTCATCGGGAATCTTCTTCTCGGATGTAAACGGATCACCAGGGATGGCTTTCATCAGGAAAAATGTAGCTGAGATAAGCACAAACAGGGAAACCAGCATATAGAAAAATTTATTGGCAACATAACGTACCATGCCCGTCAACACCTCCTTCGACAAATTTTTCACAACCTAAATTGATTTTATGAAATTATTGACCGCTTGTCCATTTTCTAATTTTGTTAAATAACCAAACTTTGGAGTGCGGGCAGACATACAAAAAAAAGGGATATATATGGAAATCCACATATATATCCCGAAGTGTTCATGCTACTTCAGATACTGAAATCTTAAATTAAATATACTGTAAGTCTCCTTTATAGAAACTGAATCTTAGTGTTCGAGCAGATAAGCGCGAGTCAGGTCGATTGCACCGCTGAAGTCAAGCGTAACGCCTTTCAGGTAAGGCTTAGTCAGCGAGTTGTTGGTGTAGTAGTAGATCGGGATCAGGATTTGATCATCCTGAATGATCATTTTCTCGGCAGCCGCGAATTTCTCTTGGCGAACCTTGTTGTCGCTGGTTGCTTTTGCTTCAGCGATCAGCTTGTCGTACGCAGGGTTAGCGTAGCCGGTATCGTTGTTGCCGCCTTTAGTTACCCACATATCAAGGAAAGTCATCGGATCGTTGTAGTCAGCAGTCCAGCCTGCGCGGGCAACCTGGTATTGCAGATGTTGACGGTTCTCGATAAATACTGCCCATTCCTGATTTTCCAGCTTCACGTCAACGCCAAGGTTCTTCTTCCACATGTCGCCAATAGCCAGGGCGATCTTCTTGTGGCCTTCACTTGTGTTGTAGGACAGAGTGAATGCAGGCAGCTTAGTCAGGCCTTCTTCTTTCAGACCTTCAGCCAGCAATGTCTTAGCTTGTTCCAGATCTTCAGTGAAGTAGCTGTCTTTGACAGCTGTACGGTATTCGCCGTCAGCGCCTGCGATGCCCGGAGGAACGAAGCCGAATGCCGGCAGCTGTCCGCCCAGTGTAACCTTGTCGATCAGAGTTTGACGGTCAATGGCCATAGCCAGAGCTTTACGGATCTTAACATTGTTGAACGGTTTTTCAGTTACGTTAAATTCATAGTAGTATACACTTGCAATACCTTTTCTGTTGAACTCGTCCGGATATTTCTGCTGTACGATTGGCAGCTGTTCAGTCGGAATTTCACCGTTCGGGCCGCCTGCGCGGTCCAGCTGGCCGCTTTCGTAAGCGGACAGTTCAGTTGCGCCGCTGTTTACGAGCGAGAAGTCGATTTTGCTAAGTTTAATGGAATCTTTATCCCAGTAGTTGTCGTTCTTGGATACTTCCAGAGATTGACCAGTCGTCCACTCGGTCAGAGTGAAAGGTCCGTCAACAATCATCGTATCTTTGCTGGTTGCCCATTTCGGATTAGTTTCAACCGATTGGTGAACCGGATAGTAAGTGTAGAAGGACAGAAGGCCAAGGAAGTAAGGAGTAGGAGCTGCAAGAGTAACTTCCAGCGTCTTGTCGTCAACGGCTTTAACGCCTACTTGGTTAAAGTCGGTGATTTTCTTTTCATAGTAATCTTGAGCGTTCTTCAGGTAGTACAGCTGGTAAGCGTAAGGTGCCGGTTCTGTAGCGGCAGGATCCAGGACGCGTTTCCAAGCGCGTACGAAGTCGGCGGAAGTTACAGCGTCGCCGTTGCTCCATTTAGCGTCACGCAGGTGGAAGGTATATACCAGACCGTCAGCGGAAACATCCCATTTCTCAGCGATGCCCGGTTCTGCTTGGCCGGTTTCGTCATTCATGCGGGTCAAGCCTTCATACATTGTCTTCAGGACAGTGTTGGCCTGGCTGTCTTGTGCAAGAGCCGGGTCAAATGTCGGAGGTTCGGAACTCAGGTTGATTTTAAGCGTTTGATCAGCAGCAAGTTTTTCTCCTGCTGCAGCTCCGTCAGTAGCTGCAGGAGTGTTGCCAGTGTTGCCTGTGTTCGCCGCGGTGTTTTCCGTGGCAGAATTATTGCCACCGCCGCATCCTGCAAGCACAGTTCCGATGACAAGAACGAGTGCGAACAGGAGTAAAAGACTTTTACTCTTCTTCATCTAGCAGTTCCCCCTAAATAGAATGTGGTATATGGTTTATGATTATACAACCAGTGGTCAAAAAAATCTAGCTTATTGTCGGATGAATTCAATTTTTTTTAAAATTTTTAAAGTTATGTGACAAAAGCCGATTATTGACGTCAGACAACCTTACATTTTCTGTAGGATATATTTGACCATACCCACCACCATGAAGAGCACATAGCCCGACGACATCACGACAAAACCGAGTCTCCATACGGCCCGAAGCAGTCTTTTGCCATCCAATCTACCCTTTAGCCTGTTCTGTGCGCCTCCAATGAAGCCTGCGGCCAAAAGGACGAACAGAAGAAAGAGATAGAACCCAAACCCTGAGTGAAAAAGATTGTTAAACAGTGCCGATACTGAAAACAGCAGAAATACAGTAGTTACGTCCATAGCCAGCAGCAGCGCCCGTCTCTTGTCCATTCCGGACAGGGCGGCGATGAAATAGACAAGCACAAAAGGCAGCACGGGCATAACGCTCAACACAATCAGCGAATTGCGGAGCCATTCCAAGCGGCTTCACCTCTCCTTATACGATCATGCCCTCTATGATCCGGATTATTCCTCTGTGCAGAGGAACATCAACGCCGGTTCGCCGCGCAAGCTCGGCCAGGGCTCCGTTTATCCACCTGATTTCGGTCTCCCTTGAGGCCAGCACATCAGCCAGCATAGAGGAACGGTTGCCGGAGGTAGCCCGGCATACATTCAATATATCGTCCCACAAGCTGTCCTCCCGGTATATCCCTGCCGCATCGCAGACCGCTGCCGCTTCATCGTAAAGTTCTCTCATTAGGTCTATCCGTGCAGCGGATGCCAGCAGCTCTCCGTTCGATACGCGCCAGATGGCGGTCAGCGGGTTGATGACGGCGTTGATCATCAGCTTCCGAAAGATCATGGTTTCCACTTGATTCGACACTGATGCCGAAAATCCTGCCGTTTCTAGCCGGGCAGCCAGAAGGGATTCGGGACTAAGACTTCCTCCCCCGCCCTCTCCCCATCGTCCAATGTAGGTGTGGCCCTTTCCAGCATGAATCACCCGGACCCCGGATTCCCGCTTCGCTCCTTCCGTTGTAACACCGGCATACAAAGAAGCCGCCGGCAGCAGCGACTGAAGCATCTCCAGATGCCCCCATCCGTTCTGAAGGCACAGAATATTCATCGTTATGTCCCGCAGCGGCATCAGCAGATCCGGCAATTCACTGTGCAGCACCGTCTGTTTGACGGCAAGCAGCAGCCAGTCGCCCGGCGATTTCAACCATTCTGCGGCAAAAAGAGGCGCGGGTGCCGCGCTCATTGCTTCGCCTTTCAGATGCGCTTGGACCTCGCCCGCCACATTACATACAGTCAAGCCGCTTTCCGCGAGCGAGGCCGCCTGATCTTCGGTTCTGCACCACAGCCGGACCTCGCAGCCGGAATTCATCAGCATTCCTGCCAGCAGAAGACCTAGCGATCCGGCGCCTATAATATCGATTTTCACGTTTGTCTGTCACCATCCGCAGTTTTGCTTCTAGTATAAATGCCATTAATGCAAAAGAAAATCCCGTTCTCAGACATGTCCCCATGCCTTGAAAACGGGATTCTCTGTTTGATCCAATAAGTCAATCGATCCGCTCCAGATTGCCGTTGGCGTCCATCTTGAACCGATTCTTGATTTCTTCCTCTTCCTCGCTCAAAAAAGCCAATCGTCGCGCCCGATCCATGATTTGGATCAGCGCCTTATAGTCGTCGTTCACGACCCGGTAATCACTCTGAGCCGTATTGACTTCCTTGGACAGCCTTTCGTTCTCGGCTCGCAGCTCGGCCAGCTCTTCTTCCTTCTCCCGAAGATCGCGCTCCAGCATTTTGAGCTGACGGCCCGCTTCCTGATAGGTCCCCTTCCATTGGCGCAGAAAGCGGATTACTGCATCGATGGATAATGAATTCTGGGCTTCTTCATGGACAAAAGCCTCTTCTCCGTCGCCTGCGGTGAAGCCCGCTACCTGTGCGCCGCGCGACGCACCCTGCTTTTTCAGATAATTCCGCTTCTGGCGCTGCCCTTTGGCAATCGCAATGGCTTCCTCATAGCTTTTGCGGACACAACTGTTCCAGCGGAACCCGCAGGCTGCCGAAGTTCTGCCGATCTTCTCCCCGACTTCCTCAAAAGCTGCCAGTTGGGTACTGCCTTCCCTGATGTGGCGCAGCGTTACCTCTGCCAGTACCAAATCGTCTTCTTCGCTCCAGGCATCTTGTCTAATGGCTGTCATAAAGCCAAACCTCCTAGTGACATCTTGAAATAACCCTTTTCACAACCGGCTGCGTCAGCCGGCGGATTTATTGGGATAAAAGCTGTTTACTCCATTTCTATGCCTCTCATAGAGTTCATAGAATCTATTTGATACTCTTTTGTATTTCCATTTTGACTGCATGACATACACCGATTGATGAAATAAAAGCGATTTCATTTCCAGCCGTATCCTGTCAATCAACCTTTTCACAAATCGGAAGAAAATACCTATTTTATAGCCGAATTCGTTTACTCCCTTTTGGGTGGCGGGTATAATGAATGAGAGGCAAGCATATAAGGCTGATGGTAAGCTGGGCGCTTATCGTCGGCCTTATATTTTTGAAAGGCTGTACATATGATGGATTAATCGGGCGGTTCTTAAGATGACATGCCCGGATTGGAGGCGAAGAACGCTGCATACCTATAAGAAGCTGAAACCGCTGCTTCTGCTTCCATTATGCTTCCTGCTGCTGATTCCTCCGGCTTCGCGGTCCCTGGCCGGTTCCGCTGGCCCGTCTGCGACTCCGTCGGCGGCAACCGCCCCCTCCTCGCCTTCATCGTTGTCCGCTTTTCCGGACACTGAGGAGACGCGCAGACTGATGCAGCAGACACTGTCCAAGACGGAGATTCAGAAAGAAATCGACCGGATCTCCGCCGAGCAGAGCAAGCTGGCAGAGAAATCCGCCGATCTGAGAAAGCAGGCCGACCGGAAGCAAGCCGACATCGAGGACAAGAGAAAGCGGGCCGGGGCTGTTGTCCGCGCCTATTATACCGGGGACCGCGAGCCATGGATTACGGCCTTTCTGTCCGCGGACACGCTGAGTTCATGGTTCGTGCTGCTGGACTATTATGAGATCATAATGGGACGCGACAAAGAGATTCTTGCGGATTATGAGAAGGATTACCGGGATTTGCAGCGGACGCTTGCGGCCGCTGACCGCTCCTATCAGGAACTGGACGGACTTAAGAAATCACTTGAGGAGCAGAAGAATCGCGTGGATGCCCTGAACAGGGAAATCGAAGGCGGAATCAACGAAAGCGAAGATCCAAGCGGCATGGCCTCGCTGCTGGAGGAATTTACGATATATTGGCAGAATGTCGGCCTTCATGAAATCAAGACCTACTTCAAGGCTTTGTCCAAGGCGATGGATAAGCTGCCGGAATTCGTGGAAGGCCGGGACGATATCTTGACCCGCAAAGGAATGAAGTACGAGCTTAACCTGAAGCAGGAGGACCTGAATACCTTCCTCCGCAGCCAGAATGACATGTTCAATCAATTCGGATTCACCTTCAAGAACGATCAGGTGCTCGTCTCCGGAACTAACGGCGATCTCTCCATGACCCTTACGGGCCACTACTCTGTGCAGGATGAGCCGGTTAACGGGATCATGTTCCATGTTGACAGCATCATCTTTAACGGACTCCAGCTCCCGGACACAACATGCCGGGAGCTGGAGAAGGAGTTCGATCTGGGGTTCTACCCGTCTCAATTCATTTCCCTCCTGAAGACAACAGAGGTCAGCAGCCGAGACGGTGTGCTTCATGTAGAGCTCGCCATTAAGTTCTAATGGGTTACTTCGCGGCCGAGCTTACCGCTGCCAGGAAGCCCGGCGCATCCAGCTTGCCGGTCAGAAGTTCCCTGGCGGCGGTTACCATGGTCGTCCACGCCGGCTTCGGTTCGTCCGCCTGCGCCTTCTCTTTCAGCAGCGCTTCGGGATCGAAGGGAAGACTTGCCGCGACGCCCGGCTCATTCTGGTACGGTTCAGAAGCCGCCGGCAGCATGCCGGTGCTCTGAAGCCAGTCGGTCTGCGCCTCCGGCGAGGTCAGATAATAGAGCCAATCGGCTGCAGCTTCGGGGTTGTGCGATTGGGCGGACAATGCGAAGCTGCGGCTGAGCAGCGACTGAGGCTCTGCTCCCTCAGCTCCCCAGGGAGTCTCCACCGTCAGCCCCTCTTCGCTCCCCGCATGCTCTCGCCAGACGGAATATGGAATGACCGCAGCGCCGATACGCCCTTGCTTGAGCATCTCCCACACAATTTCCTCCTGACCGCCGCTGGAATAGATCGAAGCGCGGTTCTTCTGCACCCATTCCAGCGCCTTGCGGGCCGCCGGATACAGCGGACTGCCCATACTTTCCAGCAGCGCGGATAAGCCATAAGGATTATTTTTGTCTAAAGCCAGCACATATTTACCGCTTGCCGGTTTCATCACTTGAAGCAGACTGTCCCACTCTTCCACCGATCCCGGTACGTGATCCATCCCGAGGCTTTTTAACACCTGAGTCTCGTAGACGAAGACATAAGGATCGACGTCAAGCGGTACGCCCCACGTATAGCCGTTCCACTGCAAAAGGGGGAGAAGCGGCGTCAGCGGCGTTCCCCCGGGGGAATTCTGATAGGCGTCTGCGGGAAGCAGATAGCCGCCTTGCGCAAGCTCCCGGATCTGCCCGGCATCCGTCATGACAATATCAGGCATGGTGCCTACCGTAAGTTCGTGAATCAGGGTTTCGCTATTTGGGTGCGGCCCCATATTTTCGAGCGTAACCGACACTCCTTTGGAGAGCGCATAACGATCGCTGATCCGCTGCAGTTCCGAGAAGCCGTTATCGTCCAGCGCCACCGCCACGCGTAGGGCCACAGGGTCCCCCGTCTGCCGGAGGGAGGAGGTCCGGGAGGGGGATTGATTATCGCTTTGGGGAAGCGGGTTATTGCTTTCACTCAGGTCCACAGAAGGCGACAAGCTGGTTAGTGCCAGCAGCAGAATCGCGAACAGCAGACCATAATTTTTGCGTTTCAGCATGTTCTCCTCCTTGTCCGTTAACCAAAACCGTCTTCCCCATTTTACCAGTCCGGCGGCTTTTTGTCTGCGCTTCTGATAACGCTTTCTTCTATTATATAGGGTAATATCCTTTAGCGGCGATGGGCATAAAATAGGCCGGGAGAACATTCTCCCGGCCTAACCTATAATCTTCCTGAGCTCCTCCAACATCTGAGCGCGAAACGCGAAACCGCCTTAGAGCAGATCCGCCGCCAGCTGGGCCAGGCGGGAACGTTCGCCTTTTTCGAGAGTAATATGTCCGCTGATGCCTTGTTGTTTGAATTTCTCAACGATATAGCTGAGCCCGTTGCTCGCGGCGTCGAGGTAGGGATGGTCGATCTGTTCGGGGTCGCCCATCAAGATAACCTTGCTGCCCTCGCCCGCCCGCGATACGATGGTCTTCACTTCATGACGCGACAGGTTCTGCGCTTCATCGATTATGATGAACTGTGACGGAATGGAACGGCCGCGAATATAAGTCAGCGCCTCGACCTGAATGCTTCCGAGGCCCATCAAAATTTTATCGATGTCGCCCGCTTTTTTCGTATCGAACAGAAATTCCAGATTATCGTATATCGGCTGCATCCAGGGCCGGAGCTTCTCGTCTTTCTCGCCGGGAAGGTATCCGATGTCTTTCCCCATGGGAACGACTGGCCGTGCAATCAGCAGCTTCTTGTATTTATGCTCATCCTCCACCTTGAACAGTCCTGCGGCCAGCGCCAGCAGCGTCTTGCCGGTCCCGGCTTTGCCTGTGATGGTGACAAGCGGAATATCGTCGCTAAGCAGCAGCTCCAGCGCCATCCGCTGTTGGGCGTTGCGCGCGCTGATTCCCCATACCGGATCGTTGCCGAGGTAGAGCGGCTCCAGGCGGGTGCCGTCGGCAGTTACCTTGAGCAGCGCTGATTTGCCTGTACCAATCTCATCCTTCAGAATGATGAATTCATGAGGATAGAGCGGATAGGACAGCTGCAGCTGCTTGACGGCAAGCGACCGGTTGCTGTAATACTCGTCGATCAAGGCGGGATGAACCGGCAGCGTCTGATAACCGGCATACAGCTCGTTCAGATCGGCCGTCCGGTCGGATAAATAATCCTCAGGCGTTATGCCCAGCACATCCGCTTTAATCCGGACAAGCACGTCCTTGCTGACAAGGACGACCGGCCGGGGCTCCGGCTTCTCGTTCTCCTCCTGCAAATAGTTCAGCGCAACAGCCAAAATCCGGTTGTCGGTGGATACCTCGCCGAACATTTCCTGAACCCGGACAAAGCTGCGATGGTTCAGCTCGACCTTCAGCGTCCCTCCATGCTCCAGCGTCACGCCGCTGTGCAGATGTCCCCGTTCCCGGAGACCGTCCAGCAGGCGGGAGACTGTGCGGGCATTACGTCCGATTTCATCGGCGTTACGCTTCTTGGAATCGATCTCTTCAAGCACTACGGCGGGAATAATCACTTCATTCTCCTTAAACGAAAAAATCGAATTGGGGTCGTGAAGCAGTACATTGGTATCCAGTACAAAGATCTTTTTCATGGTATCCCCTCCACAGCGCCTGGTTTGTCATAGGATACATAACTCTTTTCGCCACTGGAAAAGCTAAAGCCAGTACTTATCTTGAACGAAAGGAGCAAGCACCCATGAGAAAATCAATATGTCTGTTGCTGGTCCTTTTGCTGCTGCTGACAAGCTGCGGTATGGTCAAAAAAGAGTCATCACCCTCTCCTCAGGATAAACGGCCTGCGGTAAACGCGGCGCGTTACGGGAACAATGGTGTTCGTCCGCTTACCGAAAACGGAACGGCGGGTTATGAGCCTTACGCCGCCGACGGTACAGGGGTCGTCACCCGGAGCGACGTGGAACTGAAAGATCATCTGGAACAGCTCGCCCTGCGGGTTCCCGGCGTGAAGGGAGCGCATTGTGTCGTGCTCGGCAAGAATGCCGTGGTCGGCATCGATGTCGACGGGTCCTTAAGCCGCTCAAGAGTCGGAACGATCAAATACTCCGTGGCCGAAGCCCTTCGCAAGGACCCTGCTGCCGTCAACTCGATGGTTACCGCCGATATGGACATTTCCGCACGGATTGCCGAGCTTGGCAAGCATGTGAGACAGGGCCACCCGGTCTCCGGCTTCTCCGCCGAAATGGCCGATATTATCGGACGGATCATTCCGCAGCTGCCGGACGATACGACACCACGGGGCCAGCAGTAAGATGTTTATCGGCTGACAGGCCGCCGCAATAAAGAAGAGGATCAAAATTTACAAGAAATCGGGTCTTGCGCCCTGAAGTCAATTCAGCTGATGCGAAGCCAAAAAAAGCCCAGTGAATATTCACTAGGCTTTTTGCATGGCGGAAAATACTTGCCCATCCAGCTTCTCTGCCGCGCGCACGTCATACACTTTGGTATACGTCGGGGCGGACTCCAGTTGGGCACCGTAAAACAGTGCGTTTCGAACCGCGGAAATTTCCACATCGAAACAGCACATTTCAAAAGGAACGCCCGGAAGCGGATCGCTCTTCACGACACTCCGGCCGTTAATGGCATAGATCGAATGGTCTCCAAAAACCGTAAGCGTCACAAGAGGATTCTCTTTCATGTTGCGAACGAGCCGAGAACGGTGATCGATGGCCAGCCGCAGCGTGAACGCGTCCACTGCATATACCCATGATATGGCAGAGGAGGTTGGGCCTCCGCTCTCCGCATCAACGGTGTTCAGCAGGACGAAGGTTTCATTTTGCAGCATCTTCAGAAGGGAATCGGTAAGCCCAGCGGCAGATTCGGACATTGTGCAGCCCCCTTATGTCGCATCTCTTTAAGCTAATCTTATTTATATTATAGCATAGGCTTAAACTTGCATTCAATTTGGTGGAACGGCTGCCTTAAGGTGCAGGTGAGGCCGGAGCTGCTCCAGCCAGACGGTCACTCAGGCTCATCTTGGCCACCTCAAGCTCCTTATCGTTAATATATACATAAGGGCTTCGCCAGGTGCCGGTTACGGGTACAAACTCCACATTGTTCTTCGACATCTGCCAATAGGTAGAGATCATGTTCTTGATCTGTTCCTTCTCGATGTCGGTCTTCATATTGTCATCGAGGGCGTCCAGGACACCGCCAATTCTCACGACACCGCCAAGAGATTGCATCTTGTCCATCAGAGCATGCAGCACCTCGTTCTGTCTGCGGTTGCGGTCAAAATCGTCGGAAGCCTTCGTCTTCGGGCTGCAGTTGGATTTGCGGTAGCGGACATAATCAAGCGCCTTATCGCCATCCAGTGTCTGCTCGCCCTGTTTCAGATTAATATTCGTTCCGTCGGCGTTGTCTTTATAGCACATATTGTAGCTCACATTGACATCGACGCCGCCAAGCTTGTCCACCGCTTTGCGGAAGCCATCGAAATTCAGCACGGTTACATAGTCGATAGGCACACCCAGATATTTGCCCATCATCGTCTTCATTTCATTCTCGGCTGAAATACCCGAGGTATCTTCCTTGCCTCGAAAGCGGGTATAGAACTCATTGATTTTGGTCCGCTTGTAGCCGTCGAGTTCAACATATGTATCACGGGGCAGCGAGACAACCGTCGCCGATTGGGTTGAAGGATTCAATGCCACGACCATGATAACATCCGTCAAATAGGACTTGTGCTTCTCCCGATAATCCGTGCCGAGCAGCAGCACCGTCAGCGGTTTGACCTTGGCGGAGTTCTCCGCCGCCACAGGCTTGTCGACGCCCGTATTCAGCAGTCCATTGTCAAGCTTGTAGTACAGGTATAAAAAGTAGCCAACCACAACGAGCGCCACAAGCAGCGCGCCGATCAGCACCATTCTTCCCAAGCGGGCCATGAAGCCCCGCTTCTTCTTCTTTTTTGCCTGGGGCTTTGGCCTGGAGACCGGCCCCGGAGCTCTTTTGCCGCCGCTTCCCTGTCCTCTGGACCGGGGAGGCAGACCGTCTTTATTTGTATTCATATTGATTCAAAGTCCTTTTCTTCGTCTTTGGATATTCGGCACCGCCGTCAATAATCAGACGTAAATTCCGCCCAAAAGTTGCGATCATCACTCAGTGTCGCCCCGTTCTTACTGCCTCCAGCAGATGGTTTTGCAGCCACGGAGCATGGCCTCTTCAGAGCATGGCCTCTTCAAAGCAAAAGCCGCCGGATGGATGATATCCCGGCGGCTGATTTACGTGCTGCAATTACATATTGGCTTCGGCCATTTTGCGATGCTTCTCGGCACGTTCGCGTTCGCTCTTGTTCAGAATCTTCTTGCGAAGACGTACAGATTTCGGCGTGATTTCGCAGTATTCGTCATCATTCAGGTACTCCAGAGCCGCTTCCAGCGAGAAGAGGCGAGGCGTCTTCATCTTGACCGTCTCGTCCTTCGTAGCCGAACGGACGTTGGTGAGAGCCTTCTCCTTGCAGATGTTAACGACGATATCGTTGTCGCGCGTATGCTCGCCGACGATCATGCCCTCATAGATTTCCGTACCCGGCTCGAGGAACAGAATGCCTCGATCTTCCACGCCCATCATGCCGTAGAAGGTGGAGACGCCGGTCTCGGTCGAGACGAGCACGCCCTGATGGCGTCCGCCAACCTGTCCGCCGATCAGCGGCGCATAGCTGTCGAATGCGTGGTTCATAACGCCGTAGCCGCGTGTCAGCGTCAGGAAATGCGTATTGTAGCCGATCAGACCGCGTGCAGGAATCAGGAATTCCAGACGAACCTGGCCGGTTCCGTGATTGATCATGTTCACCATTTCGGCCTTGCGGGTTCCCAAGCTCTCCATTACGGCGCCCATGCTATCTTCCGGCACGTCGATAAGCAGCCGTTCAAGCGGCTCCATCTTCGCGCCGTCGATTTCCTTAACGATAACCTCAGGCTTGGAAACTTGAAGCTCATAGCCTTCACGGCGCATATTCTCGATTAAAATCCCGAGATGCAGCTCACCGCGTCCCGATACGATGAAGGCGTCGGGGCTGTCCGTTTCCACCACGCGAAGGGATACGTCTGTCTCCAGCTCCTTGAACAGGCGCTCACGCAGCTTGCGGGAGGTGACCCATTTGCCTTCCTTGCCGGCGAAAGGCGAGTTGTTGACGAGGAACGTCATCTGCATGGTCGGCTCGTCAATCTTCAGAACCGGCAGCGCCTCCGGATTCGCCGGGTCGGCGATCGTCTCGCCGATATTGATGTCCTTGATGCCCGCGATAGCGACGATGTCGCCGGCGCCGGCTTCCTCGGTCTCTACTCGCTTCAGGCCCTGGAAGCCGAACAGCTTCTCGATGCGCGCGGTCTTGTGCTTGCCGTCGCGCTGAATGACTGTAATCGATTGTCCCGCGCGGATGATGCCGCGGTTCACACGGCCGATGGCGATCCGGCCCAGATACTCGTTATAGTCCATCAGGGTAACAAGGAATTGGAGAGGTTCTTCAACGCTCTCCGTCGGAGCCGGGATATGATCGACAATGGTCTCGTACAGAGCCAGCATGTTGTCGTCCTGCTTCTCCGGGTCAAGACTCGAAGTGCCGTTAAGAGCGGAAGCGTACACAACCGGGAATTCCAACTGCTCGTCGCTTGCTTCCAGCTCGATGAACAGGTCCAGCACCTCGTCGATCACTTCAGCCGGACGGGCGGCCGGACGGTCGATCTTGTTGACGACGACGATCGGCGTCAAATTCTGCTCCAGCGCTTTGCGAAGCACGAATTTCGTCTGCGGCATGCAGCCTTCATAGGCGTCGACGACGAGAAGAACGCCGTCTACCATCTTCATGATCCGTTCCACTTCACCGCCGAAGTCGGCGTGTCCGGGCGTATCCACGATGTTGATCAGAAAGTCTTTATAGGTAATGGCCGTATTCTTGGCCAGAATCGTAATGCCGCGTTCCCGCTCCAAATCATTGGAGTCCATGGCTCGTTCCTGTACGGTCTCATGCTCGCGGAAAATCCCCGATTGCTGCAGCAACTGGTCGACTAGCGTCGTTTTGCCGTGGTCGACGTGGGCGATAATCGCGATATTGCGAATCTGTTCTCTTGAATGCATGATTTGTATCCAAATCCTTTCATTTATCGAATAAAGAAAATTTGAAACAGGGGCAACGGTTCCACAAAAGAAGCGCCGGACTTTCATCCCGACGCTTCAACAATATGATTAATTGTAGCTTGAAAGCAGTGTGAAAAGCAAGTCTTTTCATGAAAAAACAATTACCAGCCTCTGCGATAACGCCCTCGACGTCCGCCCCGTCCGAGCATCAGCCAAATACCCGCCACAATCAGCACCGCTCCGACGATATAGATGAATCCCGAACCCAGTACGCCAAGGAACATCAGCAGAAGGCTCACAATGCCCAGAACGGCCGATCCGACAGTTAGTCCGCCGCTGCGCGGAGAAGCGTACAGGCTGTATTCGTAGAGGCCGACCGCTATGCCGAGCAGAAGCACCGGCCACAGGTACGCCATCATCCACCATCCGAAGGTATTGCACAGCCCGAAGAGCAGCCCATAGACGGTCATGATCCCGGCGGGAATGAGCGCTGCCGGCGAGAGGCGTCTGCCAAAGACAAACACATGCAGAATCAGTCCGGGGATCAAGAGGAGCAGCGGCCAGAGCGCACGTCCCAGAAACCCGAAGACGCCCAGCTTGCCCAGCAAAATAAATAAACCGGCGCAGATGATGAACAGACCCAGCTTCATGTCGTTTTTGGAAGACATCGGTATCATCCCTTCAACAAAATCTAAATGGCAGCTTATCCTGAAACATCGGACGCCTTCGGCTCTGCCAACATATTTCTTATTCTATCCGAAAAAGACGAAAAACGCCATCTTCCGCATCCTTCAGCTGGAATCCGGACAGACAGGCAGCTGGATACAATAGATTGGCGGCATTGGGTGAAAATGCAAAGAGACAGGCGCGCTGATACTGCCTGTCTCTCAGCATTAGGTCTTCACATTGACAATTCGCCTATCCCGCTTTCGGCGTATGGCGCTTGATTCCTCCGGCTGCCACGACGGCAATGCCGAGCGCAACCGGAAGCACGGTGTGGATTCCGGGCAGAAGCACCGAGAGCAGGGAACCGAACTTGGCATCCTGCAGAAGCATGTCTCCCGCTGTATAAGCCAGAATATAGGAGCCGATATAAATCAGCACCGGAAACCGATGCAGCCAGCCGACGATCAGTCCGCTGCCCCAGACGACAATGGGGATGCTAAGCCCAATTCCGATAATCACCAGCGCCAGATCGCCCTTCGCCAGTCCGGCAATCGCAAGCACATTGTCCAGGCTCATGATGAAATCAGCGGTCAGAATCGTCCGGATCGCCTTCCACACCGTCGCGGCTTCGTTGACGCGATGCACATCCTCTTCCTCCAGAAGCAGCTTGAAGGAGATCCACAGAAGCAGAAGGCCTCCCCCTGCCTGGATGTAAGGGATTTTGAGCAGCAGCACGGCAACCAGCGTCAGCACGATGCGCAGCAGCACGGCTCCGGCCGAGCCCCACCAGACTGCCTTCCGGCGATGGTGGTCCGGCAGATTTTTGCTGGCCATTGCAATGACCATCGCGTTGTCTCCGCTCAGTACGAGGTTGACCATCAAAATCTCGCCGAGCAGCCAAATCGATTCCATTTGACACCCCTCCCGAACCTGCATATATCCACTTGTATGCGTGGTTCGGGCAAGCTATGCTTCTTGTCCCTTCAGTTGTCTTAAAACCATTCTTCCTGCTGAACCGCCGCTTCCTCTTCATCCGCCGGGCGTTCGTTACCGTGCGGAGTGAGATCAACCGTCACGGTCTGGGCGACTGCCTCGTCAAGCCGCTGGGCATAGCCCGGAAGCGTCGCTTCAATCCGCTCGACAATACGCAAATTCGGATTCGTCGTGGGCGACCGCGGAACGAACAGCGTGCAGCAGTCTTCATATGGTAGAATCGACAGCTCATAAGTGCCGATGGTCTGCGCCAGCTCCGTTATTTCTCCCTTGTCCATCATGACAAGAGGACGAAGAATCGGCAGATCAGTCGCCCGGCCGATCACGTTCATGCTGGACAGCGTCTGGCTCGCAACCTGGCCTAGGCTATCGCCTGTTACAATCGCCAGCGCTCCTTCGCGCTCGGCCAGCATCGTCGCAATTCGCAGCATCGACCTGCGCATCAGCGTGATCATCAGGTTGTCCTGCCCGATCCCGGCAAAGGATGTCTGAATCTCCGTGAAGGGAACGAGATGCAGCCGAATTCGGCCGCTGTATCCTGACAGCACTCTGGCAAGATCGACAACCTTCTGCCGCGCTTCCCGGCTCGTATACGGGTAACTGAAAAAGTGGATGCATTCCACTTCAAGCCCCCGCCGCATGGAGGACCAGGCGGCCACCGGACTGTCGATGCCCCCGGACAGCAGCAGCATCGCCTTGCCGTTCGTACCGAGCGGGAAGCCGCCTGCAGCCTGAATGTTGTCGCAGAATAAATAAGTGCCGTTCTCCCGAACCTCGACCCGCAGCTCCAACTCGGGCTCACGGACATCGACCGTCAGCGCGGGAAAGGCTTTCAGCAGCGGCCCCGACACGAGACGGTTCATCTCCTGGGAGCCATAAGGGAAGTCCTTCCATACCCGTCTGGCATTGACCTTGAACGTGGTGCCGGGAGCCGGAGCGATGGCTTCCATAAAGCGGAGACTATTCGTCACGATATCTTCAAGCTCGGAGCGGGCAACCTTCACCGGGCTGATCGACGCAATGCCGAACACTTTCGCTAGCGTCGCAATGAGCGGCTCCGCCGGTTCGCCTCCCAGTTCGACATAGATCCGGCCGTATTCCGTGATCAGCTTCGCGCCCGGATACAGCCTGACCCGCTCCTTTACTTGCCGCAGCATCGTCTTCTCGAACCGGCTGCGGTTCTTGCCTTTCAGTGTGAATTCGCCGAATCGCAGCAGCAGCATGTCCGCGTATTCCGTACCGCCCTTCAAGCCTTTGGCGGAATCTGTCTGTCTCATGTTACCGCATGCCTCCTTCAGCTATCTTCAATGCCAGCACCGCCTTAACAATGGCGGTCTCCAGTGCGGCAACATCGCTCTCCGTGTGTCCGTCGCCGAGACTGATCCGGATGCCGCCAAGCGCGGCGGCTTCATCTCTTCCCATGGCAAGCAGCACACGGCTTGGCTCCGCCGTTCGGGAGGAACAGGCGGAACGGGTGGATACCAGCATGCCGAGCTGTTCCAGCTGGCGCGCCAGCACCTCTCCCTTCATGCCCGGGTAGGAGAAATGCACGATATGGGGCGCGCCCGCTTCCGTGCTGTTCACTACAAGCTCCGGAATCCCACGCAGGAATGACAGCAGGCGATCCCGCAGCGGCAGCAGCCGGCCCGCCAGCTCCCTCTGCCGCTCCGAAGCGAGCCGCACCGCTTTGGCGCCCGCCACAATTGCGGGCAAATTCTCGGTTCCGGCGCGCATGCCGTTCTCGTGAGAGCCTCCGCTGATGAGCGGGAACAGCCGGACGCCTTCCCTGACATACAGGAGGCCGACACCGCGCGGCCCCCGGATTTTATGCGGGGACAGGCTGTACAGATCCGCTCCGAAGTCTCGGGGGCCGCCGGGAAGCTTCCCGAAGCCCTGAACGCCGTCCACATGGAAGAGCGTCCGCGGATTCGCCTCTTTAACGGCGCGAGCGATATCGCGCTGCGGCTGCACGGACCCGGTCTCGTTATTGACGTGCATGACGCTGACAAGCACCGTATCTTTACGCACGGCGGCCGCAATATCCCAAGGATCGATACCGCCGTCCGGCTTCGGCTTCACGAAGTCAACCTCCCAGCCCATTTCCCGCAGCTGGAGGCAGCTCTCATAGACGGAGGGATGCTCCAGCTCCGTCGTTACGATATGCCTGCCCCTGCCTGAATACTGAAGCGCGGCACCTTTGATAGCCAGATTGTTGCTCTCCGTCGCGCCCGAAGTGAATGTTATTTCTTCCGTGCGAACGCCCAGCGCGGAAGCGCATACTTCTCGTGCGCGTCTGATCAGCGCTGCGGCATCGGCTCCGGCCCGGTGAAGCGAGGAGGGATTGGCGTAATGCAGCTGCATCAGCTGCTCCACCGTCCGCACAACCTCTTCATACGGAGGCGCAGCAGCGGCATAATCCCAGTAAATCATATGGGCTAACTCCTTCTCTGACCATAAATTGAAAGGATCAAACGGTGCCTACTGCCGCTCATGCGGCAGAGTTACGGACCGTTTGACCCTTTATATTATAGCGCGTATTTGCTTCGCGCGCGTTCAATTTTGGCGATATAGTCCTGCGTCTCTTTCGGAAGCTCGTCCAGCCTCTGCAATAGCTCCGCGTCCGAGTTGACGCCTAGCTTCAGCACGCGGCCCGGTCCGGCGTTATAGGCGGCAAGCGCCATGTTCACCTGTCCGTCAAACCGCTTCAGCTGATAGGACAAATAACGAGTGCCTCCGTCAATGCTCTGTGCGGGATCGAATGGGTCCGAAACCCCTAGTCCCTGAGCCGTTCCGTCCATGAGCTGCATAAGTCCCTTGGCCCCGGCGGAAGAGACAACATTCGGATTAAACGATGATTCCGTATCGATAACCGCTTTGATCAGATCTGCCGGTACACCGTATTTGGCGCTCGCAGCCTGAATGAGATCTTCGTAATTGGTCGGCTTGCTCTCTGTGCCTAGCCCTGCTATTTCCCCGGAAATAGAATCAACTGCACCACCGAGATTTTGCCACAGTAGACCGTCCTCGGTATAAGATGCCGTGCTCTGAGAGGACATATTTTCCGAGGCTCTTTTGGCCGATGCATCATCAAGGATGGTCTGGAACCTCGAATCTCCTGTTGATTGTTTATCTTCAACCGACGCGGCTCCCGAAGCACTAGAAGAGTTCTTCAGATTAATCCATTTCAGCTGCTCGATCCGGCCGGTTACGGCGGGGTTGATATTCATGCTGCCGCATACCCTCTTTCCTGGTTTCATTCTGTTACTTAATCTATCGGCAGAAGAGCCGGAATAATTAAGGATTTCGTTATTTTACCAGGAAGCGGCTTCCTTTGCACGGAACGTTTCGCATTCAAGCTCAAGGCTTAGACTATTAGCAAAAAACCTTCAGATCCGTATTACCGGACCTGAAGGTCTTCTTCCTGCTTGGCCTGTGTCAGCGGGCAAAAGGAATCATCACAAAATAGCTGAGTACAGCGACAATGCCCAGCCCAAGCCCCCAGGCTCCTGCCGTTTTGCGGCCGTTGTTGTAGGCATAATAACCCAGCACGGCGGCAAGCGGTCCAAGAATGATGGGCCAGATGAAGAGGGATGCAAGCCCAAGACCTACAGCGGCATAGCCGACCGACTTGTATGCATCATCGTTGTCGGCAGCTCCCTGCACTTCCGGCGAACGGTCTCGAACCGGCACCGGACTGACCTCAGCGGCGTATTCCTCCCGGTGCTCGGGCGATTTGCGAGGATAATCAGTCCGGGGACGGATCATAATTTTTTTGCGTCTGGACCGGACAGGCTCAGTGCCTCTCTGTTCATTGTCCATGGCGGCCTCCTAAGCTTTTGGCTTAAAGGTCAGACAGCAGGTTGCAGAGGAATTGTTGGCGACATCGCGATGATCCGAGAAGGTCATCTCTTCGGCATACTCTTCTTTGATGCGGTTTCCGGAATGCTTGTCGATTTCGATGATGATGGATTCGGCGCGGCACACATTGCTTTCTCCCCAATAATTACAGTTGCTTACGCTGCAGTTGACTACCGTTCTCGCGGTATTGGTCATTAATGATCACCTCGGAATCATTATGTCCCTGCCAAGACGTCGATATTCGATGTTCGGACAGCCAAAAGAAGCCACAGACGGTAATACGGGAGTCGGCTTTCATTGCGGCGTTTATGCTTTCTGATATTATAAAAAAGCTTCCGGCGCTCGCATGGCGCCGGAAGCCTCTTGTCTACACTTGGTTCTGCATTCGCTTTTCCGTCAAATAATCATTTTCGTAATAGGTAAGCTCGTCGCGAAGATCTTCATACACCTTCGTAATATCCAGCACAATGCTGCGCGCCGCCTGAACCGGCTTCTTGCGGAAGCGGATCGCGTCTTGCCCGGTGTAGGCGTAACGGCCGTCCTCGGAATAGCTTTCATTCTTGGGGTAGAAGAAGTTGTTCACGCCATAGTGATACACGTTGTACAATGCCTTTTGTGCAAAATCCTCGTCGAAATTGGCGCGGCGGAGCGCTACGCCCAGCTTCTCGTACGACATTTCGGAGAAGACCAGCAAATGACGCAAGTCAGACAGAAAGCCCTCATAGTAGCGGGTCGTTTCTTCATCCTGCCCGCCCTCGGCAAGCTGCGGCATTGCGTTATGGTTAAGGAACAATTCCAGTTTTTCGATGGCAATTTTCAGTTTTTCTCTTGTGGATTCGCACAGTTTTTGAACATTGGCTGACATGGCGGCCCATCCCCCTTAGAATTCCTTGGCGTCGTGTTACAAAATTACTTGCAAATTAATCGTTTTCATGTCTATCCTATCACAAATTTTGCCTTGGCGGTATCCTTTTTACGCATGTATAAATCTGGCGGGTCCCTTCCATGCTAACGATAGCAGATAACACAGGAAGGAGCGGAAAGTATGTCCCGAAAAAATATCGCGATTGCCGGCCTGCTGACGACCGTCTGCGCTTCGGCGCTCATACTCGGCGTTCGCTCTTCGAATGACGGAACCGTTCGTCAAGCCGGGGTTTCGCAAACCGGTAATTCCAAGAGCGTTCGCAGCCAGGCTGCCCGGGAGCAGACTGTCAAGAAAACGTATCTTTCGCAGGACGTGCAGACAACGGAATCCTTAACTCACCTCGATGCAGGACGCGATTTGAAAACCATGCTGTCGAAGGCCGCCGGACAGCCCGCCGATCAAGTTGCGTCTTACGCCAGAAAGCTGCAGCGCAGCCACGGGCATATCGCCATGCTGATGTGGATCGACTTCTCCACCGGCAAGGCCAGCACCTTCAAGTCGGTGCAGCCCAAAGGTACAGCGCAGCAGGAGAAGATTATGCAGCAGTACCTAAGTGCAGCCAAGACGGCGATCAAGCGGCAGGGCGCTTATGAATCTCCGGCATTCACTGTCGGGGACAAAAGCTATTTTCTGATGGGGCAGCGCAGCTCGGACGGCCGGTACGGCGTCATTGGCCTGATCGACCGGACGGTTCTTAAACAGGTCACGAACCATCAGCAGAAGAATCTGCGGCTTATTCCCTATCCGAAGGAAGGGCGGTTCCGGGTGGAGTCCGTTCATACCGATACACTGCGGGACATTACTGTCAAGACCGGGCATGACAACGAGAACGCCAGCCACTATTACGAGAACGAAATCGTCGTCCGGTTTCGAAACGAGATTCCGGATAACCGGCAGCTGCAGGCCATCGCCCGCGAAATCCACGGCAGCGCGCCCCGCAAGCTGGGGTATGCCTATATTTTCCGTTCGTCGGACATGACGTATCCGGAGCTTAAGAATTACTTCGAAAGCAGATGGCATCCGCAGTACACCGAGCCTCACTATATGTATTTAACCAACGATACCGTCAGCGAAAATATGACATATGATGCTGCTCCGAACGACATGCTCTTCTCCGCTTACCAATGGAATCTCCCCGTCATTGAGACCGGCAAGGGATGGAACTTGTCGCGGGGAAGCAACACAGTCCCGGTGGCTGTCGTGGATACGGGCGTGCAGGCCGACCATCCCGACCTGAAGGGGCAGCTGCTCAAAGGATACAACGCCATCATCGGCTCAGGACTGCCGGATGACGATGTGGGCCACGGCACGCATGTTACAGGCATTATCGGCGCCCTGGTCAACAACGGCGAGGGCGTAGCCGGCATCAGCTGGTACAATAAGATTTTGCCGGTCAAAGTGCTGGACAACACAGGCGCGGGCACGACGTATTCCGTCGCGGAAGGCATCATATGGGCGGCTGACCACGGCGCCAAGGTCATTAACCTCAGTCTGGGCAACTATGCGGATTCCCAGTTCCTGCATGACGCCATTAAATACGCCTATAACAAGGATGTCGTACTGGTTTCGGCTTCGGGCAACGACAATACGGAACGGCCCGGGTATCCCGCCGCCTATCCCGAGGTACTGGCAGTAGCCGCGACCACCGCCTCCGACGAGAGAGCATCCTTCTCCAACTACGGAGATTATGTAGATGTTGCCGCCCCGGGCGAGAGCATTGCCAGCACCTATATCGGCAGCCAGTACGCCGCGCTGTCCGGAACTTCGATGGCCAGCCCCCATGCGGCCGCCCTAGCGGGTCTGGTCCGCTCATTGAATCCCGATCTGACCAACAAGGAGGTCATGAGTCTCATGACCAAGAACGCGGTGGATCTGGGCGCGAAGGGACATGACAAATATTTCGGCTGGGGCCGGCTCGATGTATACCGCACCCTTCAGGCCGCAGCCGGGGAAGGGGTTGCTGTCGAGCAGTGGCCGCAGCATGTCCAGAGCCGGCTGCAGCAGCTTCAGCGGCGGCTGAAAGGCCTGATGTAGGCAGAGTGGTGTATGCTAAGCAAGAAAGATGTAAGCAGAACGATGAGCAGAACGATGTAAGTAGAGCGATCAAGCAGAGCGAAACAACCGCTCAAGTGAAATGAACAGGCTCAGGCTCGCTTGGATCAGAGATTGATATTCAAGAAGAGCGCGGCCGCTCTTCGAATAATTAGGTCAGCCACTTTGGCTGGCTTCTTTATTTGGCGCCTTCTCCTGCTTTGAAGTCCCCTGCTGCTTCCGCAAGAAGCAACAGCAGCTTCAGCAGCCCCTGCTCCATCTTCGCTTCGTCCATCTGGGCGTAGCAGATGCGGATATGATGGGCCGGCGGCTCGCCCGAATAGCAGACATTGCCCGGCAGAAAGGAGATGCCCTCCCGGATTGCCCGGCTGTAGAGCTCCCCGGTATCAATGTAATCCGGCAGCTCCAGCCAGAAGTTGAGTCCGCCTCCAGGGATATTCCAGCGGACCCCCTTCGGCGCATGGCGCTTCAGCAGCGCCGCCGCACGTGCCATCCGCGATTTCAGCGCGGATCTTAATCCCTTCATGTATGCCTCATACCGGTCTGCGATGAAAGGGAGCACAGCCAGCTGGATGAGCAGCGGGCTGCCGAGATCGCTTGCCGCCTTGGCGGCGGTGAGCCGCTCCAGAATGTCGCCTTCCGCGGCAACCCCGGCCACCCGGCATCCGGGAGCCAGCACCTTGCTGAAGCTCTTCATGTAGACGACATGACCTTCCGTGTCCAGACTCTTGATGGATGGCGGCGGTGGCGACCCAAAATGCAAATCGGAAAAAGGGTCGTCCTCCACAATCAGGCAGCCGTAGCTGCGGGCCAGCTCCAGCAGCCGCTGTCTCCGCTCCAGACTCATCGTGGCGCCGCACGGGTTCTGAAACGTCGGAACCGTGTAGATCAGCTTGGGCGGCCGCCGGTCGCACAGCTTGGTCAGCAGATCGACGCGCATCCCGTCCTTATCAACGGGGACGCCGATCATGTCCGCCCCCCTGCCGGCGAAGACATCGATCGCTCCGGTATAGCTCGGCGCCTCCAAATAGACCGTATCGCCCGGACCGACGAATGTCCGGGCCACCAGATCAATGCCCTGCTGCGTTCCGCTCGTAATCAGCAGCCCTTCCTGCGGAAGGACGATGCCCCGGGTCCGGAGATGCCTGCGCACCGCCTCCCGAAGCGAAGGATCGCCCTGAAAATTGCCGTAGGCCGACATCAGCTCCGGCCGCTTCGCAACAAGTGAAGTCATGGCGGCTCCGATTTCCTTCAGCGGCAGCATGCCGGAATCGATTGCAGCCAGATGAAACGAGTACTCCGCTTCAGAGAAATTGAAATTGCGCCATAGCTGGGCGCGGGGCAAATAATCCTCATAATCCTTCTGCCACTCCGGCTCCGTCCGGCCTGAAGCGAAGCGGGTCGCATGCTTCCCTGCATACGCTGCCGCTGCCGGCTGCTCTTCAGAAGCTCCCCGCTTCCCGGCTGCATGGCTGCCGGTTGTGCCTTGTCTGTCCGCCAGCGGCTTGGGACCGGCTCCGCTCCCCGGGGCTGCCGCGAAACAGCCGAGCCCCTGACGCCGGATCAGCCATCCCCGCCTTTCGAGATCGGCGTAAGCCTTGCTGACTGTAACTTGGCACACTTCAAGCATCTCCGCCATTTTACGCACGGAAGGCAGCTGTTCCCCGGGCTGTAGAAGACCCGACGAAATGCGCTGACTCAGCGTGTCGCTGATCTGAAGCGGCAGCGGCCTGCCGCTGCCCCGGTTAATCTCGATATGCATGACAATCGCCTCCGACTGTTATACTCGCTCCTTTACTGTTATACAGCTCTGCCGCTATGATACCATCAAAATCAAAAACGAGGAGCAAAAAGTTCATGAAACCTTCCTATTCCGTTATGGCGAATCATCTCGGTTCGTCCGCTGTCCGCGATATTCTGAAGCTGACCCAGGGCAGCGATGTCATCTCTCTGGCGGGCGGGCTGCCCGGTGAAGACCTGTTCCCGGTTGAGGCGGTGCGCGAGGCGTATTCCCGTGTCCTGTCGGGAAGCTCCTCGGTTCTGCAGTACGGTCTTACGGAAGGCTATCTTCCGCTTCGCGAACGTCTCTCTTCCCGGCTTGCCCGGCAGGGAATCCAGGCTTCCCCCGATAACCTCCTGCTGACCACCGGCTCGCAGCAGTCGATCGATCTGCTGTGCCGCATGCTGATCGATCCCGGCGACACCGTTCTCGTGGAGTCCCCCACCTACCTGGCCGCTCTCCAGGTGCTGGGTTCCTACCGCGCGAACATCGTGGCGGTAGAAAGTGACAATGACGGCATGCTCCCGGACGATCTGGAGCGGAAGCTGACGGCCCACCGCCCCAAGCTTCTGTATGCTGTCCCGACTTTCGGCAATCCGACCGGAGCCACCTGGAGCGAAGAACGCCGGAAAGCTGCCCTTGAGCTGTGCCGCCGCAGCGATACGCTAATTCTGGAGGACAACCCTTATGGGGAGATCGCCTTTCCGGGCGGAGAGCGGAGCCAGCTTCCCTCTCTGAAGGCGCTTGACGACGCTAGCGCCGGAGACACGGTCCTATACACCGGCACCTTCTCCAAAATCGTCGCTCCCGCCCTCCGTACCGGCTGGATTACAGGCGGCCGCGAGCTCATCGCGACGCTTGCCCGGGCCAAGCAGGCCGCCGATCTTCATTCAAGCACAATCGATCAGAGAGCATTGGCCGAGCTGCTGTCCTTCTTCGATCTGGAAAGCCACATCGCCTTGATCTCGCGCGAATATGCTTCGCGCACGAAGGCCTTGTCCGCTGCGCTGCATTCGGCCGGTTGGGCGGGCGCTTCCTTCGAAGAACCGCAGGGCGGCATGTTCCTGTGGCTGATGCTGGACCCTTCTATCAACACTACCCGGCTTCTGCCGCTGGCGCTGGACAGAGGCGTCGCCTTTGTACCAGGCGAGGTCTTCTACCCGGGGCAGCCGAAGCTCAATGCAATGCGGCTGAACTTCACCCATACACCGCCGAAGCAGCTGCCGCTCGCCGTAGAGCGGCTGGGCGAAGCGATTGAAGAGTGGAACAGCCTGGCCGGGACTCCGGCCCTCTAACAGCAAGTACAAAAAGCGGCGGCGCCTCCGGATTATCGGATGCGCCGCCGCTTTATGACGTTTGATTAGTCATATCAAGGTGTTGCCAGTTTAGGAAAGTTTGCCGTAAGCCGGGTTCTGTGCTCGTTGTGGTACTGTCGGGAACTACCCTCCCACTGTGAGCGACAATCATCTATCTAGGCCGTACATTGCTGCACAGCTCCAGCGACCAACCCGAACGCGCCTCAGGCTAAGGCTGCCTCATCCGCAAGGGAATCGGCTGCGTTCCATTAGGTCTTGCTCCAGGTGGGGTTTACCAGGAACGATGTCACCATCGCTCCTCGGGGTCTCTTACACCTCGGTTCCACCCTTGCCTGTGCTGCATGTCTTGACGACCTGCAGCCATCGGCGGTCCATTTCTGTGGCACTATCCTTCGGCTCGCGCCGACTGGACGTTATCCAGCACCCTGCCTTATGGAGCCCGGACTTTCCTCCCGCGGCCCTGCGGCCGCCGGCGATTGTCTGTCAAACTTTCCGAACAACATTGTATATTATACAGATTGATACGACCTATAACAAGTGTTAACTTTCCCCTTAAGAGAGAATTCTCTGGGCAGGCTTCCAGTCCTCTTATCGAAACTGAAAAGGCTCCGTGTCGACAGCCGAAGCGTATACCGGCGTATCGTTCTTGCTGCCACTCAGCTTGTCCTTAATCCATTCGGCTACTTTCTCCTTCATGATCTTCTCCGCGTTATGGCCGGGATCGATCAGTGCCACGCCCGCCATCAGGGCATCCTGCGCCGTATGGTAGTCGATATCTCCCGTCACGAGCACATCCGCCCCGCGAAAAATAGCGCTGGAGAGGAACTTGCCGCCCGAGCCGCCGAGAACCGCCGCTTTGTGAATGCTTTTGCCCAGATCCCCGACAACCCGAACCTTATCAACCTTAAGTCCTGCCTTAACAGTCTCGATGAACTGCTCCAGAGTCACTGGCTCCTTCAGACGCCCGACCCGGCCGAGGCCGAAGCTGCGGCCTTTAAGATCCATCGAATAGAGGTCGTATGCGACTTCTTCATAAGGATGGGCCTTGAGCATCGCCTGTACCACCTTGCTGCGGATGCTGAACGGAACGATCGTCTCAATACGGATCTCCTCTGCGCGCTCCATTTGGCCCTGTTTGCCAACGAAGGGATCGGAGCCTTCACGCGGAACAAAGGTTCCGACGCCTTCAATGTTGAAGCTGCAATGACTGTAATTGCCGATCCAGCCTGCTCCCGCGTTCAAAATGGCGTCCAGCACCTTCTGGTGATGGTCCTTCGGCACGAAGACGACCAGCTTGGACAGCTGCTCGGTATGAATATCCTTGAGCGAAGCAGTGTTCTCGATGCCGAGAGCTTCAGCCATCCAGTCGTTCATCCCGCCTTCCGTCACATCCAGATTCGTATGGCTGATGTACACGGCGATATCATTCTTGATCAGCTTCTCGTAAAGACGACCCATCGGAGTGTCCGTCTGCAGCTGCTGTATGGGCCGGAAAATAATCGCATGATGGGCGATGATGAGATTGCAGCCCTTCGCAATTGCCTCCTCCACCACATCATCCGTCACGTCAAGCGCGACCAGCACACCGGTAATTTCTTTGTTCAGGCTGCCGAGCTGAAGCCCGATTTTGTCGCCTTCCTCAGCTACCGATTTCGGAGCCAGCTGCTCCATATATTGAATTACCGTTTGACCTTTGACGGTCATGACAGCACCTCCCTGATTTCCCGCAACCTCGATTCAAATTCCGTCCGCTTCTCGTCTGCGGATTCCAGCTCCGACTTGGACAGTGAATGAAAAATCCGCTCCAGCTTCCGGATTTCGTCCTCCCACTTGTCTACGAATACGGGCCCCCGCTGCCGGATGAGCCAGGGGCCCATGAGCAGAAGCGTCTCCATGCTGTACGGCTTCGCGCCTCCTGCCTCAGCCGCATTAGCATAGAGTGCGTCATTGGTTCTCCCCGCCTCCGGGTCCTCCGGTTCGGCGGTCAGTACCTCGTACCGCTTGCCGTCTTCCTCCAGCAGCCCTTCCGCCGTCAGCACCCAGCCGTTCGCAAGCAGCCAGCGGCGCAGGATGTCCTCGCCGACGTTCGGCTGTAACAGAAGGCGCCGGACGCCTGTCAGCTTGCCCTGCTCAGCGCCGCGCTGCAGGATGGCGGCGATCAGGGAGCCGCCCATGCCGGCAATAGTGATGCAGTCCGCCTCCCCAGGCTGAAGCACAGCAAGCCCGTCACCTCGGCGGACGGAGATAAGATCGCCGAGGCCCGCGTCCTGTACAGCCTTCTGAGCTGCGCGGAACGGCCCTGGATTCACCTCGCCTGCGATGGCCCGCTCCGCTCGCCTTGTCTGAACGGCCGCCAGAGGCAGAAGGGCGTGATCGGAACCGATATCGGCTACCGTGGCTCCAGCCGGAATCTGCTCCAGCAGCAGGCTTAATCTTCGCGATAATTTGATGTTGTTCATGCAGTCACCCATTCGATCCATTTTTTTCTAAAGAGGAACAGCCCAGCAAGCTCCACTGCGATTTTACCGATCAGGAGCAGCGACATCCAGCCGGGATAATCCTTGCCCAGAAGCACCATATCGATCTCCGGCATAAGCCAGAGAAGAGCTCCGACCCCGAAATAAACGCCGGACACACCCTTGAGCCGATGATGCAGCAGCCAGCTTAGCCAGATCATCAGCACGCACAGCGGCAGCCAGAGCAGCTGCAGCTCCCAGACCCCGGCATCCGGGCGAAGCCTGTCCGCAAATCCAGCATACAGCAAGCAGAGCGCGCCGAAGCCGCTGAAATGAAGCAGGCCGATCCGGAGGAAGAAGCCGAGCGCAATCCAGAGTAAGCCGCACAGTGCGACAAGGACGGGAATCCAAATCCCTTCATTTAGCTCATGCAGCGAGATTATCCATAGACCAAAGCCGAGCGTCAGAAACCCTCCAATTCCCGCCAACGAGAAGCTGAATGCAGGCATTCGATCTCTCAATAAACCGGCATAACCGTAGGCCACCACCAGCATCGACAGGGCAGTAGCAAGTTGCAAACCTAATGGAAAAACGCTAAAATAAAAACCAATTAACAAAATCAAGGAAATAATTCCAAAAGCAAACAGCCATATTCTGATGCTTCCCTGCTGCAGATTCTTCAGCGTAATGGGATTCTGGTTCTTCGCCATTCCTTCGTCATCATATAAATTGGTCAAGAAATCACAGTATTGCTCGGAGAGCAGCTTGGTCCGCCGCCAATACTGGATTTCTCTTAAAATAATGTCCCTTTTTTCCATGTTCAAGTGGCTTATCCCTCATTTCAGACGGTAGCTGGGTGAACTCAAGGATAAACGTTTGCAGTGTCCTCTGACACGAACGTTTACCGAGAAATAGAAGACCAATGATGTATGCTCAGCTTCAGCTTTCCTATATTGTAAAACAAAAGGACCCCCTGCCGCATGCAGCAGAAGGTCCATAAAGAGCCTTTATTCCAGAAAATCCTTAAGCCGTTTGCTGCGGCTCGGATGACGCAGCTTGCGCAGCGCCTTTGCTTCGATCTGGCGAATACGCTCGCGGGTGACGCCGAACACTTTGCCGACTTCCTCCAGCGTGCGGGTACGTCCGTCATCCAGTCCGAAGCGGAGACGAAGCACATTCTCTTCACGCTCGGTCAGCGTGTCGAGCACGTCCTCGAGCTGTTCCTTCAGCAGCTCGTATGCAGCGGCGTCCGCAGGCGCGAGTGCTTCCTGGTCTTCGATGAAATCGCCCAGATGCGAGTCATCCTCTTCGCCGATCGGCGTCTCAAGCGACACCGGTTCCTGCGCGATCTTCATGATCTCGCGTACCTTCTCGACGCTCAGCTCCATTTCAGCCGCGATTTCTTCCGGCGTGGGTTCGCGCCCCAGTTCCTGCAGGAGCTGACGGGAGACCCGGATCAGCTTGTTGATCGTCTCGACCATATGCACCGGAATGCGGATCGTCCGCGCCTGGTCGGCGATGGCCCGGGTAATGGCCTGGCGGATCCACCAAGTGGCATAAGTACTAAATTTGAAGCCTTTGTTGTGGTCGAATTTCTCAACGGCCTTGATAAGACCCATATTGCCTTCCTGAATCAGATCCAGGAACAGCATTCCCCGTCCCACGTAACGTTTCGCGATGCTGACAACAAGGCGCAGGTTCGCCTCGGCCAGACGGCGCTTCGCTTCTTCATCGCCGTTCTTGATCCGCATGGCCAGCTCGACTTCATCGTCGGCGGAGAGCAGCGGCACCCGTCCGATTTCCTTCAGATACATCCGCACAGGGTCGTTGATCTTGATGCCCGGCGGCAGCGAAAGATCGTCATCGAAACCGAAATCGTCTCCGCTGTCGTTATCGTTCTCGTCATTCGGGCGAAGCGATACTTCCTCATCGTTCTCATTAACCACTTCGATCCCCAGATCGCTGAGCTGCTCATAGAACTCATCCATCTGCTCGGGGTCTTGGTCAAATGGCGACAATTTCTCCATGATGTCCTTGATATTCAGTGAAGATCTTTTCTTGCCATACTCAATAAGCTGATCTTTAACCTGGTCGAGCGTGAATTCCGTCTCCAGTTCGGTATGCTGATCGTTCGCCATTATTCGACTCCCTCCTCCCTAGTGTTTCCTCCGAGACCGGTCACTGTCTCTCTAGGGCTATAATCTCACTTGCTATTTGTGCCGCACGCAAAAAATCACCGGCTTTTTCAGCCTGAATCATCTCTTCCCGTTTCTTCTCCATCATTCGCTGTTTAGGATACTTCCGGACCTCGCGGACGTAATCGTCCAGAAGCTCAGGACTCCATGCCGACGGCGTCTCCATCATGGAAATGGAAGCCGCGACCTTCTCAAGCCTGTCGTCCTGCAGCGAGGACAGAAACCGGCTGATATCCGGCTGCTTGCCCTGAGCGTAATAGGCGTATAGATAAGCGGCAATTGCCGCATGATCATCGATGTTGAATTCTTCGCCGAGCCGTTCATTCACATAGGCGGCAGCGTCGCCATCCTGAAACATCAGCGACAGCAGGCTCCGCTCGGCGGCATGGTAAGCCGGCAGCAGCGTTCTTGCCTGCACCTGCCCTTTTTTATGCCTACCATTATTCCACCTTTTATCGTTATTATCCCCTTCGGGCATGTTTTTTTGCATAGAAGCCCGCAGCAAATTGCAATCCTGCTTCAGACTGTCATAGCTCAGTTCCAGCTCGGAGGCGATTTCCTTCAAATACACTTCTCTCTCTGTCGAGGAATGGAGGGAAGCGATAATTTGCAGCGCCTCCTTGACATATGCAATCTTGCCGTCTTCCTCTAGGAGTATATGGTTTTTTTTCAGATATATAAGCTTAAATTTTACAGTGGATACTGCCGACTCCACGATCTGTTCCCTGAATCGTTCTCCGCCGTAGCGGGTCACAAATTCATCGGGATCGAGTCCGCTCGGCAGTACGGCAACCTTAACCCTCAGGCCTACGCCTTCCAGCATCGGGATCGCCTTCATCGCCGCCGCTTGTCCCGCACGGTCCCCGTCATAGCAGATGACAATCTCGTCCGCCAGAGCCTTCATCATGGACACATGGTTCTCCGTGAGCGAGGTTCCCATAGTCGCAACGCCGTTATGCACATCTGAATCCCAGGCCGAAATGACATCACCGTAACCCTCGAACAGTACGATTTGCCGCGTTTTGCGGATGGATGATTTGGACTGATGCAGATTGTACAGAATCCGGCTTTTATTGAAAAGCTTACTGTCCGGCGAGTTCAAATACTTCGGCTGGCCTTCTCCGAGAATTCTCCCGGCGAACGCCACCACCTTGCCCGCACGGTTCGCGATCGGAAAAATAATCCGTCCGCGAAAACGGTCGATATAGCCTTTGCCTTCGCTTCTGGATGAGAGCAGACCGCCTTTTTCCATCTCGGCGAGATCGAATTCCCGTCTTTCCAGAAACTGCAGAAGCGTATCCCAGCGGTCTGGCGCAAATCCAATCTGGAACTGGTCGATCATCTGATCGCTGAATTTCCGGGATCTTAAATACTCCATCGCGGCTTTGCCGTGTTCCGTATTCTTCAGCAGATAGTGATAGAACTTCGCAGACCATTCATACGCCTGATACAGCCGGTCCACTTCGGGACTGTGTGCGGACTGTGAGCCCGCACCTTCCGGCACCGGAATGTCGCTCTCTTCGGCCATTGTTCTTACGGCTTCGGGAAAGGATAACCCTTCGATTTCCATCCTGAATTTGATGGCATTTCCACCCATGCCGCAGCCGAAGCAGTGAAACACTCCTCGTTCCGGAGTTACAGTGAAGGACGGGGTGGATTCCGAATGGAACGGGCAGAGGCCCCATAAATATTTACCCCGCTTGGTGAGATGGACAACCTTTCCTACGGTATCGACAATATCATGACGCGCCAGCACGCTTTCGATAACTTCCTCGGGAATATTGCCGTGTCCGCTTGCCACTAACAACCACCTTCATCTCTTGACAAATAAATAGTATTCGCTATGGCTGAACGTTCTCCTGCAAATTTCTCAAAAGTTTTGTCAGTTTATGTTGAAATAAGCGACGATCCTCTTCGGTAAACGGCTTCGGCCCTTTGGAATAGCGGCCCCGCCTGCGTTCCTTCGCTCTGGCGTGACGCCCTTCCAGCATCATATCCATATTGCTCTCGTCGTAGGTCTGTCCCCGGAACGAAAGGACATAACAGCCTTTGGCGAGCGCTATCGCGGCAAGCCCGTAATCGCTTGTCAGAACGACATCTCCGCGCTTGACATGATTGACAATATAAAGGTCGGCGCTTTGATCGCTGTTGTCAACATGGATGATATCTACTCCTTCCAGGCTCTGCAATTCATGCGCGTAAGAGGAGACCATCAACACCGGTATGCCGCAGCTGCGTGCGGTTTCCGCCGTCTCCTTCTTGACCGGACAGGCGTCCGCATCCACCACTACGACTGTTTCGCCAGGACTTGTCATGGGCTGTCACCGTTTCCCGTGTAATATATATACGCGCCGGGCGGGAAAAATCCTTCCGGCATGTTCCCCGTAACTAAAAAATAAGAAAACTCTAATCGAAGTTTTTGCGAAGATGCCGCCAAATCCTTCTTAAGAGCAGTTTTTCTTGCAATATCAGGTAGCCGGGCCTTTGAGGTTTATACTGTCTGATATTATAAGAAAAAACTCCGTTTTGAGTTCCCTTGAAGCATAGACCTTGTCCCTCTTTTGCGGTTGATGATCACGCAGCTGAGGAACCTTGAATTGTTCCCAAGAGGCACAGAAGAAGACAAAGGATAAGCTCAGAGGCTTATCCGTTTGTCCGCTTTGAGGCCGAGAGCAAGCGCTGCTCGGCGCCTTTTCGTATATTTATACCCAAAAAACGTGATTTGTACTACTTTTGCGGCCTCTTCTCTATTTATCGTCAGATCAGGGGCCGAAATGAAGCTACCAGACCAGCTTGCCGAAATCCGCAAAGCTCTTCATGTCTCCATCGACGCCGGCGAGCAGAGCCAGCCGGTTGCCGCGGACCGCTTCGTCGTCCGCCATAACCATAACCGAATCGAAGAAAGCGGTAATGGCGTCGCTCATTCCTGACAGAAGGGAAAGCGCAAGAGTCATATCGCCGCTGTCCAATGCCTTGGCGTAAGGCAGATGAATCGACTGCCACGCTTCGTACAGCGCACCCTCAGCCGCTTCGCTAAAGAGCGCCGGATCGAGCACGGCTGCTCCGGCCTTGGAGGCCAGATTTCCGACACGGGTGAACGAATCAACAGTGGTCTTGAAGTTCTCCTGGGACGCGATTGTATCCGCCAGCGCCCGGCTTCGGGACACAACGGATACGATATTGTCATAGCCTGCAGCCATCACCGCATCGATCACGTCATATCTAATACTGCCTTCCAGCAGACGCTTGACGCGAAGACCGAAGAACTCATATAGGGTTATACGCAGCTCACCCTCAGAAAGTTTCAAATTTCGGCTATTTTCATGCACCTGAATGGCGATGTCGAAAATATCGTTTAATCCGATCGGCAGTTTGCGCTCCAGCACGATCTGCACGATGCCCGCCGTCTGGCGGCGAAGCGCGTAAGGGTCCTGGGAACCTGTCGGAATGATGCCGATCGAGAAGCAGCCGACAATCGTGTCGATCTTATCAGCGATGCTGACGATGGACCCGGCTTCGGTCGACGGAATGACGTCGCCTGCAAACCGCGGCTGATAATGCTCGAACACCGCTTTGGCGACCTGCTCGTCTTCACCGGCGAGACGGGCGTAATCCTCGCCCATCGTTCCTTGTAGCTCCGGAAATTCGTAGACCATCTGGGTCACGAGGTCGAACTTGCAGATGTCAGCTGCGCGGCTGACCTTCGCACTCTCAGCTGCGCCAAGCTTGGCAGCCAGCGCGTCGGAAATTTGCCGGATGCGGCGCACCTTGTCCGCAACGCTTCCGAGCTCTTCATGATACACGATATTCTCCAGCTTCGCGAGTGCATCCTCGATCTTCAGCTTCTGATCTTCTTCGTAGAAGAACTTCGCGTCGGACAGACGGGCGCGCAGCACCTTCTCGTTGCCTTTGGCGATCGTATCCAAATGCTCCGCGTTGCCGTTGCGCACCGTTACGAAATACGGCAGCAGCTTGCCGTCCTTGTCAAGCACCGGGAAATAGCGCTGATGCTCGCGCATGGACGTAATCAGCACTTCCTGGGGAATATTCAGGAACGACGGATCGAAGGTTCCGAACAGCACGGTCGGCGTCTCCACCAGGAAGAGCACTTCTTCAAGGAGATCCTCCTTGATTGCAATTGTCCAGTCCTTCTCCGCAGCAAGATGGTTGATCTGTTTCAGGATCAGGCTTTCGCGCTCCTTGACGTCAGCGATTACATACTGTTCCCGAAGTGCCTCCACATACTGTGAGGGCTGCTGAATCACCGTCTCCTTCCCAAGGAACCGATGGCCGCGGCTGACATTGCCGGTCTTGACGCCGGCGATTTCAAAATCAATGACATCGCTGCCGAACAGAGCGACCAGCCAGCGGATCGGACGGACAAACTTGAAGTCGTAAGCGCCCCAGCGCATATTCTTTGGAAAAGTCATCGCATGCACGATGCCCGTCAGTCCTTCAGCCAGCAAAGAAGCCGACTCAACGCCCTTGCTGTTCTTGGTGGCGTAGATGTACTCAACGCCGCCCAGTTCCTTGAATGTAAAATCATCCGGGCTTACGCCCTGGCTGCGTGCAAATCCGAGCGCCGCCTTGCTCCACGCTCCATCTTCGCCGAGCGCGATTTTGCGTGAAGGTCCCTTCACTTCTTCGCTGACATCTGTTTGACGCTCGGAAGCGTCCTTCACGAGAACCGCCAGACGGCGCGGCGTTGCGAACGCCTGCACCTCGCCATGCCTGATGCGGGAAGACTCCAGCCATTTCTCCGTTCTCTCTTTGAGCTGCTCCATCGCTGCGCGGATGAAGCGCGCCGGGATTTCCTCCAGGCCGATTTCAAACAGCAAATCCTTAGCCAAGCTGAACACCTTCTTTCTTCAGCAGCGGGAAGCCGAGTTTCTCGCGCTCCTCTACATACGTTGCCGCCACCTGGCGGGCCAGGTTGCGCACTCTTGTAATAAAGCCCGTCCGTTCCGTCACGCTGATTGCGCCGCGCGCGTCCAGCAGATTGAAAGTGTGCGAGCATTTCAGCACATAATCATAGGCCGGGAACACGAGATGCCGGTCCATGGCCCGTCTGGCTTCCGCCTCATACGTATTGAACAGTCCGAACAGCATGCTCACATCCGACACCTCGAAGGTATAGGTGGAGTGCTCCACTTCCGGCTGGTGGAACACGTCACCATAGGTCAGGCCGTCCACCCACTCCAGGTCGAATACATTTTCCTTCTCCTGGATATAGGAAGCGAGACGCTCCATGCCATACGTAATCTCAACCGATACCGGGCTTGTCTCAATGCCGCCCACCTGCTGGAAATACGTGAACTGTGTGATTTCCATACCATCCAGCCATACTTCCCAGCCGAGGCCGGCGCAGCCCAGCGACGGATTCTCCCAGTTGTCTTCGACGAACCGGATATCGTGCTGGAGCGGATCGACGCCGAGCGCTTTCAGGCTGTCCAGGTAAATTTCCTGAATATTGTCCGGCGACGGCTTAATAATGACCTGGTATTGGTGATGCTGGTACAGGCGGTTTGGATTCTCCCCGTAACGTCCGTCAGACGGACGGCGGGAAGGCTCGACATAAGCAACCTTCCATGGCTCCGGTCCGAGCGAACGCAGGAACGTCATCGGATTCATCGTACCCGCGCCCTTTTCCGTATCGTAGGGCTGGACGATAATGCAGTTCTGTTTCGCCCAGAACTCATTCAGCGTCAAGATCATCTGCTGAAAATTCATGTTACACCGACTCCTTCGCTTCTTAATTTCTATCTGCGATGGAGGCGGTGCTTTTGACATATCAAAAAGCTCCCGCCCCCATGCCTGAAGTTCAGACATAGGGACGAGAGCTGTTCATTCTCCCGCGGTTCCACCCTACTTGATTCCGCATACCTTCCGGATCTCCGGCGATGATCAGAATCCACTTTCGCTGCCGCTTTGCGCACTCCCGGACGCCCTTTCATAGCCGCTGCCTCCTCCGGGCTTCCACTACCCCCGGCTCGCTAAAAATCAGCATCTCGGCCACTACTTTTCCGTTCAACATGCTTGCCGGATCATCCGGCGGCGGCCCTTCCGATATACTGCCTTTGAATGGCAGATTTCAAGAAGAAACTGTTCCTATATTAACGGAAAACAGGGCTTTCGTCAAATCCCGTATTTATCGAGCTGGTCCAGGAAGCTCTGCGATTTCAGATGCAGACCAAGCTGGGTGTCCATGAACGCGCGCATGACCTTTTTGAGTTCCTCGCGCGTGCTCTCTTTGACATCGACATTCCCGAGCCTGGTCAGGTCGAGGGCGGCGAACAGGCGCAGGAGCTTCAGCGTCCGGAGCGAGACCTCCATAGCCGGCGGATCATTGTGCCGGCAGGCGCGGCACAGCACGCCGCCCAGCCTCGGACTGATTCTCAGCTCCTCGTCCGGCTTCTCTTCGCCGCAGACGACACAGGCATCAAGCTGCGGTCCGTAGCCGGCCGCCTGCAGAATTTTCATCTCGAACACATTGATGATAACGCCCGGTTCCTTGCCTTGTTCCAGCGCGTTCAGACATGCCGACAGCTGCCGGAACCAGAAGCTGCCCGTCTCTTCGTCATGGAGCACGCGGTCCAGCAGCTCACAGGCGTAAGCGCCGTAGGCCGCTTTGACCAAATCCTCGCGGATCGCATGATGGGAATCGATAATCTCGCCGGAGTTCAGTGTCCCGAGACCGCTGTTATTTCGAAAAAAAACATAAAGACCCTGTGTAAAAGGCTGGACCAGAGCGGCATGGCGGCTCTTCACCTTCTTGGCTCCCCTGACGAGAACGCCTACCTTGCCCGTGTTTTCGGTGCAAAGTGTAACGATCGCATTCCCTTCGCCGTAGTCCATACTGCGGAGGACGATCCCTTCAACCCTGTGTAGCATGCCTCTTCCCCCAACCACTGGGCAAGCAACCAGTCCTTACTGAGCTTCTTCATCATAGACCTGCTCATCTTCCCCCGCGGTTCCGGCTTCCCCTTCAGGCATATCCGCTGCCTGGCGGTACAGCAGGTAGGCGTCGACATCACCAGTCATTGCAAAATACTTCCACGAAAAATCTCGCATTCGTATATCCCCCTTCGCAAATCACGATGCCTTCCTAAAGTAGGATGACCTTTGCGATGGGTTCTATCCTTGCAATTCCTGGCAGTCCGGCGCGCCTGAGGAAGAAATTACTGATCCTTGTGGAAGCCCAAATCGCGCAGAACGCGCTCCTGGTTCCGCCAGTCTTTTTTCACTTTGACCCACAGCTCAAGAAACGTCTTCGAGCCCAGCAGGTTCTCGATATCGGTGCGGGCCCGTCTGCCGACTTCTTTCAGCATGGCGCCCTGCTTGCCGATAATAATGCCTTTTTGCGAATCGCGCTCGACAAAAATAACAGCCGAAATATGCACGACTCCGTTCGATTCGGCGCGCATGTCCTCAATCGCCACCGCAATGGAATGCGGGACCTCTTCACGGGTCAGGTGCAGAATTTTCTCACGGATCAGCTCGGCGATAACGAACTGCTCCGGATGGTCGGTGACCTGATCCTCCGGATAATACTGCGGCCCTTCCGGCAAATACTTCTCCAGCTGCTCCAGAAGCGTATTCACATTGCTGCCCACTTTGGCGGAAATCGGTACGATCTCGGCAAAATCATGGAGCTTGCTGTACTCCGTAATCATCGGCAGCAGCGCATCCGGCTCCAGCTTGTCGATTTTGTTCATGACGAGTATGACCGGCGTCTTCACATTTTTCAGCTGCTCGGCAATGAAGCGGTCTCCGCCTCCGAGTCCTTCGGATGCATCGATCAGGAACAGTACCGCCTCTACCTCGCCCAGCGTGCTTATAGCGGTCTGGTTCATGTAATCGCCCAGCTTGGACTGGCGTTTGTGAATACCCGGCGTATCGAGGAAGACGATCTGGGACTTATTCGTCGTATATACCCCGTGAATTTTGTTGCGTGTTGTCTGCGGCTTGTCCGACATGATAGCGATCTTCTGGCCGATGACCTGGTTCATCAGTGTCGATTTGCCGACATTGGGCCTGCCGATAATTGCGACAAAGCCTGAATGGAATGACATATGTTTCCTCCTGTTCTACCCCCTCAATCCCCCTGATAGGGGGACTCCAAGGGCTCCGCCCTCTGGACACCCTGAAATTGGCGTGCCTGCTGCGGTTGCGTCGTTGATGGGACGGTGGCGAAGGACCCGCTTACGTTCCCTTTGGTCACCCGCTCACGTTTGCGCCTGGAAAACAGGTGGGGCGCCTAGTGTGGCGGGTTATTTGCTGCTATGTGCGTGTGCGCGCTGGCTCCTTCGGAGCATCGCTCACGTCTGCGTGAAAAGACGAAGGCGTTGCGTTGGGTGCTTGACTGCTCTTGTGTGCGTGTGCGCGCTGGCTCCTTCGGAGCATCGCTCACGTCTGCGCACAAAGACGAGGGCGATGCGCTGCGTTTGCCTGCCGCTGTGTGCGTGTGCGCGCTGGCTCCTTCGGAGCGCCGCTTACGTCTGCGCACAAAGACGAAGAGCGATGTGCTGCGTTTGCCTGCTGCTGTGTGCGTATGCACGCTGGCTCCTTCGGAGCATGGCTTACGTCTGCGCAGGGCACAAAGTTCCTTTGCTGAACCTTACTCCGGTTTCTGTCCTTGTCTCAATTCCTCGGAGCCGAAGGCGCCGGGAAGCAGCTCGCGGACCGTCGTCTCGCGAATATCGCCCTTCATATTGCCGAGGATGATCTTCATATCGGGATCGCACAGCTCGGCAATCACCTGGCGGCAGATGCCGCAGGGCGTGATCGGCAGATCCGTGTCGCCGACAACGGCGAGCGCCTTGAATGTGCCTGGCTTTTGTCCATGGGCCATCGCGCTGAACAGAGCGGTGCGCTCCGCGCAGTTGGTTGCACCGTAAGCGGCGTTTTCAATGTTGAAGCCCTGGTGCACCTTTCCGTCCTGATCGAGAAGCGCGGCTCCCACACCAAAACGGGAGTATGGAATATAGGCGTTGGCATGTGCTTTGACAGCTTCTTGCAGCAGAAGTTTGGAATCCATCTTTTGTCCATCTCCCTGATATCAATTATTTGTGCCCTATTGGGCTGCATTCCTTGTTATGACATAAACCCTGTGATCCAGTCCATCACCGGATGGTAAAAAACATACAGACCCGCAATCACCGCGAACACGGCGGTCAGCAGCACCGCCCCAGCGGCGGTATCCTTGGCCGCCTTGGCCAGAGGATGAATGTCCGGAGACACGAGATCGACCACCGATTCCACCGCCGTATTCATCAGCTCGGTGCCGAGAACCAGCGTAATTGCCAGCAGCAGGAGCATCCAGTCGCCCGGCGACACCCGGAACACAGCGGCCAATACAAGCACGATGACGGCGACTCCGGAGTGAACCCTCATATTCAGTTCGTTCCGGAAGGCAAGCGCGATGCCCTGGGCCGCATACCGAAACGACTTCCAGAAACGCTTGGGACCGCCGCCGTATTCTTCGGCATCAGCGGGTCAGCCCCACCTGCGAGAGCACCTGCTCCTGCTTGCCCATCATTTCCGCCTCGGATGCTTCATCCTGATGATCATAGCCCAGCAGATGGAGAAAGCCGTGTACGAACAAGAAGCCCAGCTCGCGTTCCAGCGAATGTCCGTACTCTTCCGCCTGCTCCTTGGCCCGGGTGACGGAGATGATAATATCTCCCAGCATGTCAGGAATGTCTTCCGACGAATCCTCAACCTCATAGACGATTTCAGGCTCGTCCTCTCCGGACTCATTCAGAGCGAATGAGAGCACATCGGTCGGACGGTCGATGCCCCGGTATTCCCGGTTCAATTCATGAATCCGTTCGTTATCGACAAAGGTCAGATCAACTTCGCCGCCGTCGACCCCTTCCAGCTTGCCCGCTTTTTCCAAAATTTGCTCCATCAGCGAGATCAGCGATTCGCCGATTTCCATTTCCTGCTGCTCATTGTTCCATACCAGCTGCAAGCTCATGCATGCACGGCCCCTTCCTCTTTTTTCGGCTTCTTGGCTTCCTCCGGGTATTCAATCCGCGAATGGAAAATGCCCATCACCGTCTCTTTCAGCGTTCGTGCGATAATATCCAGCTCCTTCAGCGTCAGGTCGCACTCGTCGAACTGATGATCGTCCAGACGGCTCTTGATAATCTTCTCGATCATCGTCTCTACCTGTTCCACAGTAGGGCTACGCAGCGAGCGCACGGCCGCCTCCACGCTGTCGGCAATGCCGATGACCGCCGATTCCTTCGACTGCGCCTTCGGGCCGGGGTAGCGGAAATCATCCTCGGTGAAGTCGGGCTCCACGCCTTTTTCCTCCGCCTGCCGAAGCGCCTTATGGTAAAAATAATGCAAAAACGTCGTTCCGTGATGCTGCTCCGCGATATCCCGTATCGGCTTCGGTAGCTTATACTCCTTCAGCATTTCCACCCCGTCGCGGGCATGGGCAACGATGATGGATTTGCTTAGCATGGGATCGATCGAATCATGCGGATTTTCCATATTGTTCTGGTTCTCGATAAAATAAAACGGCCTCTTTGTCTTCCCGATATCGTGGTAATAGGAGCCGACCCGGCACAGCAGACCGTCCGCGCCAATCGCCTCGGCTGCAGCCTCCGACAAATTGCCGACCATAACGCTGTGGTGGTACGTTCCCGGCGTCTCGATCAGCAGCTTGCGCAGCAGCGGGTGATTCGGATTGGACAGTTCCACAAGCTTCAGAGCGGAAAGAATGCCGAAAGCCGATTCGAAGAAAGGCATTAGTCCGATGACTAGAACGACGGTTACAAGGCCGCCGGCGAATGCGAAGCCAATGGCATATACGGTTTGAACCTGCTGCCAGTCGCCGCCGCCAAGTAGCTTGGTCATGAATACGGTCAGCGATCCGAGCAGGCAGACGAGTATGCCGCCCTTGAACAGCGTCGCCCGCTGTCCCGCACGATAGGTTGCGAACACGGCGGTGAACGACACGACAAGCGCGAAGAAGCCGTAATTGAAATCGAAGATCGTATTCTGCTGCAGGTTCAGAATGACGCTGGCAAGCGCAGCGAACAAGAACGAACAGAAATAAGCCAGCGTAATATCAAGCAGCAGCGAGACGAGCATCGCTCCGATGGCGACAGGTGCCAGATATCCCATATAAGGCCGGGTATCGCTCTGGAGGAACGCCGCGATTCGCAGGGATAAGATTGTAATCAGAAAGACGAGAACCAGCATAAGCAGTTGGGAGTTATTATACTTGAAGCCGGAAGAACCGGTGCTCCCCGACTGCCGGATGAACATTAAGAGACCGAATGCCAGCAGAGCGGACAGGATCAAGAGGCCAAGCTGCGGCCAATAATCGATGTTGGTCCGAAGCAGTCCGTTCTCGTCCAGCAGCTGATAGAGCTCAGGCGTGATAAGCTGGCCTTTGGCTACCAGCACCTCACCCTGCTCGATATAGACGGGAGGCGTGTTCTCGCGGGCCTGAACCTCCGCATCCTTGGTCGCATCCTCATCGTAAAATTTATTGGCCGTAATCGCCAGCCGGGCGAGCTCCTGCACGACCTCGCGGGCCGTACGCTGCGTAAGCGAGCTGATGCTGACCTGCTCGGCCACCTTGGCCCGGGCGGCATCGGCCTCCTTGATCTGATCATTCATCAGACGGCTGACGATGTCACGGGCTACCGGCTTCATCTCGATAATGTCCTGGGAGGTCAGGCGCGGAATCTTGATATAGGTTTCTTCCGGGATAGAATACGCCTGTTCTTTGATCCGGGTCTGCATCTCATCCAGCAGATTATTCGAGTATGTCCCGGAATTGCGGGCCGACGCCACAAAGCTCAGCACATAATCATTCGCCCGCTGCGGGATCTCCTCCCGGTAGATGGCGGTTTTGTCGCTTTGGGAGATCGAATCATCCTGATTAAGACGGTCGATGCGGTCGAGCAGGGAAGTTACGAGATTCTCCGGACGGATCTGGATAATCTCGTATTTCGTATCTACGTTCTGGGCGGCCTCCTCCTGCGCCTTCAGCGTCGCCTTTTTATCGGGAATCCTGCTCGGTGATGTGATCTCCTTGGCGCTGTGGGTTCCCTCTTTGATGTCATACCGTTTGGGGAGCAGATCCGGAGACAGGCTGAAATAGAACAAAATACCCAGCAGCAAAAACAAAGCATAGCGCGCCCCCGCGCTATACTTCCAGCCGGAATTGTTGTAGGTGAATCCGCTGAATTTGGAGGGTTGCTTTGAAGTCATGATGACGGTCCCCTTTATTCAAGGTTTTCAGCTGAATGCTCATAGGCCACAATGATCTTCTGCACCAGAGAATGCCGCACTACATCCTGTTCCGCGAAGTAGACGAACCCGATCTCATCGATTCCGGACAGGATCGTGTTGGCCTCGATCAATCCGGATTTTTTGCCCCGTGGCAGGTCGATCTGGGTGACGTCTCCTGTGATGACCATCTTGGACCCGAATCCAAGGCGTGTCAGGAACATCTTCATCTGCTCGGGGGTCGTATTCTGCGCTTCGTCCAGAATGATGAAGGAATCATCAAGCGTGCGTCCCCGCATATATGCAAGAGGCGCGATTTCGATCAGACCCCGCTCCAGCGCCTTGGCCACCTGGTCGGGCCCCATGACGTCATAGAGCGCGTCGTACAAAGGACGAAGGTAAGGATCGACCTTCTCCTGCAGATCTCCCGGCAGAAAGCCAAGGCTTTCGCCGGCTTCCACGGCCGGACGGGTCAGAATAATCCGCTTGACCGATCCTTCCTTCAAAGCGGCGACGGCGAGCACGACGGCAATATACGTTTTTCCGGTCCCTGCAGGACCGATGCCGAATACGATGTCCCTCTTCTTGATGGTTGTGACATAATGCTTCTGTCCAATCGTCTTGACTCGGATCGGTTTGCCGCGGAAGGTGGTGGTAATTTCGCCCTTGAACAGATCCAGCAGCTGATCGGCCCGGAAATCCTTGGCCAGCTCGACGGCATACTGCACATCCCGCTCGCTAAGGATATATCCGCTTCTTACCAGGGAGAGCAGGGATTGGAACAGCTGGGCCAGCATGTCCACTTCCCGCTCGCCGCCCCGCACGTTAAGCTCCGCTTCCCGCGAATCGATCACGGCGGGGATTTCTCTCTCAATCAGCTTAAGGAATCCGTCCTGCGGGCCGAAAAGCGCCAGCGCTTCTCCCGCGTTTTGCAAAGATATGCGTATGCTTGCAGTCTTATCTGACAAATAGCCTCAGTCTCCTTGGTTGTATACTAACGGAAGCTCTTCCGCGATTCTTTCATCCACTTCAAACAACACTTTCATATAAACTTTACCATTCTCTTTCTTCTCATGCAAAATTTTTTGGGCTTTGACGACGCTGTCGCTGCCGTAACGGGCTTTGATATCAGCCTCCGCCCGGGCAAGACCTTCCTGCTTCGCTTCCGCCGGCGTAAGGGTTGTTTCGGTAGTTTGGAGCTCCAATTCCTTCTCCGTCATCCAGCCCAGCGGCAGCTTGTATCCCCTCCAGGTAAGCGGATCATGCTCGGTCAGCGTCCGCGACTCTGTAAAATGCCCTCTGCCGTACCCCCACAGCTGAATGGCCCAGTTGCCGATCACCAAAAAGCTGCGGTCCTTCCTTTCCCCGGTGTAGGCGGTATAGGTTCGCGACAGCGGAGCCTCGATATTGTATTCATGCCAGACAAGGCCTCTGACCTCGCCCTTCGCCACAACATTCCGGGTGTTCGCTTCATCGCCGAGAATGCCGGATATCAGTATATCGCCCTTCTTCACCCTTGCGTTCCGCTCTACGACCGGCCTGCCCTGCTCCGCATAAATATCGGTTATCACCGCATCCGTGCGGCTGATCAGGTGACGCGGGCTGTTCAGCTTCTGCGCTTCCGGCAGTGCGGCTTCGACGATCTGGATCGTGACCGCTGTCCCGTTCCTCTGAATCCCTACCCAAGATACCCCGGGGAGACGGGCTGCAAGCTGCTTGGAGAGCTTGTCCGGCGAATTCATGCGCCAGATCCACTGGAACGGATAAATCCCTTCCTGGCGGGCGGCATCCAGCACATCCTCCGAAGCCAGGCGGCTGTTGCCCTCCACCCTTACGCTCCATACGAGCGAACAGAGAAGCACGAGGGCGGCGCCGAACAGCAGCAGTCCACCGGCGAAAAATTTACGCTTCAGCAGCCGGGACGCCACGAACGGCAGTCCGATCCGGCCCTTGACATGCATCCGGCAGCCTGTCTGCTTCAGAAGCGGCCGAAGAGCGAAAAAGTCATGCAGCAGTACATGCAGCTCCGCCCCGTTACCGGACGCTTTGACATTCCATATGGCGATACCCGCTTCATTCACGGCATTGATGAACCGCTCGGGGCGCTCGCCCCTGATCGACAGACGCACCGTTCCACGTATCCATGACAGCGGCGGTTCCTTCATCTGCTCTCCCCACTTTCCTTATATCTGATCTCGCAGATTATGCCTGTAAGCGTCAGTTCTTTTCCCAGAATGGACGTAACGACCAGATCCTCTCCGACGATCTCAAGCGAGCCCTTCGCAAGCGCAAGCTTAAGCTGCCCGGGGGAAAAGTGCAGCACGCCTCGGTGATTCTCAATGATCATCTCCCGATTCCCGATGAGGGTGATCCGGGGCATGTCGCTCAGCAGATCCTGCGGCAAATCCAGCAGTCCGCCCGTCCATCCCTTCAGACTGCGGCCGATCCGGGTCATATGTAGACGCTCCCCCTTCCTGTACTGTACACCTTATGCGGAAGCATGCTGATTTATGAAGCGCTCGGAAGCTTTCCGCCCCGTAACCGAAAAAGGAGCACTCCCTGTACTCCGGCCTCTTCTCCTAATCTTAGGAAAAAGACCTGTGAATACAGGTGTGCTCCTGTTCTCTCTTAGAAATATGCCGCAAAACTAGCTGAGACGCATCTTACCGCCGCGTTCTCATGGGGTTGCGTGAACGGGGCGGACCGAGAATCTCCGCCCAGATCAGGCCTTTACGAAGATCCGCCGGCGATACGGCGGAGTGGGATGGCGTGGACGATGCAGGACCATCCACATTCGATTTCGGTCCTGTTCCATCTCCACCCATATCGTTCGAGATGCGGTCCAGCGCCTTATGAACGCGCTGCAGCTCGCGGCGCATCCGCTCCTGCCGAATTTCCACTCCGTCCTCCTCGGGCTGCTCCATCGACATTCCTTCGCCTGTATCATAGTCGGGAGTCGGATTTAGAGCTCGTTCGGGGAACGCAGGAGCAGACGCCTCACGGCTGTCCTCTGTACTCCGTTCTTCCCTGTACGGAGAAGATTCCGAAGGAAGCGGGAAGCCGCTCCCCCGGGCTTCACGGGACTGCTCTTGACCCGCGTTCCCATGCGGACGGCGGGAATTCTCATCCGGACCCCTGCCGAAGGAAGGCATGCCGCCCCGGCGCGAGTTTCCTTTTTTGCGCTTGCCGGACTTATTCGCGTTCGAAATAAGCGCGAAGATAATGACCGCGACGATATAGATCCAACTCACAGGGCTTCACCTCCCCTTGCCGGATTGGCGCGCATTACTTCTCCCTCTTCGTTCCGTCGCCGTCCGAGTCGTTCAGCTTGCCGAGAGAGCCGCGCATCTGGGTATCGGCTTCGATATTTTTGAGGTTCATATAATCCATCACGCCGATTTGGCCACCCCGGAGAGCTTCCGCCATTGCAAGCGGAACCTGGGATTCGGATTCGACGACCAGCGCCTTCATCTCGACGACGCGGGCCTTCATCTCCTGCTCCTGGGCAACGGCCATCGCTCTGCGTTCCTCGGCTTTCGCCTGGGCGATCCGTTTGTCGGCTTCCGCCTGCTCCGTCTGCAAATAAGCGCCGATGTTCTTGCCTACATCGACATCCGCAATATCGATCGACAGAATTTCAAACGCCGTTCCCGCATCCAGCCCTTTCGAAAGCACGGTCCGGGAAATCAAATCGGGATTCTCCAGCACGTCCTTGTGCGAGTTACTGGAGCCGACTGTCGTAACAATACCCTCGCCGACACGGGCGATGATCGTCTCTTCGCCGGCGCCGCCGACGAGTCGGTCGATGTTGGCGCGAACGGTCACGCGCGCTTTGACCTTGACTTCAATCCCGTCGCGCGCAACTGCGGCAACGATCGGCGTCTCAATGACGCGGGGATTTACGCTCATCTGCACCGCCTGAAGCACATCGCGTCCGGCAAGGTCAATGGCGGCAGCACGGGTGAATTCAAGCGGAATATCAGCCCGCTGGGCGGCGATCAGGGCGTTGACGACCCGGTCGACGTTACCGCCGGCCAAATAGTGGCTTTCAAGCTGATTGATATTCAGGCCAAGTCCCGCCTTGGTCGCCTTGATCAGCGGGTTGACGATCCGGCTTGGCGTAACGCGGCGCAGCCGCATCGCGACAAGCGTAATAATGCCGATCCGGACGCCGGAGGCCAGCGCCGAAATCCACAGCATGACCGGGAAGAAGCTGAGAAAGACGCTTAGCACGATGATCACGACAACCGCGATCAGCAAGACGGTAATGAGAGATGCTTCCATGTTAGACATCGATCCTTTCTTTTTTCAAAAATGCCTTCAAGTTGAGTCGTTCATACTTCCATAGTTTAACCTTAATCATTGGCTTCCTTCACTACAATTCGCGAACCTTCCACCATCACGACGGATATGGGCCGATTGATAGCGATGAAGCCGCCCTCGGTCACGACATCGACGCGTTCGTTCCCGATCATTGCTGTTCCGGAAGGCCGAAGCGGGGTCAGGCTTACTCCCATCATACCCACCAGCTCAAGCTTCTCCCGTACAGGAACAAAGCCCTGATCCTTGCTGAGGCTGTCGCTCAAGATAAAACGGTTCCAGATTCCCCGCTCCTTGAACGCCATCGCGACCAGGACAATAACTACGACAGCCGCTCCAAAGGCGATTCCAAGACTGAACAGGGCATGCGTGAAGCTGTATGCCGCCCTTACAACCCCCGCCACAAGGCTGATCGATCCCAATACACCGAGGATGCCGAAGCTTGGAACAAACAGCTCAAGCACCATCATGACCAGCCCGACAATGAAGAGCAGCCATACCTCTGAGCCCGCAAAGCCCGCCACATAGTTGCCGAAGAAATACAGCACAAAAGCTATTGTTCCCAGAATCCCGGGTACACCGAAGCCCGGAACCAGCAGCTCGATGACCACACCGGCAATGCCGACAAAGAGCAGAATCGTCATGACGACCGGATGCGTCAGAAACTGCGACAGCTTCTCCGCTCCCGTATGCTCCACACGGAAGACGTCGCCAGTCTTGTAGCCCATCCACTCGGCGGCAGCTTCCGGGGAATCTTTGACGGCATCCGCATACCCGGCCTTCAGCGCCTGATCGCTCGTCAGAGCGATAATTTCGCCCTTGGCCTTATGCACGCCGAGATCCGGCTTGTCGAGCTCCAGATTGGCGTCCGTCATTCCGGCTGCAATGTCGGGGTCACGCCCGTTCAATGCGGCGGCTCCCGCCATCTTGGATTTCCAGAACGACACCAGTTTGGCATCGTCGACCTTGTGACCGCTGCCGTCTACTAACGAAGCCGACCCGATCATGCTGCCTGGCTTCATGACGATCTTGTTCGCATTCAGCGCGATATAACTTCCGGCCGAAGCGGCATTTCCATTAATAAAGGCAAGCGTCGGTATCTTGCTCTCCCGAACCATTGTTCCGATATCCTCCGCTGCTGACACCAATCCCCCCGGCGTATCAATCTCCAATATGATCAGCGAGGCTCCGTACCGCTCTGCCTCATCAAATCCGCGCTTCAGGAAGTTCTCAAGCCCCCGCTCGATCTCCTGATCCACAGGCAGAATAAATACAGCGCCCTCCTTCGAGCTGGCGGCTTCCCCGGACGGGGATGCCAGAGCTGTGCCTCCCAGCGTCAGAAGCAGCAGGAGCAGCGCCCAGACGGCAAGCGCGGCCTTCCGCAATTGCGTCACCATTCTTCCCTCCTGTCCTCTTAGCATTCTTGAAGCCTATACATAAGTATACGATTTATCCCCTCTGCCGTTTCACGGTTAACAAAAGAAAAACACCTCTCCGAAAGAAGAGGTGTTCACCTTATATTATTGCAGAAATTTCTGAACCGCCTGGTTCACGAGTTTACCATCGGCGCGTCCTTTGACTTTCGGCATCAGCGCGCTCATTACCTTGCCCATTTCACTCTTCGAAGAAGCACCGGTTTCCTGGATGGTCTGCTGTACAATAACCTGAATTTCTTCTTCGGAAAGCTGTTCGGGAAGATATTCCTGAATAATCTCGATTTCTGCTTTATTACTTGCAGCAAGCTCGTCTCGACCCGCTTTTTCAAATTCTTGGAGGGCATCTTTGCGCTGTTTGATTTCACGACTAAGGATATCAAGCACTTCGTTGTCGTCTAATGTTCTCTTCAAATCTATTTCAAGATTCTTTATCGTGGAACGAACCATTCGAATCGTGGAGAGTTTGAACTTGTCCTTACTCTTCATCGCCTGCTTCATATCTTCGTTCAATCGTTCGCTAAGATTCATGCTTGGGTGATCCTCCTAAAACTTTCTCTTACGAGCAGCCTCGGACTTTTTCTTGCGCTTAACGCTTGGCTTTTCATAATGCTTGCGTTTCTTCACCTCAGCCAAGACGCCATCTTTAGCGATGGAACGTTTAAAGCGACGAAGTGCAGCATCAATTGTCTCGTTTTTGCGAACTTTCGTTTCAGACACCAGTTTTCCCTCCCTCCGACCAGACCGTCCAAGAGCATAACACGGTTCATCAAATTTCATTATAGGTGAAACGGAAAGATGGTGTCAACCATAAGCCCATTCTTTTTGTAAAGAATCGAAAAGTTGCGTCAGTTAAGCGTGAGAAGACGAGCCGCCGACCAGCGCACCGAGCTTCGCTCCGCCAACCAAATGATAGTGCAGATGCGAAACAGCTTGTCCGCTGTCGGGACCGCAGTTGTTGATCAGCCGGTAGCCGGTCTCCGCGATGCCAAGATCCTTGGCAATCTGCTGCGCCACGCTGTGCATCTCCCCGATCAGCGGCAAATCCTCGGGAGCGACCTCATTCATGGAAGGAATCGGCTTCTTCGGAATGATGAGCACATGAACCGGCGCCGCGGGCTCGATATCGTAAAACGCCAGGATCCGCTCGTTCTCAAACACCTTGTTGCAGGGAATGCTGCCCTCGATAATTTTGCTGAAAATGGTCTCCATAACCACAATTCCTCCTATATTGATAGTGACATGTTCATTCGCCGGCAGTAAGCCGTCATGTCTTCCATCATACAGGAAATCCTTTGTTTTCGAAAGGAGACAGCTTTCTCGGCGCGCAAGCCCCCGGCTGGCTTCATCTTCCGGAATGCTCTCCGTCTGCTCGCATTGCGTGCTGGAAGGTTAATGCCATCATACAAACGCCTGATTAACTGTATTACATACAGCTCTAATCAAATATCAGGACACAAAGATTCCCGGCCTTACAGCCCCATAGAAGCGCTGGACATTACCGGAAATAGAAGGCCGATGTTAAGCGGAAAGCTAATCTAATTCATCATTTTTGAAAAAAGACAAAAAAAAAGAAACACCCTTCACAGCTTATAAAGCTGATTCGGCGGCGGACGTATGAAAAGGAAATGTTTCCCTATCATACGTCCGCCGAGGTGTTTCAAATGATGTCGGCTTAACTGTATTATAACAGGGGGGTGTGGGTGTCTCTGTGACAGTTATCACAACCCCCATGTCCATTTTAATTTTTTTCCATTAGGATTCTAGAGCCCAATCCTCCCGGCTGTGCGGGAACGACAACCAGCTTGCGGGCCAGTCTTGCACGAAGCTCCGGTACATGGCTGATGATCCCGACCGACAGATGATCGTTGTGCAGCTTCTCCAGCGAAGTAATGACCGTGTCCAGAAGCTCGGGGTCCAGCGTGCCAAAGCCTTCGTCCAGGAAAAAGAACTGAAGCGGATACTGTCCCCGAAGCTGAATCTGGGCGGACAGGGCAAGCGCAAGCGAGAGGGAGGTCAGGAACGTCTCGCCCCCCGACAGGGTGGTTACGGGCCGCTTGACCCCGCCGTTGCCGTCGTCCCGGATCACAAAGCCGCCGCCGGAATCGACCTCCAGCGCATAACGCTGGCCGCTCAGGAACCGGAGGCGCTGGGAGGCTGCCTGACATACCTGCATAAGCTGCTCCTCCGCCATATACTCGACAAAGGCGTTGCCTCTCAGGCAGGACTGCAGCTTGGACAGCCGGCTGTGCAGGTCCTCATATCCGGAGCGCTCCTTCTCCAGCTCGCTATAGCGTACATGCCTGGTCTTCACGTCTTCCAGATCCCGTTCGCCCCGTGCTCTGTTCTGAAGCGCCTGTTCATCCTCTTCCTTGCAGATGCGAAGCGCTTCTTCACTCTCCATCCATTCGGCTTCAGATAGCACCGCTCCGTCCAGCTTCTCTTCCAGATGCCGCAGCTGAAGCGTCACCTCGGCTTCGCCACCACGGTGCGCCTTGATTCGCGCGGCAGCCGCTTCCCGTTCCTCGGGCCCGACACCCGCCGCTTCCGCTTCGGATGCGTCCCCGAACGGCGAGGCGGCCAGAGAAGCCTCCCAGTTCCGTTCCGCCGCATCAAGATGCTCGCGGGCGGAATCGGCCGCCTGGCGGGATATCGCCGCCTCGCGCGCCTCGCGCTGAGCCCGCTCGGACGCTTCGCGGCTGCGGCGCCGGCCTTTCTCGGCCCCGACCTGGAGCTCCTGAATCCGGCGCTCGCATTCGTTCAGCAGCTCACGGGCCGGACGCCCTTCCGTCCACTCGACCAGACGGCGCTCCTTCTCAGTCCGAAGCTCCTGCTTGCCGCCTTGCTGGGCCGTCAAGCCCGCAAGCTCCCGGTCAAGTCCGGCGATCTCCTCTTGAAGACTCTGGATGGAGGCATTCCTCTCATCCAGAAATTTCACGCTGATTTCCAGCCGTCCCCGAATTTCCTCCGCTTCCTCGTCCTTGCGCTGGAGCTCCCTATAGGCGGCTTCCGCTTCTTCCGGCGCAAGCTGCGGGAAGCGAAGCTGCCAGTCGCTGCGCAGCTCAGCCAGCTTCCTGGCCAGCTCCTCCTCCCGGACGGCCGTCTGCGCCTCCCAGCCTCGGCCGGCTTCAACCGCAGCCGCTTCCTTCAGCACCTCCTGCTGAACGCGCTGTTCTTCCTCCCGATGGGAGGAAGCTCCGGCGCGCAGCGCAGCGGACCGCTCCTTCAGGCCGGCCAGCGACGCCTCCAGCTGCCCGGCTGCGTCTTGCTCCCGGGAAAGGACGAGCTGATCCGCGCGTGACGACTCTGGCGCGCCGGATGCGTCGCTTACCCAGCCGGAGAATGGCTCCGCAGCCGAAGACTCCGGCAGCGGGTTCGCCTGCATGGCTGCCGATCCATCGGCGGCCAACGCCCCGGCGGCTGCCGCTTCGGGGGCCGCCGCAGCCGGGACCGCGGAAGCCAGCTCGCCGTATGCCTGCTCCATCCAGACGCGGTCCTGCTCCCTGAGACTCCGCAGCGCGCCGCGGATGTCGGACACCCGCGCGGCCAGAGCCTCCACTTCCCGGAGCTTCTCCTCCGCCGCCGCGTCCTCTCCGCCATCATCCGGCAGGGCGGGAGCCGGATGATGCTGACTTCCGCAGACGGGGCAGGGCGCCCCGTCCTGCAGCTCGCGGGCCAGCGCCAGCGACAGCCGGTGCAGCTCCCGCTCCCGCAGCGCGGCCTGCAGCCCGCCGCGCGCTGTCTCGAGCCGCCCGGCCAGTCCGGCGGCGCTCTCTTCCGCGGTGGCCGCCGCCTCCAGGTGCAGGGCGGCCTCCCGCGCGGCGGCGCTCCTCCGCGCCGCCAGCAGCGTTGCCGCCGCCTCGGCCTCCGCGAGGCGGCTCCGCTGCGCCGCCAGCGCGGCGAGGCGCTCGGCGCGTTCGCGCGCCGCCTGCTCCGCCTGCGATTCGGCGGCGCGCAGGCTCTGGAGGCTCTGCATGGCATCCTGCAGAGCCTGACGGTCCTGGGAGCGGACCGCAAGCGGCAGCAGGCTGCTCTGCAGCTCCTGCTGCCGCTTTTGGCCCTTGGCCAAAAGCTCCCGCTCCCGGCTGAGCTTCGCGGCCGCTTCCTCCAGGCCGCGTGAAGCCGATGCGCGGCGCTCCTCCAGCGCCGCCAGCTCCCGCCGAAGCTCCGCGAGCTCGGCTTCCAGCTCCAGGGCCTGGCGCAGCCGGCCCTCACGCTCCCGCAGCGGCGGCTCCTCGGCAGCAAGCGCCTCCTGCGCCTGCCGCTCGGCCTCCGCCGAGGCAGCGGCCTCGCGCTGAGAGCCTTCAAGCGCGGCTTCGAGGCGCTCTGCCGCTGCAAGGCGGGTGCGCCATGCTTCATCGGCGCTTCGCCATGCCTTCAGCGCAGGCGCGATCTTGGCCGCCTCGTCGCCGCGCAGCAGACGCGCCTCCAGTGCGGCGATTTCCGGCTCCTGGGCTTGAAGTCCCCGCAATGCGGCTTCACGTACGGCCCGCTCCTGCTGCAGCTCGCGTATCCGATTGTAGCGTTCCGAACGGAGGCGCGCTTCATCGAGCCGCTTCCGGCAGACGGCCGCCGTCTTCACGGCTTCCGCGAGCCGTTCTTCAGCGGCCTGTACATCTTCGAGCCGCGCGCTGCCAAGCCCCTGCTGCTCCGCCTCCAGCGCCCGGAGTGCCGCCTCATTCTCCTTGACGCGGCGGCTGAGCTTGATGGCCAGCTGGTCGCCGTACTGCTCCAGATGGAAGAGCCGCTGGAGCATCTGCCGTCTGTCCACGCCCCGCAGGGAGAGGAACTCGGCGAATTTGCCCTGGGGGAGAACGACCGCTCGCGTGAAGTCATCCATTTTCAGCCCGATTTTATCCTCGACGCAGCGGGTCACCTCGGCCAGCTTGTCCGCGATGACGGTCTCCCCGTCCCCGCCGATTTCGATGAAGCGGCTGACCGAATTGCTGACAGTCTGCTCCCCCGTCCGTTTGAAGCGGCGCTCCACCCGGTAGCGGCTGCTGCCTCCCTGTGACGACAGCTCGAACGTGAAGGAGACGGACAGCGAGTCCTCGGAGTGGTTCATAATGCCCTGTGTGCCGCCCGCCGCGCGTTCCACCTTGCCGTACATGGCCAGCGTGATCGCGTCAAGCAGACTTGATTTGCCGCTGCCGGTCGGACCGAATATCCCGAACAGCCCGGTCTCGCACAGCGCCGTAAAATCGATTTCCTGAGCTTCACGGTAGCTCTGCAGCCCGCTTACTCTCAGCAGTACCGGCTTCATGCGCTCTCCTCTCCTTCCTGCTCGCTGCGTTCTTCCTGCGCCAGCTCCAGAAACAGCCGGACGAGCTCTTCCTCGGGCTCGGCTCCGCCTGTCTGCCGCTGGTAAAATTTCTGGAACAGCTCCTGCACCGGCATCCGTGAACGAAGCGATGCCTCAAGCTCCTGCTCCATTTCGGGATACACCGGACGGATATGTACGATCCCCTCCCGCGCTTTCCGCAGACGCTGAATATCAGCCGCGGACATTGCCTCGTTCAGCCGGATTCGGAGATCAATGAAGGCTCCCGGATCGCGGCCTTCATCCAGCAGCCGGTAGACCTCTTCCAGTCCTCCGGTACAGTTCCATTCCACGAGAGGTCTCCCGGATCGCAGCAGAATCTCCTGCGGCTCCGCGCCCGCACCGGGCGCCAGATCCAGCAGCGTGACGGATTTGGCCTGCCCGGCTTCGGAGAAGCTGTAGGCGAGCGGAGAGCCGCTGTACCGGATGACGCCTTCTCCCTTCACCTTCTGGGGACGGTGAAGATGTCCGAGCGCTGTGTACTGGGCTCCGCAAGCAAGAGCGGAAGGGTCGACCGTGTAGGCGCCCCCCACCTGAATCGGTCGCTCGGAATCGCTCTCCACACCGCCCAGCACATAAATATGGCTCATGGCGAGATTGACGGTGCGGGGCGAGAAATCACGGGACAGATGCTTCATCAGCCGCGCGACGCGCTGGCTGTAAGCCAGGCGCAGACCGTTCTCTTCGCTGTCTTCCGCCAGCAGCTCTCCGAGCCGCGCCTCCGAAGGATAGGGCAGCGCCGCGATAAGGGCTGTCTCCCCGGTCCGGGGAACGGCAATTGTCACCGGATCGCCGGCCGGCAGGCCCACCAGCGAAATGCCGTGGCCCGAGACAAGCGGCGTTACCGAGGCCACCCGCTCTGGCTGGTCATGATTGCCCGCGATGACCACCAGTTGTCTTCCGCTTACAGCAAGACGCGAAGCGGCTTCATAGAACAGCTGCTCCGCCGCTGCCGGAGGATTGACGGAATCATATACATCCCCCGCCATCATGACGAGATCGATCTTCTCCTCCTCGGCGATGCTTACCAGCTCGTCGACGAAATCCTCCTGTTCCTTCTGTCTGCTTCTCCCTTCAAGCGTACGGCCAAAATGCCAGTCGCCCGTATGCAAAATCCGCATGCTCCGCCTCTTTCCCGCCCTCATGGGCGTCTATAACTAAACCGCCGGGTTCCCGGCGGTTGATGATAATGTTGACAGGTTAATTCGTCCGCTGCTTACTTAACCTGCACGGCCTGGCTTCCATCGAAGAAATACAGCCATGACTCCGCGATTTCCTCGCCAAGGATGTCGGACAGCGCCTTCGAATAGAGCGTCAGCTGAAACCGGTATTTCTCGCGCAGCGCCTCTATTCCGCCCTTATGCTCCAGCACGGCGTCGCTTTTGTAATCCAGCAGGATCAGACGGCCGTCCTCGCGGAACAGGCAGTCGATCACCCCCTGGATCAGTACATCTCGTTCCCCGCTCAAGGAGAACAGATCACTGTCCGCCGAATCGGCGTAGAAGAGAAGCCCGCCATACGCCTCCGATGCCGGAACCATATAGCTGAACGGCATTTCCCTTCTTGCCCAGGAAGCTTTGAGAAGACGTTCGCCGAGCGGGCCTCTGAAAAAGGCTGACGCCTCCTCCGGATCAATCGCCTCAGCCTGTTCCTCTGTCAGGATGCAGAGCTGCCGCAGCCGATCCAGCGTATCCCGGACGATCGTGGAGTCGACGGCTCCTTCAAGCGGAATATGCTGCATCAAGGTATGATAAGCTGTTCCGCGTTCAGCCGGTGTAACGCCCCGCTGCTCCATGAACCTCGGCCGCCGCAGATGAAGATTACCGCTGCCGGCACTCAGCGCACCCGGATTGTCCACCTCATCCTCCAGCAGATCGTAGGAAGGCTCGTTCTGCAGCGTCAGCAGCGATTTCAGTTCCGTGACCGAGGTTTTGGCCGGAGTAAGCGACTCTCTCTCATAAGGATAGCTCCAGGACAGCGCCTCCGCCGCCCAGCCTGAACCTTTGGTGAACGCCGTTACCGGCTTGCCTTTCTTCACCGCCTGCAGGACCAATGCCCTCGCTTCCTGAGCATCTTCTCCTTCCATCCTGATCGCAGACGGCCCGTTCTCCAGCTCTGCGGAAGAGACTACGCCGACGCTCCAGTTGGAGGCATCCCCACGGAGCTGGAGCGGCTCCGCTCCTTCCCTGCCAGCGATCTTGCGCAGCAGCGCCGCGCCGGGATGACGGATCAGCGCCGGTCCGACCCAGTCCAGATAGCTGCGGCCCCGGGCCAGCAGATGATCCGGCAGCAGCTCTTCATTCCCGCCCGCCGCAGACATCCATGCGCCTGCCCGGCCCGCAAGATCGCGGACCGTGCCGACCAGAATCATTTTATCTCTCGGCCGGGTCAGGGCGACATACAAGACGCGCATTTCCTCCGCCAGAAGCTCCAGCCGCGAACGCCGTCCGATGGCAAGATAGGGCAGCGTCGGATAGCTGACCCGCGTCTCGCGCTCCAGGAACCGGGGACCGAAGCCCAGCTCCTTGTGCATCAGAAACGGCGCATACAGATCCTGCCGGTTGAAGTTCTTGGACATGCCGGCAATGAAGACGACAGGGAATTCCAGTCCCTTGCTCTTGTGGATTGTCATGATCCGCACGCCTTCTCCTTCCTCGGAGCTTCCACCGGAAGCTCCGAGGTCCCCGCCATTCTCGCGAAGCCTGGAAATATAGACCAGGAAGCGGAACAGACCGCGGGAAGCGGTGTCGTTCTCGAACTGCACGGCCCTGTCGTATAGAGCCTTCAGATTGCTCTGCCGTCCGGCGCCGCCGGGAAGACCGCCGACCCATTCCAGATAGCCGCTCTCGCGGTATATGCGCCAGACCAGTCCGCTGGCCTCTCCCTGGCGGGCTTCGTCCCGCCAGCTGTGAAGCAATGCCAGGAAATTGCGCAGCTTGTCCTGAAGTTTGGCGGATATGGCTTGCGGTTGTGCGGACGCTTTAGCACCTTCGGCGAAAGCCGCGCCAGAAGTTCGATCGGCTGCTGCAGCCGTTTGTTCGCCGGCGGACAGCAGACTTTCGGCAATCGCCCGGTTCTCCCGCTCCGCCGAAGAAGCCAGCTCTTCAACGTCTTGTTCATTCCAGCCGTCTTGTTCATTCCAACCGTTATCTTCGGCGCTCTTGCGGGCAGCGGCGATGCCAACATCCTGTCCGGCCCCGACTTCATTGATGTTCCAGCTGTCTTCATCCGCCGCTGCGTCTCCTGTGCCGGCAGCCGCCGCGATTACCGCGTCATAGAAAGAACCTTCGCCGCACAGCCGGACCTTCGCCAGTTCTTCCTCCGTCAAGCCAACGACGGGAGAACGCAGAGCCGCCGCCAGCGGAATGTCCTGCCGGGGATTGTCCACCACCTTCAGCAGAGACAGAACCACTTCAACCTCCATCGCCTGAAAATAGCCCCGGCTCTGGTCGCCGTACGCCGGAATGCCTTCCAGCCGCAGCTCCTCTGTCATCAGCGGCGCCCACAAACTGGCCGAGCGCAGCAAAATTACAATGTCTCCATAACTTACCGGGCGCATGGCCTTGAGACCCTTGTCATAGATTTGCAGGGGCTCCCCGCCTTCTCGGCCCGTCATCACGGCAATGCGCCGGGCAATAGCCCTAGCCTCAAGCTGTGCCGTCTCGCTCTCGGCCAGCTCGCTCTCGCCACTCTCCCCTTCGCCATCGCTGGACGCTTCCTCCGAAGGGCCTTTGGCGCCGCCTCTGTCGATCAACAGCAGCTCCGGCGCATAGGACAAGTCCGGCCCCTTCTCCGCCGCTCCCGGAAAGTTCGCGCCATACACAAGCTCCGCGCGTTCATCATAGGCAATTTCGGCCACCGTCTTGTTCATGATCTGGCGGAACACCATGTTCACAGCGTTCACGACTTCCATCCGGCTGCGGAAGTTCCGCGAAAGATCGATCACGATGCCTCTGGAGCCCGCTCCGGCGTCGGGGTTTGAAGTCAGATTTCCGTTCCCCTCCACATTTTGCACAAATCCGGCTTCCGCCAGGCCTGAGGATTCGCCTTCCGCATGCCCGTCCCAAGATTCGCTCTGGAATCTGCTCCGGGTTTTACTCTCCGTATCTCCCGTTGCTTCCTGGCCCTTCCTGCCGAAGCTGCGATACTTGTCGAGGAACAGTCCCGGCTCCGCCAGACGGAAACGGTAGATGCTCTGCTTCATATCGCCGACCATGAACCGGTTCCCCGGCTCTTCGCGGGAAATAAGCCGGACAATCTCCTCCTGCACGCTGTTCGTGTCCTGGTACTCGTCCAGCAGCACCTCTTCAAACTGGTAGCGGTATTCCATGGCGGCGTCGGATGGGAGGGGCAGTCCCGGCTTCGAATCTTTGTGCCGCAAAATCTTCAGGCAGTAATGCTCCAGGTCGCTGAAATCGACAAGACCTTTGGCGGCCTTCTCTTCCCGAAAGCGGTCTCCGAACAGGATCACAGTTTCCGCCAGCTCCTTCATCAGCGGAGCCGCCTCGTGCAGCTCAGTGAGGAAGGTTTCAGCCGGACGGCCGAACAGGGAATCCCGCAAATCGGCGACCGTATTCTTGACCTCGTCGCGAAGTCCCTTGACCGTCTCCTGAAGAGCGGGATCGGCGGAATCCTTCTTGCATGGCTTCAGCTTGCCGAAGGCGGCGTTCTTGAACAGACCGTGCAGCCCGGCCCACGGCCGTTCATTGACCGCCTGCAGCAGCTCTTCGACGAGCGCCAGATCGGCCTCCATATTGTCGGCATAAGGCGCCGGCCCTCCGGGCTGCAGCGAAATCTGCAGCCCCCGCTTGAGCTGGCTGACGGCTCCGGCAAGCGCCAGTCTCGCCTCTTCCAGAATGCTGCTTACCCATTCCGTTCGGGACAGGCTGTCCGTATCCGGCGCGGAGAAGGCTTCCGCCGTCCCTCTCAGCCATTCCTCAGGCCATGGATGGCTCCGCGCGAAATCATGCAGACGCTGAACGAGCGCATACACGGCGTCGTCGCTGCGCTCCCCGCTGAACCAATCCGCCAGCTGGATAAATACCCCGTCCTCTCCGGCCTCTTCATATTTTTCCTCGAACAGCTCTTCCAGCAGCTCCTGGCGCATCATTTCCGCTTCATGCTCATTTAGGATGCGGAAGCCCGGGTCCAGCGGAATCTGCTGATAGTAGCGGCGGATGACATCCAGACAGAAGGAGTGCAGCGTCGTGATGGAAGCTCTGCCGAGCAGCGCCAGCTGGCGCTGCAGATGTCCGTTGTCCGGATCGCTCTCCAGCTCCTTGTCCAGCGCTTCCCGTATCCGCTGCCGCATTTCGGCCGCAGCCGCTTTGGTGAACGTAGCCACCAGAAGACGATCGACGCTGAAGCCGCCCTTCTCGTCCCGGATTTTGCGGATAATGCGCTCGACGAGCACGGCCGTTTTACCCGAACCGGCGGCTGCCGCAACGAGAATATCGTCCCCACTCTCGGCGATCGCCCGCCACTGGTCGTCGCTCCAGATGCTTCCTTCCGGCTTGGCCGGCATAATGATGCTCACTGCTCTTGTCCTCCTTCCTTTCCACGGGAGAGCATCTCCCATACGGCATCTTTGCCGGGCTTGCCCAGCAGCTTGTAGGCGTTGCCTTCCACAGTCTCGTCGAACTGGCAGACGGACCGGTAGGAGCAGAACGTACAGGCGGTCTCCTGCTGAATCCGGTAAGGCATGATCGCCGTATCGCCTTCCGTAATCCGTGTTCCGATTTCCGCAATCGTTCCCCTTACCGAGCCCAGCAGCGTCTCCCACTGCTCCGGCGTCGCCACGGAGGCGCTGCTGTAGAAGCTTCCGTCGCTCTTCAGCGCAACCGGGACAATGCTGGAATGCCCCTTGTCCAGCGTGGTGTCCATCAGCGAGACGATATCGCGGTCGGCTACAAGCAGTCCTTTCATCTTGAACCGCTTGAGCAGCTCCTGCTGCGCTTCCTCTCTGCCCATTCCGTTGGACGAGGACAGCAGCGGGTTATGAACATGGAAATAAAGAGTGCCTGCCGGATAAGCCTTCTCCCCGAGCCATTCCTCGGCATAAGTCAGCAGCACGTCAAGATAGGTCAGCATTTGAAGCGAAAGGCCATAGTACACTTCATGCAGCTTCAGATCCTTGCGGCTCGATTTGTAATCAATTACGCGAAGCATAATCCCGTTCTCGCCTTCCGCCGTATCGACGCGGTCGATCCGCCCCACGACCTCCATGAGGCAGCCGTTCGGAAGCTCCACCCGCAGCGGAGGAAGCGGCTTGCCCGGACCGAAATCAAGCTCCAGAAAAGCGGTATCGAAGCTGCCCCGGCGGGCATGCTCGCCCAGAATGACGGAGGCGCGGCTGACGATGTTCTTGAGCTTGCGGGCGATATACGCATAGCGCTTCGAGCTTCTCAGAATTTCGCCCTGCAGCATTGGGGCCAGCCTGTCCACCGTCTGGCCGGCTTCCTTCACGCACTCTTCCGGTGTAAGGCTGCCCCAGCTTCTCCCCTGCTTCTGCAGATCCGATCCCATGCTGCTGAGGGCAGCATGGAATAATTGCCCGATATCGGGAGCCTGAAGCTTGTACAGCTGCCGGTCTTTCAAGCGAAGCCCATACGATGCGAAATGAGAGAACGGGCAGGAGACGAACTTCTCCATCCGTGAGACGCTTCCCCGAAGTGTCGTTCCTCCATACAACCGGAGGCTGGTCCCCTTGCGCAGCGGCATCCCCGGATTCCGGTAGAACAGCGAGCCCGTCAGCGTCATAAGCTTGGGCCGCCATTCCTCGCTCTCTGTGAACCAGTTATAGACATCCCACCAGACGGCGGGGATCTCCCGTCCCTGTTTCCATTCCCGCAGCTGCATGATGAGCATCCGCAGACTCTGCTCCGGATGCCCGATGAATCCATGATGATCCTCTTCCGGAGCCGACACCGGCACACCCGGAAGATATTGCTCTGACAGGCCGGGGAACATCCGGCGTACATGCCGGATGATCTCCGAAGGCAGCAGATTCTTGCCTTCGTCGTCCGCAGCGGCATAGCTGATCCACAGGCGGCGCGAAGCCGACGTCAGGGCGGAATAGATCAGGAAGCGTTCGTCCAGCATCTGACGGGAGGCGCCGGGAGACAGCTCCATGCCGCCTTCCTCCAGAACGGCGCGCTCCACCTCGGACAGAACGCCGTCCTCCTGCGCCAGCGCCGGAACGACGCCTTCATTGAAACCGAGCAGAAAGACATATTTGATGCCGGTTACCCGGGTCCGGTCCATCGTTCCGAGCAGCACCTGATCGAGGGACGGCGGAACAAGACCCATCCGAAGCCCGGCAAGCCCTGTCTCCAGAATGCCGGCGAACAGGTCGAAGCTCACGGTCTCTTCTCCCATCATCTCCACGATCTGGTCCAGCAGGTCCAGCACCGCTCCCCACAGCTGGCGGTGCTCCCGCGCCGCCAGCGTTCTTCCCCCCTCAAGGGCAGCGGCGCTCATGGTTTCGAGTCTCCGCGCCGCCCCTGTCCGGTCCAGAAGCCCATAGACCGCTCTGCACAAATCCAGGCCGGTCTTGCTTCTTCTGACCGCCTTCTCGAATGCCATGAGCGGCGCCGTTACCGCCTCCCGGCATTTCTCCATCAGCGGCAGCATGCGTCCGTCGGACCGTCCGCCTTCCTCCAGCGACAGGCTCGGAATGCCCCGCCACTCGTAATTGCTGTCAGTCCAGCGGGTTCCCTGAATGCCGCATGCCAGAACGTAATTCTCCAATATATCCATGTCGCCCCGGGTCAGACTGCCGTCTTCCGGCAGCAGAAAATCCGTCTTGATGACGCGGAACACATCCTCATACCGCCAGCGGCGGCGGATGATATCAAGCGAGGAGCGGATGAACTCCACCAGAGGATGGTGCAGCTCTCCTTCCTTGCGGTCCATAAAGAAGGGAACACCGTAATCGCGGAACAAGGGCGGAGCCAGATGATCATAGTCATCCAGACTGCGGACAAAGACGGCCATTTCGCTGTACTTGGCCCCTTCCTCTCGCGCCAGTCTTCTCATCTCGCGCAGTGCCCCTTCCAGCTCGGCCCGTTTGTTGGCCGCCGCCGCGATCGTGATCGCGTCTTCTGCAGGCTGCGTTCCCCGGTAGATATGCCGCCGGTCGAACCCGCGCTCCAAATGAGCAAGCACAGCTGATTCCGCGAAGCGGGGCGGCACGGACGGAGCCAGCACTTCATCCCTGACCGCAAGTCCCAGCTCCGCCGCCATCCCTCTCAGCTTGATGTATGCCAGGGCGGAAGAGTGAAACAGCTCCAGCTCGCCCGGCCGGCCTCCGCCGGGGATCGGGCGGTCCAGCGTCAGCGCAATCGTTACATCCGCAGCATGCAGCATCAGCTGGCGCAGCACGGTCAGCTCCCTTGCGGTGAATCCCCGGAAGCCGTCTACATAGACCGACGAGCCGCGGACGAAAGAAGAAGCTGGAATCAGCTCCGTCAATTCCTCCAGCCTGTCCTCTTCATCGATGTACAGGTTCTCCATCGCTTTCTCGAGATCAGAGAACACCAGATTCAGATCCTCCAGCTTGTTTCCAAGAATCGGACTGCCGCCGGCCACTTCCTGAAGACGGCCGAGTTGATCCTCCAGATCGCAGGCTCCATGGCAGCAGCGCTTCAGCTCCGCGTGCAGACGGCCGAGCCGTTCCACGAAGCCGGGCCGGTCATAGGAAGCGCCAAACAGCTTCAGTTCGTCTCTGCGCCGGCTAAGTATTTTGTAGAGAAGCATCTTCTTGCCTTCGTCTCCAATTGGCACGCCGCCTCTCCCGCCGGTCTCCTGCTTCACCCGATAGGACAGGCGCGGGAAGCTCAGGGTCTGCGCCCGCAGGCTTCCTTTTACCCCGCTGTCTCGAAGCAGCCCCTGTTCCGCCGTGAAGGAGCCTTGCTCCGGTACAATCTGAATAATCGGCGCGCCGAGCGGGTCCTTCCGCAGTTCCCGGGCTATGGCCTCCCGGATTGTTGTCGTTTTGCCGCTGCCCGAACGGCCGATCAGTAACGTTACCGGCATAGTACAGTTGACTCCTTCCGTTCCATATTCGTCTTAACATTATAGCACAGACGCCGCTCATCGGAACATACGTTTGCAGAACTTCCAGGGATTAGCGGATTATTCCGCAAAAGCCCGCCGCCTGCACTGGTTCGGTTCAGGACCGAAACTCCATCAGCCAGCAATCCTGATAGCGTCCCTCATGCCACTCGCGCTCCGGCAGCATTTTGACCTTGCGGAAGCCGCATTTTTCATAGCATCTAATCGCTCTCTCATTAACCGTCCGGGGGTCTGTCACAATCCGCTCGGCATTTGCCTTGGAGCGCAAATAACGAACCATGGAGGAGACGAGCATCGTGCCGATTCCCCTGTTCCAGCATCCGGGCTCCCCGATAAACTGGTCGATTCCCCAGACGTTCTCGGCGTTATAGCCGTATACCCGTTTTTCTTCGTCAGCCAAAGGATAGAAGTGGATATAGCCGATGGCCCTATCTTCATACTCGGCGATGCATCGGTTCGTTTCATCTTTTTTGTAAAAAATAGCGTCCACCTTCTCCGCATCAAACGGGTTATCCCTGCCCTCATACCATTCCAGCACCCGGTCATCCGACAGCCACCCGGCCAAAAGCTCCCGGTCCCGGTTCTCCAAGCGCCGAACGGCGATTTTCCCTTCACTGTAGAGCATACTGCTTTCCCCACTTTCCACGCGGCAGGATGATGATCCGGCCTTCTTGTACGGTCCTCCGCGTCCACAACCTCTATCCTTATGTTACCATTTGCCACCGAGCATTGACATTTGAACGATGCAGAAAGTTAAAAAACATCACCTCGCGTCTAACGGCTGGATTGCTCTACATGCTCAGCGGCTGAAGCCCCAAAACAAAAAGCCGCCGTTCCATTCGGACGGCAGCCGGATACATGCGCGAGCAGAAGGTTCAAGAACGTCCCTCACCGCTCTATTCACTTATTGTTGCAACCTGACCATGCTTCTGATCATTCGTTTCTGACAATTTCATTTCTAAATAAGATTTACTTCGAGGTGACCTCAAAAATAGCGAATTTCAAGTAATGTCCTTCCTCCACCCCGAGAATTTGCGGATGATCCTTGCCTGCGGCCCGCCACTCGATCAGCCTGAGACTCTTGCCCGCGTCTTCGGCGGCTTCGGCGATGGTCTGAAGGAACAGCTCAGGACGCATATGATACGAGCAGCTCGCCGTCACGAGATAGCCGCCTTCATTGACAAGCTTCATGCCGTGCAGGTTGATGTCCTTGTAGCCCCGGCAGGCGCCTTTGACCGCGCCTTTCGTCTTGGCGAAGGCGGGCGGATCGAGAATGACTACATCCCAGGTGCGCCCGCCTCCAGCCGTCATCGGCTTCGAAGTGTCGGGCTTCCCGGCCTTTTTCCGCTCGCTGCCAGACGTCTCGGCTGTTAATGCCCGCTCGCTGCGCTCCTCAAGTCCCTTGACCTGGTTCCGCAGGTATTGGAAGGCATCGTCCACGACGAACTCCACCCGGTCGCCGAAGCCGTTCAGCTCCACGTTCGCCTTCGCGCTCTCGATCGCATGGGCGGAGACGTCTAGGCAGGTTACCTTCTTCGCGCCGTATTTGCAGGCGTTCAGCGTGAAGCTGCCCGTATGCGAGAAGCATTCCAGCACGGTCGCCCCGTCCCAGTAAGGGAAGGTGACCTCTTTGCCGCTCTTGTTGACAGGCACGGTCCGGCGCTCGCCGTCCTCCCCTTCAATCTCCTGAAGGATAATGCCGCTGCGGCTTCCCCAGCCTGTCATGAGCGGCGCGATCGACGCGCGATTCTCCCGCTGGTCGAAGAAGTATCCGGTCTTCTGACCTTGTTCGATGTCGACGATTACCTTAAGGCCGTTCTCTGTTACCGTAACATGGCGAGGGGCTTCGCCGTACAGGAGACCTGTCTTCTGTTCCAGTCCCTCCAGCTCCCGCACCGACACGTCGCTGCGCTCATAGATGCCCTTCGGCTGCATAACCCGCACCAGCGCTTCAACGATTTGCTCCCGGCGAAGATCCATTCCGAGCGTCAGCAGCTGCACAACGAGCACGTCGCCGAAACGGTCGACGATCAGACCCGGCAAAAAGTCCGCTTCCCCATACACAAGACGGTAGGCCGTCTCTCCGGGCAGAAACCGCACGCGGTGCTTCAGGCAGCAGGCGAAGCGCTCTTCGAAGAAGCCTGTGTCCATGTCCTCGACAGGGCGGTGAGATACGACACGAATCCGTATCTGTGATGCCGGGTTATAGTAACCGGTCGCTAAATATTTGCGCTGATGGTTCAGCACCTCGACCAGGCCCCCTGCGGAAGGTTCGCCCTCAACTGTCTCCACTTCGCTGGCATAAATCCACGGATGTCCCGCTTCCAGCCTTTTTTTACGGGTGCGCTGCAAAATTACACTTGCCACTTGCTCCAGCTCCTCTATCCAAATTCATCATAAATGTCATTGTTGCCGCGGGACGCCCGTCCGAAACGACATCTACGGGAGACCCCGGCATCATCCGGTCCGCACCGGTTGCCCAGTTCAAACTGCAAGCCGCCTTTCATAGGTAGGCGAAGTCATGTCCAGCTTTCCGGATTCATAAATTGATTACAAAACAGCGATCTCTGAATCTCTTCAGGAACGGTATCTATATTGAAATCCATGCCGGCCAGCGCCGGCCCTTTATTTTCGCGACAAATAGAAGAATACAGGATCGCGCGGATGAATGCCACCCTTAAGTTTCCAACGGATTCAAAATATGTGCAATGTCCCTGAAACCATCCCTTCGGAATGTCGAGGAGCGGACTTGCTTTTCTGCACCGGAATACTGTAGCAAAGGAGAGCACAACCATGTTCAGCGACCTGCTGTTCCCTGTAATGTACGGCATCGTGATCTTCCTCGCCGGAATGAAGCTGATGGAAGCGGCGCTGTCCAAGCTGGCCGGGCCGATTCTCGAAGACGCTCTCGGCAGAGCAACTTCGACTCCGCTTATGGGCATGTTGACCAGCAGTGTGGTAACGGCTCTGCTACAGAGCAGCACCGCCGTTACCGTGCTGGCGATCGGTATGGTCAATGCCGGGCTCCTCTCGTTCGGCCGTACCCTGGGCATCATTCTCGGAAGCAATATCGGAACCTGCCTGACCACCGAGCTGGCCGGTCTGGAAATTGCCCGCTTCGCCGGACCTCTGCTGGCGGTTTCCCTTGCGCTTTGGGCCGCGGCAGTGACGGCGGGCGAGCTGCCCGCAGCCGGCTCGCGCCTGTCGGGCGCCGCGATCGCCCTCTCCAGGCCGCTGCAATTCATCAGCCTTGCCGCCGCTGGCTTTGCGCTCGTGCTGTGGGGCATTTCGGTGATGCAGTCGATCGGCCCTGCCCTGCAGAGCAGCGGCATGTTCCGCTGGTTTCTGGACCGGGCGTCCGAGAGCGTCCTCTGGGGCTTCGCGGCCGGAGCCTGTCTGACCGCGCTGCTCCACAGCAGTTCGGCCACCATCGGCATGGCGATGGGCGTGGCCTCCTCCGGAGCGCTCCCTCCGCACATAGGCATCGCCATCGTGCTTGGCGCCAATGTCGGCACCTGCATTACGGCCGTCATTGCCTCCGTTGGCGGCAGCATCTCCGGCATCTTCGTCGCCTGGTCGCATGTCGTGCTGAATGCTGGGGGAGCGCTTCTCTTTCTGCCTTTCACCGGGCTGCTGCTGAGAGCCGCCGAGCTGATCGGCGGCGGACCGGCGGCCCAGATCGCGCATTCGCAGACGATCTTCAATATCGGCTGCTCATTGCTCGCCCTGCCGTTTTGCTATCTTCCACTGTGGAAGCGGGTTGACTTGCGTCTCTCCCGGGGCCGCCGGGATCTTTAGACATATACGCGATAGCGTGAATTCTTATTTAATGCTGGAAGTTTTGCCACTATATTCAGAACGCCTAGTTTATTATTCAGAATAGAGTTTGGCCCCCCGCGCCCGGCCATGGGCATGCAGGGGGCATTTTTTTGTATAGAACGTGATATGGGATATCGTTTTTTCAATATATAATATAAATTGGGATAAATTTTAATTATTGCCGCAATTCTGGAATGTTGATACTATGAATATGAAATTAATTCCATTTATGGGAGGTGTTTTTTTGTGAAAAAGATTTTTGGCGCTATTGTTGCTACAACATTATTGTTCACTGCTGCAGCAGGTGGGTCTTTGATCTCACCAACTACAGCAGAAGCAGCAGGAGTAACTTATAAAGATTTAAAAGTTGGCTACTCAATAATAATTTCAGGCAGTTCTTTCGTTGTGACTTCTGGGAGTGATGTTGTATCAGTCTCTCAGTATGGTTGGGTAACGGGATTGAAAGTAGGGAGTGCTACGATAAAAGCTTATGATTCAAGCGGTGTACTTACCTGGACGTATTATATTAATGTTACTCGCTAGTTTATCGGGCCTGTCCCATAAGTCATTATAGAATACCAAAACAGCAGAAAAACGCAAACGGGACAAAGCCGGAAAATCTTCCGCTTTGTCCCGTTTGCTTATTGCTGCTTCGAGCTATCAATTTTATTTTACCGTCACACTGACAGTGATCGTCTTCGTCCCAAACTTCCCTTTCACCGATGCCGTTCCCTTTGCCAGTGCGGTGATCGTTCCGTTCTGGGAAATGCTGACCACCGATGGCTTGGAGCTGGTCCAGACAACGGCGCCTGTTACTACGGCCGTCTTGCCTGTATCATATTCAGCCGTTACTGCCACCGTCTTCGATCCTCCGGGAGCGAGCTTCAGGCTCTTCTCGCTTACGGTCAGCTTGGTCAGCTTCGGAACAACCGATATTTTGATTGAGACGGCAATGCCCTGGTACGAACCTGTCAGTGTCGTCGTTCCTTCCGCCAGCGCTTTGACCGTGGTTCCCTTCACCGTAGCAGCCGTTGGATTGGACGATACCCAATTCATGGTCGAAGACAGATTGACGGTCTTGCCGGCTGAAGTGTAGCCAGTCGCTTTAATTGACTTCGAACCTTTGATATTCATTTCCAGCGTAGCCGGATCGACGTCGATTTTGATGATCTTCTGTTCGACTACGACCGGAATGCTGATTGTTTTGTTGGAATAAGTGCCCTTCAGCGTTACGGAGCCTTTCGTCAGCCCCTTAAGAATCTTGCCGGAAGTCCCCTGCTTGATGACGGCGCTCGTTCCCGATACCGTCCATTCAATTTCACTCGTTACGTCTCTCTCTTCGCCGCTTTCCATCACAGCCGTTATGGTAGGAAGCTGCGTCTCCTCGCCGGTGACTGCGCCAAGCTTGTCCTCAGGACCAAGCAGCACCAGCACCTTCTCCTTCACCGTCACCGTGACGCTTACGCTCTTCGTCCGGATAGCGGATGCGCTGGTAACAGCATCATTGGCTTTGATTTTACCGGTCAGCACTACTGTTCCCGCTTTGCCGGCTACGATTTTGCCGTCCTTGATCATTGCAGTGTCTTCGTTCGCGGACGTCCATTCCAGCTCCGAGCCGATCTCCAGCTTCGTTCCATCCAGCTTGGTGCCGTTCACCTTCGGCAGGGATGCCGTCTCACCAGTGTACAGCGTAACCTCGGATGAATCGGTGCTCAGATCGCTGAGCGTCGGGTATACCGTAAGCTTGAGCTCACGGCTGACGCCTTTATACTCGGCCTTGATGACGGCGCTGCCAGCGGACTTCGCCGCGATTGCAGCTTGTGTATCTCCGGCTGTCACCGTTGCCGCCAGCTTGTTGCCAGAGGTCCAGACCGCAGTGTTCGAAATATTGAGCGTCGAGTTGATCGCATCGCGAACCTCAGCCTTCACGCCCAGCGATTCGCCGATGAACAGGCTCTGATCGCCTGTTGGCGTCAGCAGCAGCGCTTCGTACGGAGCGCGGACGTATACGTCCACTGTTTGCGTTACTCCAAGATATTTGACGGTAATGACGGTTTTGCCTGTACCAACTGGTGTGATCTTGCCTTTCTCGACTGTGGCTGTCGTTGGACTGGAGGAAGTCCACTCCGCACTGTCTGTTACATTCTTGACGTCCTCAGCCTCCGTCCCCTTAGTGAACGCCTGAATGGCAGCCGGGCTATCGCCGACCAGCATCTCCAGCTCCTCTACCGCCGTTCCCGAGCCGTCCTTCAGCTCCAGGGCCGAATAAGGCAGAAGGACCGTCGCTTTGAAGGTTGCAGTCAGCCCCTTATACTTGGCCGTAACGGTGGCGCTGCTCTCGCCAACAAGCGTCAGCTGCCCCTTGGTGACGGTCAGCACCTGGCTGTTCGAGCTGCTCCATTCCGCATCCTGAGTGACATCATTTACAGTATCTGCCGCATCGCCGCCAACCGCGGTGGCCTTTACGAGCAGATCATCATCACTGTCGCCCAGCTTGAATACGCCGGAGGACGGGGCGGTAATCGTCAGATTCTTGTAGGCATAGGTCACACTCACCTCTATGGTGGCGACCGTATTGTTATATGTAGCGGTAATCATAGCAGTTCCGCTATTCTTCGGCGTTACGAGACCGCTCGACACGGTTGCAACCCCGGTGTCCGAGGATGTCCAGACCGCGCCTGCTGTGACGTCTTTCTTGGACGTGCTGCCTTCAACCGACGCAAGCACCTTGAGCTGCTTCGGAGTCTGGCCAACTGTCAGCTCCACTTTGGCAGAGCTGTCGAAATCAAGGGCGTACACATCTCCGGTCGCGGCATAAGCCCCTGCCGGGAATAAGGCCGCCGCCAGAAGCACCATTACAAGCAGCAATGTGGTCATTTTCCTGTTCGAAATCATCTTTGGTCTCCTTTGGATAGAAAATTGTCTCGTGGGTCCATTCCACACTCTTCCAGTATTATCGGACAACCCTTCCAAAGTCGTTACCTTATTGCCAATAACTGAGTCTTTAGTCCCACTATGAAGACCGGCCTGCAATTTGTAAAATACCCGGGCACGCATATCATCGCTCCAATGAAAAAGCCTGGCCTGCACTCAAACGAGGCAGACCAGGCGAATTTCGAAGCTCTATTGCTGATATTGCTTCAGTGTGTTATAAATGATGACCGCGGCTTCCGCCCTTGTAACCGGCTGTTTGGGCAAAATCTGTGAGTTATAGCCGTTCACGATTCCTGCCCGCAGCAGAGCTGCGACGGATGGTGCCGCATATTCCGATACATTGGCACGGTCACGGTATCCGCTCAGTTCACTGGTGGAGCTGCTGAGCTTGAGCTTGCCCGACTTCTCCAATGCTCTGGCGATGATGACCATCAGATCCTGCCGCGTTATACTTTGATTCGGCAAGAACCGGTTGTCACTGGTGCCGGTGATGATGCCATTTTTCTTGGCGATGGATAATGCGTCTGCATAGTACTTGTTCCCAGCAACATCAGCGAAATTGTTACCCGATTGGCCCTGTAAATCCAGTGCACGAACCAACAGCAGAACGGCGTCGGCACGTTTAATCGGTTTTTCAGGCTCGAAGGTCTGATCCGAGGTTCCCTGGATAATTCCTTGCGCAGTCAGAATATCAATGGCCGCTTTTGCCCAGGCATATTTCGAACCCACGTCGGTAAATGTCTGCTGCGGAGCTTGCGTATGGGTGCCTGCCGGTGATGGTGTCGGTGTTGAAGCAGGCGAGCTTGTCGGCGTTGGCGATGGCGATGGTGATGGAGTTGAGGATGGTTTGGATGTAGCTGGTACAGCCGATGAGCTCGTCGGTGAAGGTGTTGCGGATGATGTCGGCGTCGGCGAAGGTGTAGCAGATGGTGTCGGTGTCGGAGAAGTCCCTCCCCCGCCGCTTCCTGCTTTTGTTGTTACAGATACAATAGCCGAATCCGGTGAACTGCCCGCAGTATTTACGGCAACGACTTTGTATTGATACGTGGTCGAGGCTGTGAGCGAGCTGTCAGTGAAGGTATGTGCCGTTATCGGCGCGCTGTTGAGCAGGGTAAACGTACTGCTGCCGGCATTCGCCCGGTACACGTTATATCCCGTTGCATTCGCGGAAGCCTGCCAGTCGAGTTGAATGCTGCTGGTGCTAAGTGCGGTAGCTGTCACCCCTGTCGGTGCTGCTGGAACAACCGGTTCTGCCGGGTTCGTATCGCCCTTCACAATCGTATAGGTGTCAACGGTCGATAGTTCGCCTGTTGTGGAGTCAATTTTGTATGTATCGATCGAGAAGCTGGTGTCCGTTACGCTGACATGTGAGAAGCTTGGCGCATGAAATTGTTCCCGCAGAGCGGAATAAGGCTCCGGAGCTGGCTTCAGTTCATAGTATTTGCTGCCGCTGGCCGAGTTGGCCGTAACATACAGCGTGCCTGTCGGATTGACTACATCGCCGCTTGCATTTACCGTCTGGTTCGTCTGCGGCTGATCGCCCTTCATTTGATAAGTGCGGACATAGCTATGGTCATGGCCCATCAGGACGACGTCGATGCCAAGCTCGTCAAATACCGGATACAGCGACGCTCTCAAATCGGTAATATAGCTTTCCAAAGAGTGGTTCGCGGCGCTGTAGATCGAATGGTGGAACGCAACTACTTTCCATTTTACATTCGGACTACCGGCAATCGCTTCTTTCATAAAGGCTTTATGGGCTGTCCCATTATTGTTGTTCGTGTTAAGCATCATATAAAGCGTGTTGCCATAGGTAAAGGAATAATCGCCGCCCGCATCAGTTACGCCGTATTGGCTGGACTCATTGGGCTGGTTGTAGTGGTACGTGTAATTAATGTTGTTATCATGGTTCCCTGACACGGTCGCGAGAGGATAGCGTTTCAACTCATTTGGTGAAAAGAAGCTCGTATACTGAAGCTCGTTCTCCGCATCGTTGACCTGGTCGCCGACGGACATCAGAAAGCCTGCATTCGGATACACCGTAGTGGATTTCGTCAAGGTGTTTTGCCAGCCAGCCGTGTCTGCGGCAATATTTCCGCCCGAGCTCGCGCCTAGCTGTGGATCGCCGTACAGAAGAAACTCATAGGAGCTAGTATCCTTCGTGGTGAAGCTGTATACCTGACTCCATTTCGAAGTGTTGCTGTCCCCGACGCGGTATACATATTCCGTCGATTTTTGCAGGCCGGTAATGCTCACCTTATTGGTTGTGTAGCCGCTGAATGCCGCCGAAGCGGTTCCGGTAAAGCTCGTATGCGCCTCCGGAAACTCCGTGCCGGTCATTGCGCTCTTGGGAGCAATCTGGACGGTGCTTGCCGTGGCTGCAGGATCGTTCTCCGTAAGCCAGGTGAAGTTCAGTTTGGAGGCGTCGCTGCCCGGGTTAATCTGAATATCCCCGAAAGCGGAGGAAGCATCCACGACATTGAAGGTCGCAGTAGAGGACACTCCTTGGTAAGTGGCGGTCAAGGTCACCATTCCAAGCGGAGCATCGGGGTCAACCGCAACCGTTCCGTTGCTCACCGTAACCTTGGGCTGGCTGCTTGTCCATACCGCACTGTCGGTTAAATCGACCTGAGTGCCGTCTGCCAGATAGCGATACGCTTTGACTGTAGTGGCATGTCCGGTCTGAATCTGCGTCTTACCCACTTCCGTCTTGATGAAATAGACAACGGAATTCCCGCCGATCTTCGGACTGGCGTTCAGGAAATCCGTAAAATCCTTACCCCACTTCGGTTCCGGAGCAAACTTATACTGAATGACGCCTCCGCATCGATTAAGATCATCCGTTGTGAGTGTAAAAGTGAATACGTTATTCGTAACGCCGTTCACATCGATCGTACCGGAGGTGGTCAAAGGCTTGAACTCACCCCAGTTCTTCGAGAAGTTGCCGTTGATATACACTGCATCCGTAACGGAATAGGTCTGCAGGGTTACCGTTCCATCGTTATTAAAAACCGGACTTACCGGCGCTGTGCTGCTATCGGCCTTTACCGACTGAACCGCGCCTTGCGCGATCAGCGTATACACCAGCAGGGTAACGGCCAACATCGCTGCGATAAACTTGCGGAATTGATATTTGTTCAACAATACTTGCATCCTCCTGTCACGAATCTCTTTTTCTTCTTGCCCCCTGATAATCTCTTCTCCCAATTCTGCTGAACAGTATGGCTCCTCCTTCCCAAATTCGCTGTAAAACTGCACTTTCTGCGAGGGCAAACATTTGCATAAAATCTAGTACTTTTTTCGAATTTAAGTACTATCGTCTAAAATAGTCCTCATTTGTTTTGGCAGTGTTAGCTGAATATTGATCTTATGCAAAGAGCAGGCCCTTCCCATTTTTATATTGGGTTAACAAAAAAAACATCACTCGTTTACACTGCCCGTCTACAATCAACCAAGTTTGGAGTAGAAGGCGAGCGTGAACGAGAAGATGAATAAATCCCAATGGGTCCGTATGGGAATTGTGACAGCCGTATTATTTTCGTTTTTTGCATTTCTGTATGTTTTTAATGCGCACCAGCCCGGCAAGTTTTTTAAACAAGGAGGAACCGCCTATATCAATTACGAGGAAGCCAGAATCGTCGCAGTATTGAGCGAGAATGTCGCGGAAGATCCTGTCCTGAAAGGCTTGTACCGGGGCAATCAAATGCTGCAGGTCAAAATTTTGACGGGAGAGCATAAAGGCGAGATCAAAACGATCAAAAATGACCTCAGCGACCGTTTTAATGTGTACGGCAAAAAGGGCATGAAAATTATGGTCTGTATTGAAACCGCCAATAAGAACCTATACGAAGTGAGGGTGTACAGCTATAATCGGGCTCCGACACTGTATATTTTTATCTTCCTTTTTGCTGCACTGATGTGGCTCATTGGCGGCCGGAAAGGCTTGAAGTCCGTGATCGGCCTGGCGTACACGATGATCTGCATTGTTTTTCTATATATTCCACTGCTTTATCATGGATTCTCACCGATTTTTGCCTCTGTGCTTATGGTCGTCATCACGACCTGCGCCAATCTGTTCCTGATACATGGCTGGAATTCCAAATCGTTATCTGCAGTCATCGGGACTACGCTGGGCGTTACAATCGCCGGCATCGTCTCTGCCCTGGCGGGCAGCCTGGCGCATATTTCGGGGCTTAATACGGAGGAAGCGGAAACGCTGATCCTGATTGCCAGAGACACTCATATGGGGGTAAAAGACCTGCTGTTTGCCGGAATTCTGATCGCCTCGCTGGGTGCAATCGTCGATGTGAGCATATCCGTCGCTTCGTCGGTCCACGAGGTATATTCCGCAAACCGGAAGCTTGGCATGAAAGAGCTATTCCTCTCCGGAATGAACGTTGGCCGCGATATGATGGGCACCATGTCCGATACCCTCATTTTGGCTTTCACCGGCAGCTCCCTCCAGTCCTTGATTCTGATCTATTCCTACCGTGTGCCGTTCAACCAGTTATCCAATATGGAGATGGTGGGCATTGAGGTGGTACAGGGGCTGTCGGGAAGCATAGGCGTGATTCTGGCCGTTCCGATCGTCGCCTTTATTTCATCGCGCCTCATTCCATACATGGAGCATAAGCCCTCCGGGCCTAAGAAGTGGAGACTGCCTTTCAAATCACTCAAATCTGCAAAACCTCAGTAAGACTGCTGTTCACTTGCCTTCACAGGTAGATTGGGGCGTGTATAAAAAAAGATTCCGTCTCCGCACTGCGGAGATAGAATCCCTGTTAGAGTTAACGCAAGGCGCCGCTAAGAGCGTTATCCGAGGATGAGACAAGCTCACCCTTGCATTCATTCACGCCCGCTTCCGTGATCTTGACCCGGCACAGCTGCCCCTGCAGCTCATCGCCGCCTGCAAACTGCACCTGCAGGTAATTGTCGCTGAAGCCGTGCTGAATGCTGCGGGCGGGAGCGTCCTTGGCGGAGCGCTCCGGGATAACCGCTACGGTCTGTCCCAGGAACCGGCGGGCATAGGCCAGCTGCATGTCCTCGGACAGGTCGATCAGCTGCTGAACGCGCTCATTCTTGACATCCTCGTCCACCTGATCCTCCATCCGGGCGGCAGGCGTGCCGGTCCGCTTCGAATACGGGAACACATGCATTTCGGAATAGCCGATCTGCTTCATGAAGTCGTAGCCTGCCCGGAACATCTCGTCGGTCTCACCCGGGAAGCCCACGATGACATCGGTCGTGATCGCCACATCCGGCATCGCCTGGCGGATACGTTCCATTTTGGCCAAATACTCTTCAGTCGTATACTTCCGGCGCATCCGCTTCAGCACCTCATTATGTCCCGCTTGGAGCGGAATATGGAGATGCCGGCACATCTTGGAGGAGCGGTTCAGCGCGTCCATCAGCTTGTCGTCGATCTGGCTCGCCTCAATCGAGCTGATGCGCACGCGCTCCAGTCCGTCCACCTTATCCAGATCCCACAGCAGATCGGAGAGACGGTAATTCTCCAGATCGTCGCCGTAGCCGCCGGTATGGATGCCGGTCAGCACGATCTCCTTGTAGCCCGCTTCCACGAGTTGATGGGCCTGCTTCACGATCGATTTCGGGTCCCGGCTGCGGGACAGCCCGCGAGACCATGGGATAATGCAGAAGGTGCAGAAATTGTTGCAGCCGTCCTGAATCTTGAGAAAAGCGCGCGTCCGGTCGGCGAAGCCCGGCACATCCAGCTCCTCGAATTCGCGGGTCTTCATAATATTGCGGACCGCGTTCACCGGCTGGCGCGAATCCCGGATGCTGTTCACATGCGTCATGATCTGGTCACGGTCCTGGTTGCCGATGACGAGATCGACGCCGGGAATGTCCAGAATTTCGCCTGGCGATGTCTGCGCGTAGCAGCCCGTTACCGCCACGATCGCTTCCGGATTGCGGCGCACGGCGCGCCGGATCATCTGCCGGCTCTTCTTATCCCCCGTATTGGTGACGGTGCATGTATTGATCAGATACACATCGGCTTGTCCTTCAAAGTCCACCTGCTCATAGCCTTCCTGTTTGAACAGCTGCCAGATGGCCTCGGTGTCGTAGAAATTAACTTTGCAGCCCAACGTATAAAACGCTACGGATGGCATTCTCAGGCTTCCCCCATTTCTCCGGTTTCATATAAAATACAGGCCGCGGCCACCATGCCCGCCGTCTCGCAGCGCAGGATGCGTCTGCCCAGACCGACGGACACCGCGCCCGCTTCCTCCGCTTCGCGGCATTCGTCCTCGCTGAAGCCCCCTTCAGGGCCGACGATCACAAGTACAGCGTTCTCCGCCGCGCCGTTCTTAAGCCGCTCCGCCCAGGGAGCGACCGCCGTGCGCAGCTGCAGCCCTTCTTCCTTCTCGTAGCAGAAAAAGACGGCATCATAGCCTTCGGCCGATTTCAGCAGCTCTTTCCAAGACAGCGGCGCGGAAATCTCGGGCACGATATTGCGATGCGCCTGCTCCGCCGCTTCCTTGGCGATCTTGCGCCACCGCTCCAGGCGCTTGCCTTCCTTGCGTTCATCGTACTGCACGATGGTCCGCTCGGACAGAAACGGCACGAAGGCGGCCGCGCCGATCTCGGTGCATTTCTGGATTACGATCTCCATCTTGTCGCCCTTCGGGAGACTTTGCGCCACCGTAATTTTGGCCTTCGGCTCATGCGTCATCGGCAGCATTTCGAGGATGGCGGCGGTAACGACGCCCTCCCCGATTTCGGCGATTTCCGCGAGCGCCTCCCGCGAGGCACCGTCGCTGACAATCAGCTTGTCTCCGGGTCTTCCCCGCATGACTCTGGCGATATGGCGGGCGTCCTCGCCGCCGATCGTAACTGTACCCTCACCGAAACTGTCCTTCGGTATGAAATACCGCTGCATGTGCATCAACATCCTGTTCTCTTAAGCTTATATTTCAGGCGAAAACGGCGGCGTCCCTCGCCTGCCGGGCACCGCCGCCGTTCTATTGTCACTGTATAACCAGTCCTATGCTATGATACAACGTTTGGGGCCTCATGAACAACCCCGCCCGCTTCTGTCAGCTAAAAAGATTATAGAAAAAATTCAGGAAATCAAACTGCATGTAAGATGCCCACATAGTTAGAGGCGTGATCGTGTAGGCCCGAAGAGCCGGAATGAAGACGATCAGCAGGAACAGAAACATCGCCCACTGCTCGAACCGCTGGAGTCTGCCCCTTACGCTGCGCGGTGCAAGATCCTCGACGATCCGGTAGCCGTCAAGAGGCGGCAGCGGAATGAGGTTGAACAGAAGCAGAAAGAAGTTCCAGAAGGTGAAAATGCTGAAGAACAGATGGAACGCTTCTTGTCCTTTGGCTGAAGGAATACTGTCTACAACACCTGTTCCCAGCAGCAGACCGTACACGAGACAGCCCAGAATCGCCAGCAGCAGATTGCTGATCGGGCCTGCCGCCGACACGATAATTCCCATCAGCCGCGGACGGCTGAAGTTGTCCCGGTTCACCGGCACAGGGCGCGCCCAGCCGAAGCCGGCGATCAGCAGCAGAATAATGCCGAAGAAATCAAAATGCACCGCTGGATTCAGCGTCATCCGTCCCAGCAGCCGGGCAGTCGGGTCGCCGAACTTGTTCGCAAAATAAGCGTGGCTGAACTCATGCACCGTAAAAGCAACCAGGATCGTTATCAGAACGAACGGAAGCTGGTCCAGCGGAATACGAATAATCTGGCTTAAGAAATCCATTTCTACCTCTTTCCGGCTGTAAACGCCACCCAATCTTCTTCCTTCGTCACTTCCCTGATCTCAAATCCGGAGGCGATAAGCGCCTGTCTGACCAGCTCTTCCTTGTCCTTGTAAATACCTGAGGTAATATACAGACCTCCCGGCTGAAGCGCGCGGTACACATCGTCCGTAAACAGCACGATGATTTCGGCCAAAATATTGGCCACAACGATCCGGACGGGAAGAGTAACATTCAGACCACCGTAAGCACCGGATGAATCCGCTGCCGCGGACACAGCGTCAAAGCCGTCATCGCCCGGCTTCTCTTCTTCCGTCTCCCCGTGCTCCCCTTCGCCCTGCTGCCGGGGTGCTCTGGCGGTCGGCCACATGGCGCCTTCCGGCTTCTCGGCCGCTCCTTCGCCGCCGAGCAGGGAGAGCAGATCGCTCTCTTTGACCGAGATGCGGTCCAGCAGGTCGTTCAGTTCCACATTCTCTATGGCGCTCTTGACGGCGACCGGATCGAGGTCCAACGCCAGCACCGATTTCGCGCCGAGCAGCACCGCGCCTACCGCGAGAATGCCGGAGCCGGTGCCGACGTCGATCACTTCTTCCCCGCCCTTGATCGCCTTCTCCAATGCGCGCAGACAAAGGGCTGTCGTCGGATGAGTACCGGTGCCGAACGCCATGCCCGGGTCCAGATGAATGATCTGTTCCTCAGGGCTTGCCGGCGTGTAGTCTTCCCATACCGGCCTGATCGTGAGCCGGTCGCTGACACGCAGCGGCTTGAAGTACTGCTTCCAGGCATGGGACCAGTCTTCCTCATCGACCGTCTTCCAGCTGATCTCCGCTCTGCCGGGATCAATGCCGAAATCGTACAGCTCGGCAATCTTGGGCGCCAGCTCCCCGCATATATCGTCCATCGGCGTGCCCTCGGAGAAATAGCCCTTAATCACCGCTTCGCCTTCCGGGATATCGTTCAGCGGCTCGTCATACAGCTCGCCGTATCTCGTCTCCCGCTGCTTGGCCAGCGTACCGGATTCCTCGATGGACACGCCGCCCGCTCCCGCATCATGGAGCATCGCGGAAATCATCTCCTGGGATTCTTCAGTTGTATGTATCGTCAATTCATGCCACAGCATTACTGCATAAGCCTCCTCAATTCACTATATCCCACTAATTCTCTATGTCTCGCCATTATATCTGTATCTCCGCTATTATACCTTTATCCCCATTATTATACCTTAAGGGCGGCTCCCGGGACAAACCGGCGGTTAATTACAGGGGTGGCCAGCGGGATTCACGGCCAGGCCCGTCACCTGTCTACCGCCCGCTCTCTCTGAAGCTGCAGGCCGTTACATGGTCGTTCACCATGCCGGATGCCTGCATGAAAGCATAGCAGATTGTCGAGCCGATGAATTTCATCCCCTTCTTCTTCAGCGCTTTGCTCATAGCGTCTGACTGGGGCGTTGTGGCCGGAACCTCACTTAGGGAAGCCGGGTTGTTGATAACCGGCGAGCCGCCGACGAAGCTCCACAAATAACCGCCGAAGCTGCCTTCATCCCGCATGATTTCGCCGTACACGCGGGCATTGGTAATGATCGCCTTGATCTTGAGGCGATTCCGGATGATGCCGGAATTGCCCATCAGCTCTTCTACCTTGTTATCGTCATAAGCCGCAATAATCTCCGGATCGAACCCGTCGAAGGCCTCGCGGTAATTTTCTCTTTTTTTAAGAATCGTGTACCAGCTCAAGCCCGCCTGCATCCCCTCCAGCATCAGCAGCTCGAACAGCTTCAGGTCATCATAGACCGGCTTGCCCCATTCCTCGTCGTGGTAGGCGATGTACAGCGGATCGGTGTTCACCCACCCGCAGCGTGTGATTTCGTGCATGTCCTCTTCCTTTCCGGGATTCGGGCTCCCGCTCTTGTACAGTAAGACTAATCAAGATACAGAGGTGTTGTCAATTGTAGTGGTTCCGTCCACATCAAAATGAGGGGCCGATACGGCCCCCCCAGTCAAACCTCAAATATGACTCTTCTGATGCCCGACCATCACTTCCTTCAATGGCCTTATTGCAGCGTCACTCTCGTCTCTTTCTCCGGTTCGTTCGTCGTATAGAAGAACATATGAACCTCCGCTTCACTTCCTTTGAAGCCTTTGTACACATCAATCGCATGATTGTCTTTTTGCCCGTCGATGCCGTATTTCTGCACTTTCCCCAGCAGCCGCTGGCCGTCTTGCATAATGAAGGTTTGATTGACCCCTCCGAACAGGGTATTGTCACTGCTGCTCTCCACATACAGATCGGAGCCCTTCATGTAATAAGTCCAGGTTACCGGGTAACCGCCGATTACGGCATTCAGATGCCGCTTCTCTTCATCAATTCCCGTAAACCGGAACGCAGTCTGCTGATCCTCGACATAATTAACCTTAAAGACTCCCACCAACACGATATGGCTGTCTTTCTTGATAATCAGATCTGACGGCATTTCGAACTGGTAGCCTCTATAACCCGGATCACCCTGCACGGCAGAGTAATACGGAGCAGCCTCCAGCGTCCGTCCATCGATTTCCAGTCTGTATTTCTGATAGGGGAAATTATAAGGAAGCTTGCTGCTTCGAATGCCTACCCGGATTTGGGTCGGGGTAACGACCATTTTCTCGACTTTGAGCGCGTTGTTCCCCGGCTCCAGCGGAACATTCAGCGGCGTAATTGTAGTTCCGAACTCCATCTGTTTTTTGCTTAGCGTCATATCAAAATTCCAGGGCTTGGATACTGACTGCTCAAGCCGCCAATACTGCAATTTGAAGGAGGCTCCCGCAGCCGTGGCGTCTGATGTTTGATAATACTGCTGGGTTGTGTAATTCCCATGTTCATCCGGCGTCCCGAACATCGATCCAGACAGCTGCTGAACCGCTTCTTCTCCATGAAACAGCGCAATCTGCGGATACGTCCATTCCTTGGCCTCAGGACGATCGAATAAAACGGTGGACGCGAAGAGGGTCTTCCCGCTATCCATCCGGAATGTCTGTACGGCAATCTCCTTAATCCCTTCCTTGCCTACTTTAAAGCTCTGTGACGCGTTCGACGATGGATTCAAGGAAATGTCCTGTTCTCCCAAGCTGTATGCCGTAAGCCCCTCTGCGACCAGCCTTACCTTGGCGGTTTCGGTATCCGGCGACCACTCGGTTTCGAAATATCCGTTATAACGGCCTTTCTGCTCATCCCACTGCAGATAATTATATCCTTCACCGAGTTTATTCCCCTGCTCACTCTCAATGTAGAGATCCCCGAACTTCCAAAAATCCGTCTCCGCCCGTTTGCCTACATCCAGCGTGAACAGGATAACCGTCCGGTTCTCGTCCACAAATGCCGTTTCAAGATTCAGTTTAATGCCGTTCATGGTCATGGTCTGGCCCAGCTTCTGCCCGAGATTCCGGTCTAGCGCGGACTGGATGCCGGGCTTGCCTGTCAGGAGATGTCCCCAGTCCCCATGCACGGCCGCATAGACAGGAGCGGCGATCAGCAGCACGGCGACCGAGGCCGCAATCGTCATTTTGCCCCAGCTTCGACCCTTGCGCTGTGTTTCATTGTTTTCTGGTCCAGACCAGCTCCACTTCACGTCCGGCCCTTCTGACATCACGCTGTTCGTCTGCTCCGTAAGCAGCCGGTCTCGTTCAATCGACTCCCACATTCGGTTAAAATCGGGATAACGGATATTCTCTTCACTTAATTTGAGTGCCGCTAACCGCTCTGCATCCTTCACGGGTATCCTCCTCTCTCGCAATCGCACGCTCCTGCTTCTCCAATATGCCCTTTACCTGCCTCAGTCCCTTGTGGAGCCTCGATTTGACCGTTCCGACCGGAATCGATAGCGTGTCCGCAACTTCCGAGAGTGTCATGTCATGCACAAATCGAAGGACGATAACCGCCCGGACTTTGACGGGAAGCTCCTTCATCACCTCTGCCCACTCCGACCGGCTTGCCCGCTCTTCCGCCCGCTGCTCCGCCGACAGATCGTTAGCCGGGGCGAACCGGGGCAGATTGGACTCGATTTTGAACCGGAAGAGTTTCTTGCGTCTGAGATGGTTCAGGCATCGGTTGACGGCGATCCGGATGAGCCAGGCTCTGTGCTGCCCGATGTTATCGGTCCTGCTGCGGAAAGCTGTTATAAAAGTATCGTGACATAAATCCTCGGCATCCGCCGGGTCGCGAACCATATACAGGCAGGTTTTGTATACGTCCTTGTTGTAAGCCTCGAACAATTCCCGGTTATCCACTGTATCCCTCCCTTTCCCCTTTCTTCACCCTTAAGACAATCGGGAGGCGATAAAGGTTCATTTTTCCTCAAATACGTCTTTATGCAAAAAAGAACGGCCCTCAGGTAGTACGCCCGCTTATTGTACTGATTGTTATCTGCTATTATAAAAACATTCTCCTACTCAATGTCTAAATCTCGTTACGGTTCGAAAGTAGTCTCACGGACTCTAGAATATTGATACTGGATAAGCCATGCCGAAAAGGTTATATGAAGGAAGTTTAATATTTATTAAAAAAATATTTACATTATTTAGGATGTTATGTTATTGTTAACCTGTCGACAATATATGGTATTAGTACACTATATTTGAATTTGTGGAATTAATGATTTTTAGGATGACTGGCCAGCTTCCAAATTCTAAATTGAAGGGAACATTGAAATGAACAAGAAAAGATTATTTTCTTCACTTATTGTTGCTACTAGGGTGTGTATGCAAACCTAAGCAAGCCATATCATAATGGAGGCCAGGGACAAAAAAGCCATAAAGGTACACGCCAGCTTATCATAGCGAGTAGCTAGTCGACGATAGTGTTTTAGTTTATTGAAAAAGCACTCGATCAGATGACGCTCCTTGTAAATCTCACGGTCCCATTCCAGGGGCTTCCGACGATTTTTCTTACTTGGAATCACACAGGTCGCAGTCTGTTCATCCAATAGACGGCGGATTCGGTTGGTATCGTACGCTCGGTCAGCCAACACTTGCCTTTTCGTTAAGTCCATTTGTTTCAATATCTCATAACCGGTTACGGAGTCATGACAATGGCCTCCGGTCAGCACAAAGCGCAGTGGGTTGCCCAGCGCGTCAACGACTGCGTGGATTTTGGTTGTTAATCCGCCCCGGGACCGCCCAATGGCTTGCTTAAGGCCCCCCCTTTTGCGCCCGATCCATGCTGATGGACACGGACAATCGTGGTATCGATCATGACGCTTTCCTCGTCGGGCTCTGCGGAAACATGCTCCAGAATACGGTCCCAAATACCGGCCATTTGCCAGCGGCGGAATCGACTATAGACGGTAGACCAAGAGCCGAAATATTCAGGTAAATCCCGCCAGGGGGCACCTGACCGTGCTACCCACAGCATGGCATTTAGCATTTGACGATGGTCTTTCGGGGGTCTCCCTCCTTGTGGTTTTCTCTCCGGCGGTAGCAGGTCCTTAATGGCTTCCCATTGGTCGTCACGGATTTCATATCGATTCATCATACCTATGATTTACCCATTTTATGGGGTCATAGTTTGCATACAGGCCCTAGTATTATCTTAACAGCGGTTCCTATGAGTTCATTTGCTGCTCAAAGTGATGAAAAAAGCGCTTCAGGTGGTTGGAGTGAAAAAGATGGTTACTATGTCGATGCTTCTTCCTCCTCAGCAGATCTTGGCTTCAGTACGCGTGGGGTTCCAGTGGCATCTTCGCCTGAGGTTCATACAGGAGAAGTGCAAAATACTTACGGTGGGCATGATGTGCTTATGGAAAGAGTACATGGATATACAGCTTGGGAGGGAAAATATCACTATACTCGTGCTCGTTTTGAAAGTCAACTCGGCAGCGGTGTGGTCGGAGACAGTAATCGAGTGTATGGAACAAATGTCACTAATGCTTACGGTGGATGGGTAACTGATCGTTGGGGTTATGTTGCAGTTACCAATTGGGGAAGTTAACAATTAGGAGGGAAAGAGAGATAATCTAAAGATTATCTCTCTTTCAAAATTACATGCAGAAAATATATTTCAAAAGTAATCATAACTACATTTTTTGTAGTGTTGTGGTGTTTATTTATTTTTTAACAATTTCAACATGTTGGTTATACTCTTATTTTAATTATGAAAATATGATAAACAACGGGTATGTAAGTAACAAATCGATCTCGTTTAAAATGGAGAGAATGGAGAGAATCGCAGATGAAAATATTTCAAACTTTATTTTAATGCAATATGATAGCTCAACTCCAAACATCAAATATGTACAAATTAAAGGAAATATTAAGCTACCTCCAATCTCGTACACGAAAAAGACAGGTTTAGATGAAAAAAAAAAGGTTGCTATTATTGGTACTTCTGTTGATGAACATCTTATTCCTAATGAATATGAGGTTGTCGGTTATTTTAATACTCCACGTTCGTATAAATTAAAAGCAGAGTCTTGGTTAATTAGTGCCGAAAATATAGATATGAATAATGGTAATAATTTTATTTTTTCTTCTCCAAGTTCAAATGCGAAAGAGAAGCTTTACTTTTATCTAGGTGTAAAAAATATCGAAGAAATATCATTACAGAAGTATGGTACATATTCATTACGTTCTAATAAGCTAATTAAGACAACAATATATTTGGTGATTATTTTTTTTGTTATCCTTTCTACTTTGCTTATTTACATTTGGGCAAATAGTGATAGAAAACTTATTACAGTATCTTATATTTCAGGACATTCCTATCTGCGAATAGTAAAAACAATATTTAAATATAAATTATCCCCATTTATAACAATGTCAACAATTGTGTTGATTTTTTCAGTGCTTTCTAACACCTATTATTTGGGATTATGGGATAATGTTTGGCTCTATTATACTTTTATTTTATATGCATATCTTTTTCTTATTGTTCTTATAACACACGTATTTACAGTGATAAAATATTCGCTTCAAAGAGGAGGCAGAAGATTTTGAAGTTTGTTCAGCATGTATTATTTAAGCAAACCAAAATCCTTTTCTTTACTTTAATTGTGGTCTCTTTTTGCTTTTGCATCTTAGTATTCCAATTAATCACAAATCTTAATCAAGCTAATTTGGAAGTCCGCACTACTAATAATTATAAGGATAAAAACTTATATATATTATCTGATTCTTTATACGATGAAAAAGAAACTGAATTTTTTTCAAACATGAATAGTATGGACATTTTGAAAAGTTTTTCAACGGAACTATCAAAAAAACAAACTTTCGACTATTATAATGCAATTTGGCAACCAATTGAAGTTTCTGATTTCAAAGGTGATATTCATTTTGATGCTTATTATGAAAATGGCTTTAACCAACCTGCATATAATATTAATGGTTTGAGTTATCGAACTATTAAATCAGTTCAATTAAATAAAATAGTATTTGATTCAAATAACATACAGTTAAGCGAAGGCGAGTTATTCACAGATACAGATTTTATTTATAATGATAAAAAAAAACAGATCCCTATAATACTGGGAGCAGATTATAGAGGGATTTATAAACCTGGAGACAGTTTTAATATTCTATATTATCAACGACCTTTTGAAGGGATAGTTAAGGGAGTCTTGCCGCCATCTCAAAAAATACTTACTAAATCTGAGCCCGAACTTTTTTTAGACACTTATATGAGCATTTTGCATTAATCTAAGCCCTTGTTACACAAAGCAATTTTGAGCATAAAAAAGGACTTCACCCCAACTTGGAGAAGTTTTCAAGTGACCAAACGAGAAAACCCAAGGGAGTGAAGTCACTATGTATATTCTCCAAGAAAGTCTATTTTCCTTTGAAGAGCTTCAAAAAATCGAATCGAAAGAGCGATTGCCCATCTTTTTCAGCGCTTTGGACCTGCGACCTTACGCAAGAGAATTGAGAAATCCCTCACCCCGAGGAGCAGACGGACACTGTCGTCAAGGCATTCTTCGCGCGCTACTCGCAGCTCCTTTAGAGAATATCGATACGTTCACCGGCCTAGCGCGCAGACTAAAGTTTGACCTCCGTTTCCGTTACCAATGTGGGCTTCGACTGGATATCCCCGCTCCTTCGATTTCTACATTAAGTCGAGTCTTTGCCGAGTTGACTGGCAAAGGCCTTGCCAAGCAGTTGTTTGAGGATCTTGTGACTCAGTGCCAAGAAGCTGGAATCATCGACGGAACTCATGTCGCTATCGACAGCGCCGCTATTCACGCTTACGAGAAAAAGGAACCCAAGCGAAAAAGTGAACTCACCGGCAATGCCAACTGGGGTGCCAAGTTTGACACCTTTGGCAACAAAGTCAAGTGGTTTGGCTATAAGTTGCATCTGGCCGTCGATGCCAAAAGTGAACTTCCCATGGCGCTCAAGGTGACCTCTGCCCATGTGAACGACGGAGACGAAGGGCCTGCACTCATGACGACTGTCGCTGCGAAATCTAAAGTGAAATTCTTCATGCTGGATGCGGGCTACGACCAAATAAAAAACTACGAGGCCGCCCGGAACGTCAAGGCGCAAGCCATTATTCCGCTGAATCCACGGAATGAAAAGGAACCGCCAGCGGGGATTACCCGCAAAGGCACGCCCTGTTGTTCGATGGGATTTCCCATGACGTATTGGGGACAGGAAAAGGTGCATTTAAAATTCCGTTGTCCACATGCGACAGGTCAAGTGGATTGTCCTTTGGGCATGGCCGCTTGTTCGTCCTCCAATTATGGAATGGTGGTTAAAATCAACAGTCAAACGGATCTCCGGCGTTATGCGCTACCGCATCGGGAAAGCCGAGGCTGGAAGGAACTTTACAATAAACGAACCAGTGTAGAACGCTGCAATTCTCGAATGAAGACCTATTTAACTGCAGACCAGCTTCACGTCTGGGGGATTCAAAAAGTGACAACTCACCAATATTTAAATGCGATTGTGTTACTTGCCTCTGCGCTTGCCATTGCGAAGCAACGAGTACAGAACGCCGCTTAAAAACTTCCGATTCATTGAAATTCTGTCCGTCTGTCTATTTTTCACTCCACTCTCACAACACTGAGATTTCGTTGTAACCTAACTTTGACTTTAAATCAAAATATGAATTATGCAAAATGCTCATATAATTATGCCTTTAATGACGTTTGATAATGACGTTGATCTGAATAGTAATGGGGTTTTTGTTAGAGCATCATTATTGAGTCAAATTAATGGGATGATTATCTCAGACTTATCTCCATTGCAAATAAGAAAAGAACTATCCAACATCTCTCTTGAATCAAATTTTAACGATTATCAAATAATTGGAGCTAACAGTGTGGCAATAAATGCTTTAGTGAAAATGACAGAAGCCAACAGAAACATATTGTACATATTTTCAGGTATTACAGGAACAATTACTATTACACTTTTCTTGTGGTCTATTAATGCAAGCATAAAAAAGAATTTTGATATATATAAAGTATTGTTAATCTCAGGTGCAAGTATGTCTCAGCTATCCAAAGTTACTCGAAATCAGTTCATGGTATGCTTTGGGTTAAGTAGTTTAATCCCCTTAGTTCTGATTTTCTCTTTAATCAACAATTCAAGTAACATTATTATTATTTATTTTTTAGTTATTTTGATTATTTTCGTTCTTTTTACTTATATCATTCATTATTTTACTAGACATATATTTAAAAGATTAGATATCATACAACACTTGAAAGGCTGATCTAGATGACTCTTTTGATAAAAAATATTAAGAAGCAATATAAAGAGAAATTAATATTCGAGAATGTTTCATTGACGGTAAAGCCTAGTCAAATTATTGCATTGAAAGGAAAGAGTGGTACAGGGAAGAGTACATTATTGAATATATTGGCTGGATTAGAAAAACCGACCTCAGGAGATATCATTTTAAATGAGAGTTCCTTTGCTCAGAAGAGTTTAAATGAACTTAGTTCAATACGTGCTGAAAATATCGGTTATGTTTCTCAATTTAATCCTATGATACCTAAGTTAACAGCTTTACAAAATATAACGGTACCATTGTGGCTTAATAAAAAGAAAAAAAATGAAATTAATACACAAAACCGCATTAAACATTTTGCGCAATTATTACAAGTTGAGCAACTTCTTGATAAAAAAATAGAAAAGCTATCTGGCGGCGAATTACAGCGCATTGGTATTATTCGTGCCTTAATAAATGAACCAAAATTAATTATAGCAGATGAACCAACAGCTTCGTTAGACGATGAAGCAGCGTCATTGGTTCTTGAATGTTTTAATGAAATAAAGGGCAATGGTACCATTATACTGCTCGCTACACATAATATAAATATTGCATCTTTATGTGATTGTACATATTTATTAACGAAAAATGGATTAGTTACCAGTTGATTTAAAGATGCCGGAAATCAATAGGAATTATCTTAACTCATGCGAGCGTATCCTTAACACGATTCATCGGCTTATCAGGAGTAAACAAACGGCACAGGGCTCTTCCCCATGCCGTTTCGCTTTCATTTCTACTGCGGGTCTTGATCTTAGAGCTTAACTTAATGACATTGGCCCTCAGGCCGCCCTCTTCGTCTTCTATTTGAACCATTTCAGCAGGCTGTACGGCACATAATTGCCGACTCCGACGCTGCCGCCGGGACTGACCTTCGCCCCGATGACCGCCGGGTTGAACGTGTTCGGAATATCCAGCTTGCCGGCCCGGATGCTGTCTTTGGTTAAAGACACCTCCAGTTCCTCGCCGCTATCCAGATACAGAACCGCCTTGATCTCGGCTCCTACCTGCAGCTGATAGACAGGCCTCCCGGTGTTGTCCTTGACGTCGAATACGCCGGGAACCGAGTTAACAACGCTTGAATAGGGATTGCCGATTGGCTCATTCTTCAGAATATCGAAGACCGGCGCTTCCTCGTGGTCCAGCAGTATGCTGACCATCAGTCCGTCCGGCGCCTGCTCTACGATGAGGTAGCGTCCTGCGAACGCCAGCGGAATGGAGTACTCCTCAAATTGATAGCCTAAAATAAGTGTCATGATCTTTCCCTCCCAGACATTCTCACTTCGACACCGGGAAGACGGAACCCTGCTCACATATTTTTCAATTTGAAGAACTCGCCCTTCATTTCAAGCAGCTCGTCGTAGCTGCCGACCTCCACGATCTTCCCCTGCTTCATAACGACAATCCGGTCCGCATTCTTGATGGTGGACAGCCGATGCGCCACGATAAAGGTGGTCCGGCCATGCATCAGCCGCTCGATCGCGCTCTGGACATGCCGTTCCGATACGTTATCCAGCGCCGAGGTTGCTTCATCCAGGATGATAATCTTCGGATCGCGGACCAGCGCCCGCGCAATGGCAATCCGCTGCCGCTGGCCGCCGGACAGCTTGCCGCCATGCTCGCCGACGGATGTCTCCAGCCCTTGGGGCAGACTGTCGATCACATCCTGCAGATTGGCCATGTATACCGCCTGCTGCACCTGCTCATCACTGATGTTCGGCAGGCCGTACGTTATATTTTCACGGATCGTACCCGAGAACAGAATATTGTTCTGAAGCACAATCGCCAGCGACTGGCGGTACTGCCTCATGCTCAGCTCATCCATCGGAACGCCGTCCACCTTGATGATCCCGCTCTGGGGCTTGTAGAAGCCGATAATGAGATTCAGGATGGTGGATTTGCCCGAACCGGATTCCCCGACGAAGGCGATCGTCTCGCCCGCCCGGATATCCAGCGAGAAATCTTTCAGCACATGCCGCTCGGACTCCGAATAGCGGAAGCCGACACCCCGGAAGCTGTATGCCCCGTCGACTGCGTCCAGCTTCGTGCGGCCCTTGTACTCCTCCGTCTCGTTCGACAGCAGCACCTCGGAGACGGAGTGCAGGGATTCCATGCCTTTGACCAGGTTCGGATACACGTTCAGGATGGAGGTCACCGACCCGATGATCATGTTGAAAAAGCCCTGGTACATGACGATATCGCCGATCTCCATATACCCCAGATGCGCGAGATAGGCGGTGAAGAACAGACAGCCGACCTGGAACAGCTGGAACACAACCCAGCTGGAAGAACCGAAATAGGCCTCAAGCACATCAAGCATATGTCCCCGCTGGCGGATATTTTCCAGCGCAGCGTCGACCTTGCGGATTTCGACCTCCTCCAGGCCGTGTGCGCGGGTAACCGGGATCATCTCCACTGTCTCCGATACCTTGCCGGACATTTCTTCAATATTCCGGCGCACCTCGCGGTTGCGCTGGGACATCCGCGAACGGAACAGACGGACCAGATAAATCGAAGTCGGAGCCATCAGTGCGAAGAAGAGCGCAACCATCCAGCTGTGGTACAGCGTCAGTCCCACCACAACTGCCAGGTTGATGCCTGCCGGAATGACGGTCATCATCATTTGCCGGGACAGGAAGTCGATCGCTTCCACGTCGCGCAGTACCTTGGATTGCAGCCTCCCTGCGTTCATATCGCCGTGATAACCGAGCGACAGCTGCTGCAGCTTGCGGACGAGGGTGCTGCGAAGTCCGGCTTCCACATGGCGGGCTGCCTGGCTGATATATTTGATGTGCATCGTATGCGTGGGAATATTCTGCACGATGACGATGAAGATCACGGCGAAATTAATCCAGAATTCCTGCATGGAATGGCGGTTCGGGTAACTGACAATATTGATGATATTGGCCGTTACAACAGGCAGCACCCAGACCGGCGAGGTCTTCAACATATAATAGAAAGCGGACAGCGCCAGCTTTCGGTTATGTTCCCGGAAGAGACGCGACAGCAGCACGAAGGGACTTCTGTTCCCTTTATTGTCGCTCTCCGCCTGGAACCATTTCGTGTAATCCAGGGTGGATTCCGTTTTTGCCATTACATTCACTACCTTTTCGCTTATAATCGGATTCAGAAGGAAGAAAGTCTTCTACAGCCGAATCGGCTTTTTTCGTAAAGCCAGTATAGCCCCGGGCGAAATATTCTTCACTAACTTATTCGGTCTTGTTTTGCCCCGGAATAAACATAATCGGTCATAGGGAGCTGATCAGTATGGGCGCTTTGAAAGATAACGCCGTCTATTACCCGCATGTCCGCACAGATCTCTGCCTGCACGCGCCGCATATCCGCTCGGTATCGAAAGGCTGGACCTGCTGCCGGCATATTCACCATATGATGTTCGAGTTTCTGCTCGTACGCAGCGGCGAGCTGAACGCCTTCGCCGGAAAATCGGAGAAGGTGCTCCGCGAGGGCGATCTTCTGATCGTATCGCCGATGCAGCTTCACGGCTACGACACAAGAGATTCGGAAGAGGCCTCGTTCAGTGTGGCCCATGTGCAGGTCAGTGACGAGGAGCTGCTGCATCTGTTCCAGACCGTAAATGAAGGCTTCTACCCGGCCGGTCATCGCCTCAATGAAGCGTTGAAGCCGCTAATCCGCCAGCTCTTCGAGACGCTGGACGGCGACCGAATCCGCAGCATATCCGTTATGACCAAGGTATTCCCGCTGGTGGAGACCATTCAGGAGCATTTTGCCGCAACTGCCGCAGCTCTTCCGGCCGAAGAGCTGACGGAACCGGCGTACCTTATCGCCAGGGAGATTGAGAGCATGCTTCACCGGCGGTTGGACACCGAGCAGGATGTCTCCCTCATCGGATCGGACGCCTCCGCAGAAGCCGAAGCAAGCAACTGGCTGGAGGAAATTTCGGCCCGGCTGAACATCAGCCGCCGCCATTGCCACCGTCTGTTCAGCCAGGCATACGGTATGTCCCCCCGCCAGTACCTGATGATTCTCAAGCAGCAGGAGGCGATGCAGATGCTGGAGCGAAGCAGCGATTCCATCGAACTGATCGCTTACCGGCTCGGCTATGTGAACGCCCAGAGCTTCATCCGCCAGTTCTCGGCCTGGGTGGGCTGCACACCGGGCACGTTCCGCAGACAGAAGCCGGAATCGGTGAATTTCCTGGCTCCGCCGAGCTGAGGCGGGAGGGGCATGCCTTTCGGATAGCGGCAGCGGTAGACATGCAATAGAGTAATTTCCCTGTGACAGCAAGAACCGCAGTCCATGAGCCGATTCGGCCTACGGACTGCGGTTCTATTTAGATGGAACGCAGAAATTCGTCAAAACAAGTATAGAACTCTTCCTTGTCACTCAAATACACATTATGGTGGGGATGCGACATCGTATACGACCGGCAATTGGCGATGAGGGCCTGCATCCTGGACAATTCCTCGTCGGGGACGGCTTCGTTGTCTTTGGCTCTGACAAGCAGCACCGGACATTCAATAGATGGCAGCAAGTGATGCCAATCCTGATTGTAGGCGATACCGACAGCCATCGCCTCCGTGCTGAACAGCATGTTGTAGCCTTCCGGCGTTTCAATCAAACTGCTCATGAAATAGGAATAGCTTATCTCCGTAGTCGCCTCTTTCCGGATGTAGTAATCCGCTTGCTTCAAGCTGTCGAAAGGCAGCGGCCAGTCTTTCGTAACAGGGTCCACAGCCTTAATCTCGCTCAAGGGGATACGGCTTCGCTCGGCCGGTCCGGCCGGAGACTTGTCCAGAATGGCCAGCGCCTCTACTAGCTTCGGATCGAGAGCGGCCAGATAACCGGCGACTTGTCCGCCCATCGAGTGCCCCACTACGATCGCGGAATCAATCTCCAGAATATTTAGCAATTGAACCATATCATCAGCCATTTCCTCAGCGGTGTATCGGCACAATGGCTTGCCGCTCCAGCCGTGGCCTCGCTGATCCGGAGCGATGATCCGGTATCTATCTCCATATCGCTGCATGAAGTCGTACCAGGTCTCCCCTCTGCCCCATCTGCCATGAAGACAGAGAATAGCCGGTCCCTTGCTACCGGTATCCAGGTAGAACAAATCGACATCATTTAATTTGGCAAATCTTCTGTGCAAATTCATGGTTACCCTCCGGATGGTTTTCTCATCCGCCATTATAGAACAAATGTTCTCATAATGTATATAACTTACATCATAGCCTTTCTTATAGACTGCTAACTACCGGGATAGGCTTATTGCAGATTAAGCCCGCCCTCATTCCGCGCGCGCAGCAGCGTATGCCGGTTAGGGCGGATTACATGGGCTTCCTCCAGGCTGCGCCGCAGCAGATCGCCGCTCACTCCAAGCTCTTCTATCGTTGACGGTCCGTGAACGGCGTGCAGCAGCGCGCGAATCTCATCCGGGCCCGGAACACGGTCGATCTCCTTGCGGATCTGATCCCATTTGGCGTCATTCCGGATCTCGGGTCTGGCGGCGATTTCGTGGTACAGCGCCGATATTTCGGCACAGGCTACGCCGACCTTCGCCCCGTGAAGCAGCTGCCGCCGGCCGGTGCGGATATATTCCATCTCCCAATAATGGGACAGATGATGCTCTGCGGCGGATGCGGGATGAGACTGCCCGAAGAGCTGGATGGCCAGTCCCGACTCCATCAGCGCTTCCGTCAAAATGCGGATTCCTTCCTCCGTCCGCTCCCCGATCTCCTTCACATGGCTTACGCACGCCAGCAGGGCCGATTCAGTCAGCCCGGCAATCTCCGGCGAGTAAGGCTCTTCGGCGGTTATACGCCCGAACTTCCAGTCGAACAGCGCGGTATACTTGCCCAGCATGTCGCCGAATCCGGCCGCGATCATGGGCGCAGGCGCAGCCTTCAGAATATTCGTGTCGGCAAATATAGCCGCCGGACCCACTACCCGTATTGTCAGCTTATTGCCTCGGATAATGAGCGGCGCGCCGCTTGAGGTGAAGCCGTCGACGGATGGTGCGGTCGGAACGGACACGAACGGCAGCCCTGCCGTATAGGCGGCGTACCGGGCGATGTCGGTCAAAGTTCCCGAGCCTGCCACGACAACCACATCCGACTTGTTTCCCTGGAGCGCCAGCAGCACCTGCACGACGGATGCTTCGTCGGCAATCACATCCCCCTGCTCGTTCGGCAGCACCAGCGTGACTAAGGCGGCAGTCCCGCCTTCCTCAAGCAGCGCCTCCAGCCTCTCCCCTGCCGCAGCAAAGGTATGACTGTCCGCCACCAACAGCGGGGAACGCCAGCCCTTTTCCCGGATAAAAGGCGGGGCAAGGCTCAGCGCGCCTGGTCTGATATCAATCTTTTCAGGAAGGCCCGTTACCGAGACGCCCATTTGATCCGACAACGCCCGGATTTTGCTTAACAGATTCTCCGACATGTCTACTCATCCTCTCCATCTGACATCTGATACCTATGATTCTAGCAGACAACGGCGCAATCCCCGGAGAGAGATTGCGCCGCTATTGTGGCAAATCGCTATTCAGACATCCCCTAGCTTCCACTTCCATCACGCTCTTGTGGCCCGGCGTCGCTCCGGTCAGCGGAAGTATGCTGGAGACGATATTCCATGGGGGAGATTCCCTCGCTTTTTCGGAAGGCGCGGATGAAGGTGTTCCGGTTATTGAATCCGACCGATGCCCAAATATCCTGAATCAGCATCGTGGATTGCGCAAGCAGCTCCTTCGCCTTCTCGATTCTTCGTTCCTGCAAATATTGGGCGAATGGCTTGCCGAGTTCCTTCTTCAAGAGCCGCGACATATAGTTCGGGGTGGTGTGGAACTTGTCGGCGAGCGCCTCAAGATGGATGTCCTCATGATAGTTCGCATCGATGTAGGGCTTGAAGGCCAGGGAATCCAGCCTGCCGGTATGCGGCTCCAGGGTATTCATTATCTGATTGAAGTAATCCGTTATGAACGCCGTCATGCTCGCAAGCGAGACGGGATGCTCGGAGAGAATCACGCGCATGTATTCCCGGTAGGCGGCTTCCGGAAGCGTTTTGTCCTTTTGCTTAAGCACCTGCGAGCCGATGATGAAGAGATGCATGCACAGTTCCTTCACCGCGAGTCCGCTAAGGCCTACCGAGGCGTGGGTTCGTACGACCTTGTCCAGCAGCTCGAACAGTTCTTCCCGCTTGATGGAAGCAAGCAGATTGAAGATGATTTTGTCTTCGCTTGAATTTAGCAGAAGGGTTACGGATTTCTCGTCTTCCTTGCCGTAGAAATATAGCCGCTCGTTCTCAAACGGCGAAAGCCGCCAGAGCGATTTCAACGCTTCAAGATAGGACTGCTGAATGCCGCCGAAGCCCTCATGGAAGCCGCCGATGCCTACAAAAAGATCCTGAATGATCTCGTCATGACGGAACAGTCGGAACAGAGTATCCGAATACGCCTCAAGTTCATACCTCTCATCCTCCTGCCGCAAGTTCACGATCAAGCAGAACACATTCGATTCGATTTCGACGAGTATGCTTTGAAGCTCCGCAGGCACATTTTCCTTCAGCAGCCCGGCCATTTTCTCATAATACCGGTTCTGCTCGGTGTCGCTGTACTCCATATGATAAGATTTGGTGAATTTGACGCGAATCAGCGCGGCGGCAAAGCCGTCGTAGCGGAAGTCTATTCCGCATTTGTCCAAAAATTCGCGAACGTCCTGCTCGTCCGGAATCCGGTTGTTCCGGAGCATCCGAACGATCCATTGCTCCATCGCCAGCGGCGAAATCGACGTCAGGCTGCTGTTCAACAGATTCATACTGTCCATCATCCGGTGAAATTCCCGGTCCAGCACCTTGTATTCATTGACGGCCGGCTCCGGGGAAGGCGTGATCTTCAGAATGAGAGAATGCACGGGAGCGTAGAGCTTCTTGCTGAACAGGAACGACAACAGCACCGACAGCACCAGCGCGATGACCCAGAGGGTCCCCCACCACATCTTGAGGATCTTCATGCTCTCGCGGATATCGGAGACGGGAAGGACCGCAATCATGTTCAGATTCTTGAAGACAAATCGGGTGCTCGTTTGAATCGCCAGCATCTCCTCATGTCCAATCGCCGTTCTCAATACAGGGGAGCCGCCTATTTGAAACGTTTTGGCGAACCGGCGTACTTCGTCGTCAGGCTCGTTCATTTCGGTCGAAGCGATCAGTTCGCGGTTGTCGTCCATCATGAACAGCATGCTGTTCGGGGTCAGCTTGGATTCGGCAAGCGATGCGATGATCGGGTCTACCTTCAGATTAATAACATAGAGATCATCCGAATGGTATTCCGCAATCGCGGTCTGCACGATAGGCAGAATGTAGGCGCCGCTGCGTGAGCTTGACCGGGAAGGAGGAAGGATCTGAAAGGGGCGGCCTTGCGACCCGTAGTCATTCCAGAACGCTTCGGGATACTGCTCCAGCACATTTTTTCGCCCAAAAAAATCATCGGCCGGATAAGTTCCCTGATCGCTGATAATCAGCCCGTCTTTTTTCTTGTAGATAAACACGCTGTCCACGTAATCGCTCATCAAGCGAATCCGGTTCAGGGATTGAACGGTCTCGGAAACGACGGTATATTTCTCCGGACTGTCCACATGGAAAGTGGAGGAGAACAACTGCATGGCGTCGGGGTCAAGCGAAAGAAGATAATTCGAGTTATAGATTCCCGTAAACACGCTGTTCAGGCCGTCTGCTATATTGGAAAGAGATCTATTGTAATTCTGCTCCAGCTCGGATTCGAACACCCACAGATTGACCCGGTACGTGACGAGATTGATAAATTGAATCAGCAAGGATACGACGAGGAAGAAAAAGAAAAACCGGTACAGCAGGCTTTGAAAAGCCCCCTTGAGCAGTGAACCCGCGCTCTTTAGCATCCCGTTTCTCCCCCTCAAAAAAAGAATTTGGTTTTTATTATGTCCTCGCGATGTTACAACTGTCAACATAATGTAATATAATCTGACTCAAAAAGGCGAAAAATGTTACAAAGATCATATATGTACACTGGTATTTTCAATGATTAGGTCATTTTTTGTAACATCATGTCGAAAATGTCTGTTTCCCTGCCCCTGCCGGGCATCGTTTAATAAGGGTGTGGCCGGCAGCCATACCACAGCAGGACCGGAAAGGGGATGAATGCATATTGGAGAACACCATTACGGCAGACAAGAAAAATCTGGAGGGGGTTAAGCGGAGAGGAGTGAGGCGGTCTAGCGTAAGCATCTATTTTAAAAAAAACATCCATTATTACATTCTGCTTCTGGTTCCCGCCTTGTATTTCATCA